>JAEUMJ010000079.1 GCA_016792865.1 Hyphomicrobiales bacterium | reverse complement strand
CCTTCGCTCGCGGACAAGCCCGTGATTGTCGGAGGCGGCACGCGGGGCGTTGTCTCGACCTGTTGCTACATTGCCCGCATTCGCGGCGTGCGTTCGGCAATGCCCATGTTCAAGGCCCTGAAACTCGCGCCGGATGCAGTGGTGATCAAGCCCAACATGGCGAAATACTCCGAGGTCGGCCATCAGGTGCGCGAGCTGATGCTGGCCGTGACGCCGCTGGTGGAACCGCTCTCCATCGATGAGGCCTTTCTTGACCTGACGGGAACCGCGAGGCTCCATGGCCGTCCTCCGGCAAAGACGCTCGCGGTGCTGATCCGTGAAATCGAGCAGAAGATCGGCATCACCGCCTCCGTGGGGCTGGCGCCCAACAAGTATCTTGCCAAGGTGGCATCCGACCTTGAGAAGCCGCGCGGTTACTCTGTCATCGGCAGGACGGAAGCCCTCGGTTTCCTCGCCGGAAAACCGGTGAGCCTGATCTGGGGCGTCGGCAAGGCCATGCAGGAAACCCTGGCAAAGGACGGCATCACCGGCATCGGACAGTTGCAGCGGATGGAGAAGAACGACCTTCTGCGCCGCTACGGCAGCATGGGCGCCCGACTCTATCACCTGTCGCGGGGCGAGGACATGCGCACCGTCTCCACCGACGATACATCCAAGAGCATCGGGGCCGAAACCACGCTGGATCGCGACGTTGCGGACTACGGCGAACTGGAGGCCCTGTTGTGGGCCATGGCGCAAAAGGTATCACGCCGTGCCAAGGAGCAAGGCTACGGCGGATACACCGTCACCCTCAAGCTCAAGACCAGGGACTTCAGGCTGCGCACCAGGGCAACAACGCTGGAAGACCCGACGCAACTTGCTCACCGCATGTTCGATGCGGCGAAGCCCCTGCTCCGCAAGGAAGTAACCGGCACGGAGTTCCGGCTGATCGGAATTGCGCTCTCCCACCTCGAAGAGATGACCGAAGGAGACGAGGCCACACTCGATCCACGACTGGAGGCGAACAGCAAGGCGGAAAAGGCGATAGACCTCATCCGCGAGAAGTTCGGCAAGGAAGCCGTTGATCGTGGACTCTCGCTGAAGGTGAAAGACTAGGCTTTCTTCAGGAACTCGGTGCGAAGCACGAGGCCCTTCACCATTTCATGACGGCAGTCCACCTCATCAGGATTACCCGTCAGGCGGATGCCCTTGATCATGGTGCCGCGCTTCAGCGTCACGTTTGCACCCTTGACCTTCAAGTCCTTGATGAGGGTGACGTTGTCCCCGTCCTTGAGTTCATTGCCGTTGCTGTCGCGAACGATATCCATCAGAGATTCTCCTTGAGTGCGAGGGGCTTGCATCTTTGCCGGGGCAATTGCAACTGCGCCCATTCGCCCCAATCATTCGCCTGCGACACCTTCCATGCTCATCAGCGCAGCGTTGCCGCCGGATGCTGTCGTATCCCAGCTCATGACGCGCTCGACCGCAAAGCGGTGCAGGTAGTGAGGGCCGCCAGCCTTCGGACCGGTGCCTGACAGTCCCTCGCCGCCAAAGGGCTGCGCACCCACGACCGCGCCGATCTGGTTGCGGTTCACATAAAGATTTCCGACGCGGGCTTTGCTCCGCACCTCGTCAACCACATCCTCGATGCGGGTATGGAGGCCAATCGTCAGGCCATAACCCGTCTCGTTGATGGCATCGATCACCTTGTCCAGGCGCGTGCCATCGTAGCGGACGACATGCAGGACCGGGCCGAACACTTCCTCGGAGAGCGGTGCAAGGGACGAAAGCTCGTAAGCGGCTGGCGCAACGAATGTCCCCCTGCCGGTCTCATCCGCCATCTCACAGGCATGTATGAGCTTGCCTTCCTTCGCCATGCGGGCCTTGTGGGCCTCAAGCTTCTGCATGGCTTCATCGTCGATGACCGGTCCCACGTCCGTCACGTAATTCATGGGGTCGCCCACAACCAGTTCGGCCATGGCGCCTCTCAGCATGGTGATGACTTTCGCCGCAACGTCATCCTGGACGAACAGGATTCGCGCCGCCGAACAGCGCTGCCCGGCACTGTCAAAGGCCGATGCCACAACATCACGCACAGCTTGCTCAGGCAACGCGGAGGAATCCATGATCATGGCATTCATGCCACCCGTTTCGGCAACGAGCGTGGCAATCGGACCTTTGCGGGTGGCGAGTGCCCCGGCAATGATCGAAGCCGTCGCGTTGGAACCGGTGAATGCGACGCCTGTCAGCAAGCGGTCCGCCAGCAAGACCTTGCCGATCGAAGCGCCGTCGCCGGGCAGGAAATGCAGCACATCGGCAGGCACTCCCGCCTGATGGAGCAGCCTCACAGCCTCGAAGGCGATGAGCGGCGTTTGTTCCGCGGGCTTGGCGATGGCCGCATTGCCGGCAGCGAGTGCGGCGGCGACCTGACCAGTGAAAATGGCCAAGGGGAAATTCCAGGGCGCGATGCAGGCAAAGACGCCACGACCATGGAGCGAAAGCTCATTGCGCTCGCCTGTCGGCCCCGGCATCGCCACCGGCGTCTGGAAATCCGCGCGGGCGCGCTCTGCATAGTAACGCAGGAAATCAACTGCCTCTCGCAGATCGGCAATCGCGTTGTCGAGGGTCTTGCCTGCCTCGCGGATCAACAGTCCAAGCAGCCTGGCGCGGTTCTGCTCATACAGGCGTGCCGCTTTTTCGAGAATGGCGGCACGCACCTCCCCGCCCTGCCTGTCCCATGCCTGTTGTGCGCCATGCGCCAGTGACACGGCCCGGCCCACGTCCCCCGGATCGGTTTCGGTCACCTGCCCCACGCGCACGCTTCGGTCGTGCGGGGAAAGGACTGGCTTGGCAGCACCCGATTGAAGTTTCCCGCCGATGATCGGTGCGGCAGAGGTCTGCTGCGCCAGTGCAAGCCTGATCGAGTCGAGAAGCGGTTCGCGTATCGGCGTGTGCCATGTGGGCAGTCCGGCGGAATTTTCGCGTGCGCCGAACAGGCGGGCGGGCGGCAGGATCCGGGGATGCGGGATCTGCGCAAGCTTCTGCACTTCAAGAACCGGATCGGCGATGATCTCCGCAATCGGCGCATCGTCATCTGCAAGGCGGTTCACGAAGGAGGTATTCGCGCCGTTCTCAAGCAGGCGGCGGACAAGGTAGGCCAGGAGGTCTTCATGGCTTCCGACCGGCGCATAGATGCGGCACGGCTGGTCGATCAGCCCGCCCTTGACCACCTGCTCATAGAGCGACTGGCCCATGCCATGCAGGCGCTGGAACTCGTACCGCTTGTCGTTGCCTGCCATCACCGCGATCGAGGCGACAGTCTGGGCATTGTGCGTGGCAAACTGCGGGAAGAACACATCGCGACGCGCCAGCATGTAGCGGGCGCAGGCGAGATAGCTCACATCCGTCGAAACCTTGCGGGTGAAGACCGGGAACGACTCCAATCCCCCCTCCTGTGCCCGCTTGATTTCCGTGTCCCAGTAGGCCCCTTTCACCAGGCGCACAGGCAGGATGCGGCCTGTCTTCCCGGCAAGGGATGCAAGCCATTCCAGCACCGGGCGGGCACGGCGGCCATAGGCTTGCACGGCAAGGCCCAGTCCGTTCCAGTCCTTCAGTTCCGGTGCCGCAGCAAGGCGGCCAAAGAGTTCCAGCGAGATATCGAGCCGGGCCGCCTCCTCCGCATCCACCGTAAGGCCGATGTTGCGCTTCCGGGCAGCAACCGCAAGGTCCAGCATTCTGGCGTAGAGGTCCGGCAGGCAGCGGTCCCTGGTCTTTTCCTCATAGCGCGGGTGCAGTGCCGAGAGTTTCACCGAAACAGAGGGAGCCGCGAAAATGTCAGCCCCCTTCGATCCGGCCCCCACCGCCTCGACGGCCTTCAGATATGCGGCCTGATAGCGCTCGGCATCAGGTTCGGTCATGGCGCTCTCGCCAAGCATGTCGAAGGAGAAGCGCCAACCCTCGCGCGTGAGCGGCTCGGCTGTTTCAAGCGCTTCCTTGATCGTCCGTCCAAGGACGAATTGCTTGCCCATGATCCGCATGGCCTGCTTCATTGCAGTACGGATGATCGGTTCGCCCGAACGCGATACCAGTTTCCGGAGCGACGCCAGTCCGCGTGCTCCGGGGGATTTTCCCAGTTCCACCAAACGGCCGGTCAGCATCAGGCCCCAGGCCGAGGCATTCACGAAAAGCGAATCCGATTGGCCGAGATGCGCTTCCCAGTCCTTCTCGCCGATCTTGTCAGCAATCAGCTTGTCCGCCGTTTCTGCATCGGGGATGCGCAGCAACGATTCCGCAAGGCACATGAGCACCACGCCCTCTTCCGATGAAAGAGAAAACTGCTGCATGAAGCTGTCGATCGATCCCTGTGAACGGCGATTGGCACGGACATTGGCCACCAGCGTTCGGGCGATGCGCTCCACATCGGCACGGGCATGGGACGGGAGCGCGACCTCCTTTGCAAGCGTCTGGACAAGTTCCGCTTCCTCGGCGAAGAGCCGGTCGGCAATTGCACTGCGATCAGACTGGGTCATGGATGGTCCTCCTGACGGCAGGCATATCCTATCAGTGGAAGTGCTTTTCACCAAGTTGTGCCCCGTCCCTGTACGGAAGCCGCAGTTCTTGATATTTTCATGGCGGAAAATCTTACAGGAGCCAGAAATGGTGGCGGAACTCGATACCATCGACCTGAACATTCTCAGCCAGCTTCAACAGGATGCACGGCTTTCCGTGACCGACATGTCGCGGCGGGTGAACCTTTCGGCCACACCCTGCACCCTGCGCATGCGGCGGTTGGAGCGGGACCGCATCATCCTCGGTTATCACGCCCGCATTTCGCCCGCTGCCCTGCAGGCGGCCCTTCTGGTCTTCGTCACCGTCAAGCTGAAAGGCACCGACGAGCCGACACTTGCCGCCTTCAACGCCGCCGTCAAACCGGTCAGGCAGATCCTCGAATGCCACATGACCGGCGGCGGCTTTGACTACCTGCTGAAAATCCGTGTACGGGATATGGCCGAGTACCGTGAGATTCTCGGAGGCGTCATCGGGCAATTGCCGATGGTCGAAGGCACGCACTCCTATTTCGTCATGGAAGAGGTGAAGGAGACGTCGATGTTGCCGATCCCTGCCCGCGGACGTGATGCATGAGCATGATCGTCGCCCGCTCGCTTTCCGACCTGCGCGATGTGGTGAACCTGTGGCGCTCCGAAGGACTGGGCACGGCGGTTGTGCCCACCATGGGCGCCCTGCACGAAGGCCACCTCACGCTCGTCGCCGCGGCAAAGGCCAAGGCTGACAGGGTCATGGCCACGATCTTCGTCAACCCCAAGCAATTTGCCGCACACGAGGATCTTTCCCGGTATCCCCGTGACGAGGAAGGTGATCTCGCCAAGCTGGAGCAAGCCGGCTGCGACCTTGCCTATCTTCCGAACGCGGATGAAATCTACCCGGAGGGCTTCGTGACAACGGTATCGGTCGCAGGCCCGGCAAAGGCGGGTCTGGAGGACAAGTTCCGCCCGCATTTCTTCGACGGCGTCGCAACGGTCGTCGCCAAGCTCTTCATCCATACGGCTGCGGACTACGCCTTCTTCGGAGAGAAGGACTACCAGCAATTGCTGGTCGTCACGCGCATGGCCCGCGATCTTGATCTGGGCATCGAAGTGATCGGCATTCCGACGATCCGCGAAGAGGATGGCTTGGCAAAATCGTCACGCAACCGCTACCTCTCCAAGCATGAGCGCCACCAGGCAACGGCGATCATCCGCACACTGGAACAGGCCGCAGAGAAGATCCGCATTGGCGGTGACCCCCAGGTGGCGACAAAGGCCGCTGCCCGCTCTCTCATGACACTGGGCTTCGAGGTCGATTACGTCACCGCCCGGAATGCCGAAACGCTGGCCGTGCCAGTTAGCTCAGACGAACCCTTGCGGCTCCTCGCGGCGGCGCGGCTGGGCAAGACCCGCCTCATCGACAACATCGCAGTCTAGATCAGGCCCAGTTCCGCCAGTTCCCGGCGCATCTTTTCCGAAAGTCCCTTTGCGTCCTCGCGCTTCGGCATGTCGGGTGGGCAATCGGCTTCTTCGAGGTAGCGCCAGCCCTGAAAGGCGCGGCGCGGTGTGGGCCGCACCAGAACGACCTTCGGCTTGAACACGATGCGGCAGCGGCTGATGCCGTCTGCGCCCGTGACCTCCTCAAGGTCGGCAATGGGCTGTCGGCACAACACCATCCCGCGGATCACCCAATAGAGAGAGCCGCCGGGGAGGATTTCTTCCTTCCGGCGCGGGAACATGCGTGTGGTGTGGTCAAGCGTGTCGCGGCCGGCCCTGCAATCGGCAATCCAGCTTTCCAGTTCCTCGACGCTTTCGGCACCGACACACAATTTGATCAGGTTGAGCGGCATGTCACATTTTGATCCTGACCCCGGATTTAGCCTCACCCCGCCGCCCCGGCAAACAGCCGTGCGCGGGTTGTGCAAAACCCTGGAGGAATGGCCATGACTGCCGTTGCAAAAGTGATTGAGTTGACTTCATCTTCCGCGAAATCCATCGAGGATGCCATCGAGAGCGGAATTGCCCGCGCCGACTCCACATTGGACAATGTGGAAGGCGCCTGGGTGCAGGACATCAAGTGCATCGTGAAAAATGGCAAGGTCGCGGAATGGCGCGTCAACATGAAGGTGACGTTCCTCCTCAAGGATTGAAAAAGGGGGCCCGCACGCGGACCCCCCTGATCAAATGATGGTGCTGAGGCTCAGGACTTCGAGACAAAGCACTGCACGCCGCCCGCCTTCAGCTTCTTGCAGGCTGAAGCAGCAGCCGATTGTTCGTCGAAGCGAAGGCGCACGCGATAGAAGGTGCCCTTGGTGCCAAGGTCGGCCTTCACCACGATGGGATCGAGACCCTGGAGAACCTTCTTGCTTTTCTGCATCTTCTTGAAGGTGGACCATGCGGCATCTTCAGTGGAAGCGGATGCGATCTGCACCATGTAGCCCGAGGGCTGTTCGGCTACAGGCTCTGCGGCATCGATGGATGCTGTCGTTTCCTCGGCAGCGGGTTCCGGCGCTTCGGCAGGCGCCGCCGCATCGGCGGCTGCGGCAGCAGTGGCAGCGACGGTGACAAGCTTGTTCTCAGGCGGCGGGACCGCCGGCACTTCATCGACCGTGATGACCTTGGCCACTTCAACCGCTTCGCCTGATGAGGCGGCGTAGTTGGCATTTTCAACTGAAGGAACACGATCCGTGTATTTTTTCGGCTTCTTCGGTTTGGCCGCGCCGGTGGCAGACTGCATTGCAGCCGGAACATCGACCGCCTTTGCCGCACCCTGTTCAACCGGAGCCGCATGATTGCCCAAAGCGGTGACTGAGCCCGTCAGGATCGGGTCGGCATCGCTATCCTGTATCGCAGCGTTTTCGGAGGTGTTCAGCTTGGCCATTTCGGCCAGCGCACCCTGGTGTTCCGGATTGACGGCAAGCACCGACGCGAGGGCACGGCGGGCATCGATGGGCCGGTGAAGGGCGATGTAGGTCAGGGCCAGCCCGTAGTTCACCTTCGCAAGGTCCGGATGGCTGTTCTGGATGGCGCGTTCGTAATCCGAAAGGGCGAACAGCAACTGTCCGCTATCGCGCAGGGCCGTGGCGCGACCGTAATAGGCGTGGGCAAATTCGGGATTGAGCAGAAGTGCCGATGTGAAATCCTCGACCGCCCCCGGAAGGTTGCTGGTCTTCTGCCGTGAAAGTCCGCGGTTGTAGAGGGCGGTGGCACGCAGGGCCGGCGACATGGAGTCAAGTGCAAGCGCCTGGGTATAGTCGGCGATGGCCTGCTGGTCGGCGGATTTCTGCTGGTAAGCCAGGGCGCGGTTCAGAAGCGCATTGGCAAGCACTTCCTTCTCAAGCTGGCGCGAATTGATGGCTTCGGTGTAGGACGCAATCGCCGCATCGGCGTTTCCGGCCTGCAGTGCCTGATAGGCATCACGCGTCAGCGCAAGCTGGGCGGACGATGAACTGGCGAGAGCAGGACTGCCATTCGTGGCAAACGCGGCAAGAAACGCAGCACTGACAAACGCAAACGATACGCGACGGACTTTCATAGCCCGCGATAATGGTCCGTTAGGGTTAAAAGAGCGTTGCCCTGCTCAGGGAAATTGAACGC
>JAEUMJ010000067.1 GCA_016792865.1 Hyphomicrobiales bacterium | reverse complement strand
CACCAGGTGGGCCGAGATCGAACTGGATGGCCGTGACGCCACGCTGAAAGGCAAGACCACCAATGCTGCCCCACCGGAGGCTGCCGCGAAGATCGTTGCAGCCGTCGCAGGCGTTCGGAAGGTGACGGCGGTCGCAGTCGTGGAGCCGCTCACCCTTGTGGCACCCACGGTCGAATCACTTGAAGCGCAGCCACCCGTCACGGAGATCAAGGGCACCTGGCCCGAAGGTGTGGCCAAGACCCTTGCAGTCACTGTCGGCGGCAAGACCTACAGCCTGCCCGGCAGTGCGGAGCTTTCGTCGAGCAACGGCAACTGGCTGCTGAAGCTTCCGGCAGCCCTGGACGTGGGCAGCCATGAAGTATCGGCAACTGCCAGCGTGGAAAGTGACGGGGCCACGGTGAGCCAGGCCAGCAAGGCGCCGGGAAAGATCACTGTCCTTGCGCCACCTCCGCCGCCTGAGCCGCCCGCGACCCCGGACACCGCTCCTGAAGCCGCTCCCGCACCCACGCCCGAACCGGAGTCCCCCGGAAACCAAGGGGCTGCCGAACCGGTCCCACCGGCAGTCCAGCCCGCTTCCACCGATGCAACACCAGGAACGCAGACGGCAGAGGCAGGGGCCGGGTCTACTGCTGCCGCTCCCCAGCCGCCCGCAGAACCGGCTCCGGCGCCAAGTTCCCAGTCAAACTCCCAGTCAAACTCCCAGTCGGATTCCCAGCCGGAACCTCAACCTGAGTCTACTGCCGCGCCGCTCGCCGCTCCCACTGTGGAGCGCCAGCTTGATCTCACCGGGGCCCCCCTGATCAGGGGCACATGGCCGGAAGGCGAGGGCACGACGCTGACGATCGCCCTTGCGGGAAAGACCTACGAACTGGGCGTGGCGGCAAACCTCTCGCGCGATGGTACGGGTCGCTGGAAGCTCCTTCCGGCTTCGGCATTGAAGGACGGCATTCACGATGTCGTGGTCACGGTGAAGAAGGGCAGCACCGAGGCGAAGGACCAGTCCCTCGCCGAGCTGGAAGTGGATGCAACGCCGCCCAGCGCACCGACCGTGAAGATTCACGCGTCCGATGTTGCGCCTGCAAGCGTGGACGGCACGTTCGATGCGAAACGGACAACGAGCCTGAACGTCTCGGTGCCGGAATTGCCGCTGTCCGCCGAACTCGGAGGTGCAGGTAGCGCGTTGACGGCGGACGGCGAAAGCTGGACACTCGCCATGCCGAAGGACATGAAACCCGGCACATACAACATTGTCGTGACCGCGACGGACAAGCGGGGCCGCAGTGTCGAAGATGCAAGTGCGGGAGAAATCGTGATCTCTGCACCGCAGGAAGCGGCACCCAAGACCGACGGGCAATTTGACTGCGAAGCGGCCATGACGCGCATCAGTTCCGTGTTTCCGATGCGGTTCATCTTTGCACGGACGGACTTCCAGGAACGCTTTGGCCTTTCCGTCAGCCAGTATGCGGCCCTCCTGAAGGACACTCGCTGCGGCAAGCTGAACGTCGAGGTGGGCGGTCATGCCGATGAGCGTGGCAGCGACAGTTACAACGAAGACCTGGCAGAGCACCGCGCCATCCGCGTGCGTGACATGCTGGTGGAGGCAGGAGTTGCGGCCGGGAGGCTTTCGGTCGCAAGCTACGGCGAATCCGTGCCACTCAATCCCGGCCATGAAGAGGAAGCGTGGTCGGTCAACCGCCGAGTCGAAATCAGGATTGTGAAATAGGGGAACCCCAATGTTTGACCTGTACAGCAACGGCTTCCGGACGATCATCGACCACCACTGGATCTGGCTGCTGGTTGCATTCGCAATCGGCGTGTTCGTCGGCTGGAAAACCAGCGAACAGGCCCCGGACATCAACGCCTGAGCGGGAGAGAAGCATCATGCTGCACTATCTTGTCGAACTCTTCATACTCCTGTTCATCGCCTATCTGATCGGCGCGTTCCTGGGCTGGGCGCTGCGCAACATGTTCGGTTCCGACGCGCCTTCGGCCTATGCAGCGCGTGCGCAACTGGCTGACGCCGCACCCGCCGCAGAGCCGGCCACGGCAGCCGTTGCGGCTCCGCTCATGGCTGCGCCGCCCGCAGCCGCAAGCGAGGTGGCAGCGCCCGAAGCTGCCGTCAGTGAAGCCCCGGAGACCGCCGCGACGGCAACACCGGGCAGGCTCGAACGGCCCAAGGGCATTGCGGCGGCGCGCGGCGGAAAGGCCGACAAGCTTCAGCGCATCAGCGGCATCGGCCCGAAGAACGAGAAGATCCTCCACGGACTGGGCATCTTCCACTTCGACCAGATTGCCGCATGGAGCAGGGAGCAGGTGAACTGGGTGGATGATCACCTGAAGTTCAATGGCCGCATCACGCGGGAAGAATGGATCAGGCAAGCCCGTTTGCTTGCCGACGGGAAGGAAGCGGAGTTCGCCAAGCTGTATGGAACGGGCGGCATGAAGAATGCCGATGGCGGCAAGGTGTCGGGAACCCGGACACGCAAGACCTGACGCCGTTCGCCCCTACGCCACACCATCGATGCGGGCCAGCCAGCGGTCGAGTGCGGCCACGCTTTCCGGTTCATCGAGGAAGGGAACGTGACCCCGGCCCGGCACCTCGATCGCATCGGTCTGGGGAAGCTCCGTACACAGACGATTGACAGTGTCGCGCGAGAGCAGGTCGGAGGCATCGCCACGCAGACAGGTCACGGGCTTTCCGGCAAGCGCGGGAAGCAGGGACCAGAGTTCCGGCGTCTTGCCAGCTTCCACATCCTGCCGTGATGGCAGCGTGGCAGATAATTTCATGTCATAATAAGGGGTTATGCGGCCATCCTGACGTCTTACATAAGCGCGTTGCACGGCCGTCTGCCATTGCTCCTCGCTGACGTCCACGAAGCCCGGCGCTGTAGCTCCGTAAGCGCGTGCCCCCGAATTCCAATCCGGAAACACCATCTCGAAGCCGACATAGCCCATGATGCGGAGCAGGCCCGCAGGCTCGATCCTGGGACCGATGTCATTGAGGCACAGGCCGCACACGCGGTCCGGTGCTATCGCCGACATCAGAAGCCCGACAATGCCGCCGCGCGACGTTCCCAGCACGGCCGCCCGATGCAAACCGAATGCGTCGAGCACGGCCAGCGTGTCGGCAAGCTCAACGTCGGGCCGGTAGGTGAGGGGATCGGCGGCATTCTCCGAGCGTCCCCGCCCGCGGAAATCGACAGTGAGAACGCGCCTCTCCGATGCATAACGGTCCACGACGGGTTCAAAGTCGCGGCCATTGCGGGTGAGGCCGGGAAGACAGAGCAGCGGCGCCACTCCGGAACGATCCGGGCCATGCAGTTCCGCAAAGATGCGCGTGCCGTCAGCAGCAGGTACGAGCCTCTGCTCTCCGGCCATCAATCGCAGCCTGTGATCAGCGCCTTGATGGAACCGCCCTTGCAGCCGTCACCTTCCGGCGCTGCCGAGGTGGACGCAACGGTCAGTTCACCCGGCGTGCCACGTCGCAGGTCCGCCGTCATGGGGCGAACGGTCTTCGGTGCAAGACGAGAGCGGTAGACGTGGAGGTTCTGCAAGACCTTTTGCACGTACTGGCGTGTTTCCTGGAACGGAATGGACTCGACCCAATCGATCGGGTCCACCTGGCCGCCACGCAGATCGCCATACTCGGCGACCCACTCACGGGCGCGCCGCGGACCGGCATTGTAGGCCACGAGCGTCAGGACATAGCAACCGCCGAAGTCCTCGATCAGGTCACCCAGGTGGGCAGCACCAAGCTTCACGTTGTAGGCAGGATCACCCTTGAGCTTGGCCTGCACATACGACACGCCGTACTGGCGCGCGATGAGCTTGGCGGTTCCGGGCATCAACTGCATCAGCCCCTGTGCGCCGACCTTGCTGCCTGCGGTGGGATCGAATTCGCTTTCCTGGCGTGACAGGCCAAAGACAAGTGCTTTCTCCACCGGCTTGCCGATCTGCTTCCAGTCAGGAAGCCCGCGGATGGGATAGGAATAGGTGTCGATGTCGATGTTGCGCTGGCCTGCCGCCTTGGCAAGGCGCAAGGCCAGTGTGGTGCCGCCATGCTGGTGCACGACGGAGGCCGCCGCATTCATCTCCGGCACGGAATTGAAGCGCGTTGAGATCGAATAGAGGAACAGGTTGAGCTGCGACTTGTCTGCCGCCTGCGCCATGATGCGGAAAGCGCGGATGACCTCATCACGATCCACCGCCGCGCGGGCCGCATTCGTGGTGTCGCCGCTTTCGATCCGTTCCGGGACGTCGCCCAGGCCGATTTTCTCGCGGGCGAGCTGTCCATAGTAGACGGTCGAGTATTGCGACGCCGTCTTGTAGGCCGCGCGAGCGGCTCCCTTGTCTCCAGTCGCTTCATGGGTGCGGCCCAGCCAATAGGCCGCGCGGGCCTTCTCGGTGCGGCTGGGCGCAATCTGCTGGAGGTTGGTGAAGTGCTTCAGCGCCGTTTCGGGCTTGCTGAGGTAGCGCAGCGCAATCCATCCGGAGAGGAATTCGGCCTCCACGGCGGAATCTCCCTTCGACAAGCCGTGTTGCGCGGCGATCTGGTAGGCCGTGATCCAGCTGTCCCGATGGTTGGGACCGACGGAGCGGCGGGCGATGATGCGACGCTCGGTCCACCAGGCTTCCGGGTCGCCCATGTCGGCTGCGGTCGAGGGTGCGGCGGCAAGGATGCTCCGCGCCTTTGCGAACTTGTCGGTGCGGCGGTAGTAGCGCGCCAGTGCATAGCGAAGGGCGGGAATATTGCGGTTGGCCGACGAAAGTCCGGCATATTGCTTGTCCGCGCCGGGGGTTCCACGCAGCAGGGCCTGTGCAACCTTCGCGATGTTGGCATACCCCGCGCCCATGCGGCGGGCATGGCTCATGGCGGCATTCGATTCCTGCGCATAGATCAGGATCCACAGGCGGCGGCGGTAGTCGGCTTCGCTGAGGGCATTGCCGAATTCCTGGATGGCGGCGGATTCAACCACGTCGTCCATTTCAGGGTTCAGCCAGGCGCGCATCAGGGCCTGCCGTGCCGCAGCAGAATCTCCCAGCGCCATGGAGGCGCGGGCGAGGGCCATGTTGCCGAATGAGGTGTAGGGCTTGCGATTGAGGAAGTGGTTGATCACCTCAGGCCCGCGTGCGCCACTTTCAAACAGGGCCTGTTCGGCCCGCTTCAGGAGCGTTTCAGTCAAGGGCCACTTGGGGGCGACCTCAAGGAAGTTCATGATCCGGGCATAGCCGGCCTTGGCGCCCTTTTCGCGGAGGTACAGAAGCTCGACGAGCTTGATCGCGGCGGGATCTCCCGTCTGCTGGGCGAGGCCACCCGCAGTGATGAAATCGCCCTTGAGCGCGGCGCTCACGGCCTGCACGGCGGGAGAGGCGGCAATGGCGGCAGCCGGCATCGCCATCACAGCCGCGCTGGCGAAAAGACCCTTCAGGAAATGGCGGCGGCTGACTTCTGACGACACGCGATCGACTCCTTCTAGAACGGTGTTCGTACCCGGTAAAACACGGCGGCTAAAGAGCAAATGCGACGGGTTTGCGGCATGTGCCGATAACCCATTGCCATTGCTTGCCGCCACAGATGCGAACGACTATGGTGCCGCGCGAACCGGAACCCGCGAAGCCTGAATAAACAGACTAGCGAGTTGCTGGTTTCCAATTTGTTAACCATAGGGGTGTGCCGTGAAGTTTCAGGGAAGTTTCCCAGCCTTGATTACGCCGTTGAAGGATGGAGCCGTTGACGAGGCGGCCTATCGCAAATTCGTGGCGTGGCAAATCAAGGAAGGAAGTCATGGTCTTGTCCCGGTCGGGACAACCGGGGAAAGCCCCACCGTCACGCCTGAAGAACACAAGCGCCTCATCGAGATCTGCGTGGAAGAAGCCAGGGGCAAGGTTCCGGTAATCGCCGGAGCGGGTTCCAACAATACGGCAGAAGCCATCGAGTATGCCGCACATGCGAAGAAGGCAGGGGCCGATGCCGCCCTGATCGTGGTGCCATATTACAACAAGCCCACCCAGGAAGGCATCTACCAGCACTACCGGGCCATCGCGAAGGCCGTGGATATTCCGATCTTTGTCTATAATGTTCCGGGCCGCACGGTCGCCAACTGCTCGGTCGAGACGCTTGATCGCCTCGCCAAGGATTGTCCCAACATCGTTGGCACCAAGGACGCCTCTGCCGACCTGACGCGGCCGTCGCGCCAGCGCCTGATGACCGGCGAGAAATTCATCCAGCTTTCCGGCGAGGACGGCACGGCGCTCGGTTTCAATGCCCACGGTGGCGTGGGCTGCATTTCCGTGACGGCCAACGTGGCGCCGCGCCTTTGCTCCGAGTTGCAGGAAGCAACCCTGAAGGGAGACTACAGGAAGGCCATCGCCATTCAGGATCGCCTGATGCCGCTGCATCATGCGCTGTTTGTCGAAACCAATCCCGGTCCGATCAAGTATGCGGTGAGCCTGCTTGGTCATTGCACACCGGAAGCGCGCCTGCCGATGGTGCCTGTTTCGGACTCCACCAAGGATATGGTCCGCAGCGCCATGGTGCACGCGGGGATACTGAACTGAGATGTCGTCCAGGAGCGGTGGCGCGAAGAAATCGCGCGCCCACGAAGGCATTACCGTCAAGGGCGACAACCGCCGCGCCCGCTTCGACTACGAACTGATCGAAACCTTCGAAGCCGGGATCGAGCTGAAGGGGTCGGAGGTGAAGTCGCTGCGCACCGGGCATGTGAACCTAGGCGAGTCCTATGCGGCAATGAAGGGCAACGAGCTGTTCCTCATCAATTCGAACATCCCCGAATACCGTGAGGCAAACCGCTTCAACCACGAACCGAAGCGCCCGCGCCGCTTGCTCCTGCATCGCAAGCAGATCGACCGTCTTGCGGTCGGGGTATTGCGTGAGGGCCTCACCATCGTCCCGCTCAAGATCTTCTTCAATCCGCGCGGGCGGGTAAAGGTCGATATCGCGCTGGCACGCGGCAAGAAGCTCACGGACAAGCGCGAGAGCATCAAGACCCGTGACTGGAACCGCGAGAAGTCGCGCCTCCTGCGCGACCGTGGCTGATACGGCGCGATGATCATCATCGCGCTCGGCAGCAACATGAGCGGCCCTTGGGGCACGCCGCGCGAAACCGTTATTCGGGCCATGAAGGCGCTGGACACGTTTCCGCTGAAGCTTGTCGCCGCCTCACCGCTCGCCGTCACCGAACCCTTTGGCCGCAAGAACCAGCCCCAGTTCGTGAATGCGGCGGCAGTCATCGCGTGCCACCTTTCGCCGGATGCGTTGATGCGCAAGCTGCACATGATCGAGCGCGATGCGGGCCGGCAACGTCGCGTCCGCTGGGGGCCACGCACGCTCGATCTGGACCTGATTGACTATCACGGGCTGACGCGCCGCAAGCGCAGCCTTTCGATCCGGCCACTCGTGCTGCCTCATCCCGGCATTTCCGAACGACTGTTCGTGCTTGAACCGATACGGGACGTGGCTCCGGCTTGGCGGCATCCCTTAACGAAAGAAACCGCCGCGTTCACCATTTGCAAACTAAGGCGCTTAAGCGGCACTTAATCGCGCCCCTTCACCATAAGCGAAAGTCCTGCGCCCGATGATGGGCAGGCTGTTGGTGGATCATGACGAAAACCCTGTTGACTGCCGCGTTGGCCGGCATGCTGCTGCACCATTCTGCCCATGCGGAGGCGACCTTTCAGCTCTTCGGCGGCATGGGCGACGGCAGCTCATCGGCCTGGTCGGGCGGCGGTCAAGTCCTGAGCTTTGCGCCAGAGAAGCGCATTGAACTGCAACGAAAGATCGTTGCCTTCGACCGCGACATGGCGCCGGGGTCCATTCTGGTCCAGACAGCCGAGCGCAGGCTCTATTACGTGCTGCCGGGCGGCCAGGCCGAGATGTTTCCGATCGGCGTGGGCCGCGAAGGTTTCACCTGGAGTGGCCGCAACACCATCACCCGCAAGGCGGAGTGGCCGGACTGGCGACCGCCCGCGAACATGATCCGACGTGAGGCAGACAGGGGCCATTTCATTCCGGCCCACATGCCCGGCGGCCCCAACAACCCGCTGGGTGCGCGCGCCCTCTATATTGGCGATACGGAATTCCGCATCCATGGCACCACCCAGCCCTGGAGCATTGGCCGGGCCGTGTCTTCGGGCTGCATCCGCATGCTCAATGACCACGTGATCGATCTTTACGACAAGGTGCAGGTGGGGGCTGAAGTTGTGGTGGAGTGAATGTCCTGACCTTGAAAGAAAAAGCGAAAAGGGCCGTTCACCATAAACTCTCCCTTAACTTTAACAGGTCATTTTGAGTGAAGTGAGTTTGTGAGTTGGAGTTTTAACAATGCGTATCAGTGTGTCCAGGCACCTGTCGGGCCGTCTTGTGTGCAAGGCCATGATGACAGTGGCAGCGGCAGCCCTTCTGGCGGGGTGCTCCAATTCGATCGAGCGCTTCCAGAACGCATACAGCAACCCTTCAGACGCTGACCCCGTTTACACGGCTTCTGTACCGAAGTCGGTGAGAAAGCCTGTTCAACAGCGCCAAGCCTATGCCGAACCGCAGGTTTCCGACGAGGAGACCATCTCGGAAAGCCCCGTGACCCGTGCTCCGCTGCCGCGTGCTTCGACAACGCCGCAGTATGACTACACCGAGAACTACAAGAAGAGCTACAAGCAGCCCGCCATGCCGGCAGCGAAGCCGCGCTATAACGCGCAGTCCTATGACGACGCTGACATTGCCCAGGGCGAAACCGAGATCACGCCTGCGCCCAAGCCCCGCAAGCGCATTGTCATGGATGAGTCCGAGACAGAGATCACACCCGTGTCCAAGCCGCGCCGGGTGGCTGCCGTCCAGCAGGACGAGACGGACATCACTCCCGCCCGGAAATCGACAGGCTCGGCCAGCCGGCATACCGTGACCAATGGCGAAACCCTCTATTCGCTCGGTCGCAAGTACGGCGTCTCGCCTTTCGTGATTGCCGATGCAAATGGACTTGATCACAACACCAGCCTTCGCATCGGTCAGCAGATCCGGATCCCGGCCTCGGCCTCGCGCCTGGCGGTGAAGGAAACCCCCGACAAGGAAACAGCGCCGGCGCCGGTGGCACAGCCGACCAAGAAGAAGCGCGCCGTCCTGTCGCTCGCAGAAGATGAGAACCAGACCGATGACAGCGCATCGGCAGATGCGGGCACGTCAGGCGACGATCTTCCGGCCCAGACCGGCAATCTGAAGCTGAAGCCGAAGGCACAGGCCGCAGCAGCGGAACCTGTTGACGAAGAGAAGGTTGCCGAGCTTCCGGCTCCGGCACCCGCGACCGGTCAGCTCAACATGCGTTGGCCGCTCAAGGGCAAGGTCATCTCCGAGTTTGGCCCCAAGGCGAATGGCTTGAAGAACGAAGGCATCAACATCGCGGTCCCGGAAGGCACCAGCATTCGCGCCGCTGAAGGTGGCGTGGTGGCCTACGCCGGCAACGAACTCAAGGGCTATGGCAACCTCGTCCTCATCCGCCACGCGGGTGGCTACGTGACGGCCTACGCCCACGCCAAGGAAATCCTCGTGAAGCGCGGCGACACCGTCAAGCGCGGTGACGTGATTGCCAAGGCCGGTCAGACCGGTGCCGTGTCCAGCCCGCAGCTTCACTTCGAAGTGCGCAAGGGAGCAACGGCCCTCGACCCGATGAAACACCTGTCATCGGCAACTGCAATGAACTGATTTCCCCACGTTGGGTAACGATCCCCTGCAAGGCAAGGCCCGGACTCTGATCCGGGCTTTGTCTTTTTGGGGAAGCCCTCAGGCCAGCTTCTGGCCGAGCTTGCCCGCCAGATCCTGGATGAGTTGCCAGGCAACGCGGCCTGAGCGGGAGCCGCGGGTGACCGACCACTCGACCGCAGCAGCGTGCAGTTCCTCGGTGCTGATCTTGAGGCCATGGTATTTGGCATAGCCTTCCAGCATCGCGAAGAATTCGTCCTGCGAGCAATTATGGAAACCGAGCCACAGGCCGAAGCGGTCGGACAACGAGACCTTTTCCTGAACCGCCTCGGACGGGTTGATGGCCGTGGAGCGTTCATTCTCAATCATGTCGCGCGGCAAGAGATGGCGGCGGTTGCTGGTGGCGTAGAAAAGGACATTGTCGGGGCGCCCCTCAAGCCCGCCATCGAGCGCGGCTTTCAGCGACTTGTAGGATGTGTCCTGCGCATCGAAGGAAAGATCGTCACAGAACACGATGAACCGGAATTGGGCTTCCCTGCGCAGCAGAACCATGAGGGCAGGGAGG
>JAEUMJ010000052.1 GCA_016792865.1 Hyphomicrobiales bacterium | reverse complement strand
CCCTTCAGGGTGGGGCCGACACGGTTCACGCCCTTGTCGTTCTCGTGGCAGGTCTTGCACTTGTTGAACACCTTCGCGCCCGCTGCCGCGTCGCCGTCAGCCCAGGCGGGCACGGCCAGCGCCATCAGGGCCGCGCCCATGATTGCAATTCTCTTCATTCCGGTCATCCTCCATTTCGGGGCATTGCCCCGGTTGCTATACGAGAACATTCCGCCCCGGATCTCACTCGCGGGTAAAAATGTCTCAACTCACCTCAGGCGTGCCCGCCCGAGTTCCTCCAGCGTGGCCGAGCCTGTTGCGAAACAGGCGATGCGCAAGGCCTCGCTCCATTCCCCGACATGCCGGACAACCTGTTCGGTTCCTTGGGTCGCGGCGGGAAGCAATGCTGCCGCCTGGCCCACAAGCGTTGCGCCGAGGCGGATCGCCTTGGCTCCATCAAGCCCGTGACGAATGCCGCCTGAGGCAATGATCGGCATGTCCGGCAAGGCCGTGCTGATGTCGTGCAGCGCCTGCGCTGTGGGAATGCCCCAGTCGCGGAACAATTCCCCCAGGTGCCTGCCTTCCTGGGACGAGGTGCGCCTGCCTTCGACTGCGGCCCAGCTGGAGCCTCCGGCCCCCGCCACGTCGATGGCGGCGACACCGTAGTCGGCAAGGCGCCGCGCCACAGGCACGGAGATTCCGGCACCCACTTCCTTTGCGATGACGGGAACGGGAAGCGCCTCGCACAGTCTCGCGATGGCGGCGGAAACGCCACTCCAGTTGCGGTCGCCACCCGGCTGCAACGCCTCCTGCAAGGGGTTGAGATGCAGGATCAAGGCATCCGCCCCGATCAGGTCAACGGCGCGTTTCGCATCATCCACCGTCATGCCGTGAACCAGTTGCACCGCACCGAGGTTGGCATAGAGCGCGATGTCAGGAGCGACGCGGCGGATCGACTTGTCGAGGCCGTGGTTCACGCCCCCGCCCAGGGCAATCCGCTGTGATCCCACGCCCATGGCGAAGCCCAGTTCCTGCGCCGCTTCGGCAATCGACATGTTGATGCGGCCGCCCAGTTGCGGCCCGCCGGTCATCGAGGAAGCGAGGAACGGAATGCGCAATGCCTTGCCAAGAAAGCGGGTGGAGAGATCGATCCCCGCAAAGTCGGTTTCCGGCAGGGCGTTGTGCTCGAAGGCGATGTCGTCAAATCCGGCGGCCAGGCCGTGCTTCGCCTGCCCCGACAGGATGATGTCGATGTGATCCTTCTTGCGCTGCTCGATGTCGTGGGCAGCGCCGCCGGGAACCGGGGTCAGTGCGGCAGGCGTTTTGCGAGACGCAGGCATTGTCTGATTTCCAGGATGTGAAAGACGAAGCTGATGGACAGGAAGGCGGCGATGACATGCCAGCTGTGGCCCAGGAGGCTCGCCCCCAGCGCCATCACCAGCGAGGCACCGGCGCCCAGTCCCGTGGCGATCATGGGCAATTGCCGGAGGTGATCCCTCAGGATGATGAGTTCTGCCGCCATGATGATGAGGATCAGCAGGGTGATGAGGCCGGAACTGA
Organism: Hyphomicrobiales bacterium; assembly: GCA_016792865.1. Lineage (GTDB taxonomy): Bacteria > Pseudomonadota > Alphaproteobacteria > Rhizobiales > Aestuariivirgaceae > Aestuariivirga. The sequence goes on along the minus strand of JAEUMJ010000052.1, from coordinate 11,541 downwards.
AAAGCGTGGCGATGCTCATGGCCTGTTCAACCGCACGATCTGGTAATTGAGAACGCCCGCTGCCGAAACCCAGGCGATATAGGGCAGGGTGAACAGCACGGCCGCGAGGCTGATGCCGCTCATCACGATGATGACGGCCATGATGCTGATCCAGAACACCGCGAGTTCGGCCAGGGCCAGCGGTGGATTGCGCATGATGAAGAAGATGCCGCTCCAGGCGATGTTGAGAATGCCGTTGACCGCAAGTGCGACCAGCAGCAGCCGACGCTGCCCCGGCGATGCTTCTGCCCAGGAATGGGCGATGGCGAAGGTGAGGCAGAAGAACACAAGGGTCCAGATCGGACCGAAGGCCCAGTCCGGAGGCTTCCATGCAGGCTTGCGCAGTGCGTGATACCAGTCGCCGATGCGGGTCAGCACGCCGCCTGCAATCGCCAGCACCACGCAGAAGATGGCGCCGCCCAGGAGTCCTGCATGGAATGGATCGTCCGGAATCATGGCGCGACGATACCGAGGAGATGGGCCACATCCTTGACGAAGATCCTGACATGGGCCAGCGGGTTGGCGCGAACCATCTTCTTTTCGGTGTAGGCGGCCCAGGTCAGCCTTTGCACGTCCTTGTCGCGGCACATGGTGACGAACCGTTCCAGGCGCTTGTCATGGCCGTACCAGAAATACTGCATCATCCCCAGGATGCGGAAGATCATGCCATGCGAGCGCATGAAGGTCTTTCGTGCCTGCCTCAGCACGCGGGCATCCCCGGTCCTGAGGAAGGCGAGGCCGGTTTGCGCCGCAAGCTCCCCGCCCAGCATGGCATAATAGATGCCTTCGCCGGATGCCGGTGCCACGACGCCCGCAGCATCGCCCGCCAGCAGCACATCGCGGCCATTGTCCCAGCGCTTGAGCGGCTTCAGCGGAATGGGCGCACCTTCCTTGCGCAGCGTGCGCGAGCCGTCGAGACGTGCGTCCTCGCGCAGCCGCGCCACCGCTTCGCGCAGCGCAAAGCCCTTGTGGGCGCTGCCGGTGCCGATGCTGGCGGTCTGGCCGTGCGGAAAGACCCAGGCGTAGAAATCGGGGGAGTAGCGCCTGTTGTAGTAGACGTCGCAACGCGACGGCGAATAGGTGTCGGCGGTTGCGGGCCTCTCGACGATCTCATGATAGGCGAAGACGAGCTTCGTGCGGTCCGAGCCTGCAACATGGTCCTTGCCCAGCTTTGACAACGCGCCGTCTGCGCCGATGGCGAGGCGCGTGCGCCGGGAGGCTTCGCTGCCGTCCTTCAGGGTGTAGTGGATGCGCAGCGTGCCGTCGGCGTCGCGGCTGGAGTGCGTGTAGGTGCCGGTTGCCCGCGTCGCGCCGCGCTCCGCCGCGCGCTGGCGCAGGTATTCATCGAAGTCGGCACGGTCCACCATGCCGACGTAACTGCCATCGACAGGCATGTGCGCCAGCCTGCCCGATGGCGAGACGATGCGTGCGGCATCGATGCGGGCCACGATCAGGTGCTGGGGAATCGCATAGTCGCGAATGAGACGGGGCGGGATGGCACCGCCGCAGGGCTTGATGCGTCCGGCCCGGTCGAGCAAGAGGACTTTCGCGCCCGCTCCTGCCGCCTTTTCTGCTGCCGTCGCTCCTGATGGCCCGCCGCCCACGACGATGATGTCGAATGTCTCGTCCATGATGCGCCTCGCCTCATCCACCCAGGTCATGCTGGGCCGAAAGCACCAGCGGATTGGCTTTTGTCCGCGCCTGCCCGATGCCCATGGCAAGGAAGGCCGAAATGATGAAAAGCGCCGCTTCAGCCGCAAAGACGCTGCCATAGCTGATGGCGTTCGAGCCGCTGAGGCCCTTCAGGATGTCGGCGGACACGGTTCCGGTGAATCCGCCGGCCCCGAAGGCAATGGCCTGTGCGGCACCGAAAAGCCCCATCCGCACGCCCTCACGCGCGTTGTCTCCGACTGCCGCGCTGAACATCGAGCCGATCGCTGCCACCGCAAAGACGCCATTGGTGAAGCCAAGTGCGAAGACCGTTTCCTTCAAGGGCCAGCCCGGCCCGAAACGGGCCGCCGCGACGAGGCCGATCAGGGCAAGGGCAGAGCCAAGGCAACCGGCAACCGTCCAGTTGCGGAGCGCCAGTCCCCTTGCCTTTCCGAACAGGGTTGCGGCAAGGCCCACCAGCAACATTCCCGTGAGGACACCGGCATTCTGGGTGCCGGAGAGTGCTGTTGTCTCGCCGGGGGTCATGTTGAAGACGAGGCCGGCAAACGGTTCGAGGATCAGGTCCTGCGCGCTGTAACCGAGCATCGACATGAAAATGAAGATGGCGAAGCGGCGGGCATCGGCATCGCTCCACACCCCTGCAATCGCCTCCATGAAGGGCGTGTCGTCGCCCTTTGCGGCGCGTTCCCTCGCGTGGCCGCGTTCAATGCCGAGCACAGCCAGCGTGCTGACGATGAAGGCCGTGCCCGTGATGATTGCCGCCACCCAGACGAGGCGCGCAAGGCTGAAGGGGTCGAGCAGCTTTCCGGCCACGATGGAGGTGATGATGAAACCCACGATCATCATGGTCCAGACGATGGTGGCCGCTGCGGGCCGCCGTGCCTGCGCAACGGTTTCGGCCATGAGCACCAGCAGCGATGTGCCGGCCGCACCGACGCCCACGCCGATCAGCGTGAAGGCGGCGGCGGCCAGCATCATGCCGGCCCAGAAGTCCTGTGCGATCAGCCACACCGAGGCGGCAGCCAGGAATCCACCCGCAGCCAGCGTGGCCATTCCTCCGATGATCCACGGCGTGCGCCTGCCGCCGGTGTCGGAGCCATGACCCCAGCGGGGCCGCAGCACCTGAAGGGCATAGTGCCAGGCCACCAGCACGCCGGGGATGACGGCAAGCAGGGACAGTTCGACGATCATCACCCGGTTGATGGTGGAGGTGGTGAGAACGACAATCGCGCCCAGCGCGGATTGCACGAGGCCGAGCCGGGCAATGCCCAGCCAGCCCAATCCGCCCACTGCGCCCAGTTCACCTTGCGGGGCCATGCTCATGCCAGACCTCCGCGTACGGCGATTGCCGCTGCCATCATGCCGAGCACATAGAGAGTGACGCCCGTACCGTTGTACCAGGGAGCATGGGCCTTCGGATCCTTAAGCAGGCGCACCATGCAAGCCATCTGCAAGACGAGCGACAGCGCCACGATGCCCGCATGGAGCGGACGGTTCCATGCCACGAGCAGCGCGGCGACGATCACTTGCGGCACCGCCATCACCACGCAGGCAAGAATGGCGGCGCGGCGCTCGCCAAGGCGCACCGGCAGCGAACCGATGCCCATCAGCCTGTCTCCGGCAACGGCCTTGAAGTCATTGAGCGTCATGATGCCATGGGCACCGGCAGAATAGAGGAGTGCGAGCCACAGGATTTCCGCAGGAGGCATTCCGCCCTGCATGGCGGCAACGGCGGTGAACCAGGGCAGCCCTTCATAGCAAAGTCCCACGGCACTGTTGCCCCACCAGCCGTTGACCTTCAGGCGCAGGGGCGGGGCGGAATAAGCCCAGGCGGCGAGAAGGCCGAATGCGGTTGCCACCAGAACCCAGGTTCCAAGTGTCGCGGCCACGGCGAGCGAGAGAAGGCTCCAGCCAATTGCGATCCACAAGCCCCATTGGCCGGGCACGCGACCGGAGGGGATGGGGCGGTTGGGTTCATTGATTGCGTCCACATGCCGGTCGAACCAGTCGTTCGCGGCCTGCGAGGTTCCGCACACCAGCGGCCCGCAGAGCAGCACGCCGGCGGCAAAGGTCCAGAAATGACCCGTCACCGGGATGCCCGAAGAGACAATGCCGCAACCATAGGCCCACATCGGGGCAAACCAGGTTACCGGCTTCAAGAGTTCGAGTACGGCCCGCGGCGATGGAGCCGATACCGAACGGAAAACGGGCACAGAACGGTCCATGCCGAAAGGATGGACCCGCCTCCCGCGAGTGTCAACGAGGTTTTACAGTTTTGCTGTCAATACGCTAATCGGAGGTGGACGGATCATCGATCCCGTAGCGATGCAACTTCATGTAGAGGCTCTGGCGGGAGAGGCCGAGCATTTCTGCCGCGCTGGCGCGGTTGTCGCCGTTCATCTGCAACGCCGCCTCGATGCACAACCGTTCGATGATGTCGGTTGACTCACGCACCAGTTCCTTGAGCGGCACCTTGCCGACAAGGCGGGTGAACTCGTCCACCGAGCGGAGAAGCCCGGTTTCGGTGCGGTTGGCGCTCACGCGCTGGCGGCTGAAGCGGTGGAGGGCGAAGCCGAAGCAGGGGGATTCACCATCCATGACTGCCACGGCCGACAGTTCCACGTCATCGACGGTGCCGAACTGGCCACGCACGATGGTGTGGAAGTTGCGGATCTCGCCGCGTTCCCGAAGCTGGCCCACGACGATGCCGAGGTCCACGCCCTGGCGCCCGAGCCAGCGCTCCAGGGAAATGCCGCGCGCCTGTTCCTCGGAGGCAAGCTGCACCTGGTCGAGGAAGGCGGCGTTGGCCGTGAGGATATTGAGGTTGGTGTCGGTGACGACAAAACCGATCGGCATTTCGTTGATGATCTTGACCACCTTCGACTGCGTCTTGGGCAGCACGGTGGCGGAATCGCCCACCACATGCGGCACCATGCGGAGCAGCACATATTGGGTGTTTTCCTGGCGGAAGATGCTCAGCGACACGATGGCCTGCTGCTTGTTGGCATCGGAATGAAGGACGATGTCGTCAGTCCGGCCAACGTTGCGCAGCGCCTCGATGGCGGCGCGAACCGGCTCGCGGTCGGCCTCCGGGAAGATTTCAAGGATGTCGGCGCCCTGCATGCGCTTGCCGGAGCGGCCCAGGAGGTTCGCGGCCTTGGCATTGTATTCGGCAATCTTCCCGGTCCGCGCCTCGAAGATCATGATCGCGTCGGAAGCCGATTGCAGCAACATGCGGAAGCGCGTCTCGGCGTTGCGGAGGCGCTGGTATTCGGCCTCCACGGCCTGTTCGGCAGACAGCAGGCGCTGCTGAAGCTGCGCCATGGTGCTCATGTCGCGGCCAATGGCAATGATGTGGCCCGCAGGGCCTGCCTTGATGGCGCTGTACATCACCGGCACGTCCGGACCTTCCCGCATGGGATGGTTGACCTGCCGCCAGCGGGGCGGGCTGCCGTGGTTGGCATCGTCGATGAGCTGCTCGACCTTGATGCGGCTTTCCACCGTGACGGTGTCGCGCAGTGCCTTGCCGGGCCAGCCGGTGAACAGATGTTGCGGCATGTCGGGACCGGCATGGACGTGATCGCAGATCACGCCATCGGGGGTCATGAGCACCGTCACGTCCACCGCAGCAGCCAGAATGGAAGCAACGACTGCCGGATCCTGGTGGGAGAGTGCTTCACCTTTCAGTTCTGGGGTGCCGATCCCAAGAGACATAATGAATTTACTTCCTTTTATCTTGAGGCCGCCATGTCGCAGGCCCAACGATTCAGCAAGTTAACCGTTGATGGTGCGTCGGGGGCGTATGCGTCGGCGCCCACGGCTTCCACCAGTTCCGGCCGCTCCATGAACAAGTGGCCGCCAATCAGGATCTTCGTTCCGGAAGACTTCGTAATGTCGCGTATTTCAGCGATAGACGAGCGTAGGGAGTCGATCAAGGTCTCGCCGCTCAGGGACAGACCGATCACATCAAACTCGCCTTTTGCGACTATTTTGTGGATTTCCGCGACCTTGGGAACGGAGCGCGTCGTGACCGACCAGCTCTCGCGGAGGAGGAATTCCTGCACCAGCCGGATGCCGAAGGTATGATGCTCGCCCGGCACGGGCATCAACAGGACATTGCGGCCGGCCCCGGCCTGGCTCCACATGTGTTTGGGCACACCGTCGAACTCGCGCAGGATGCGGTGCATGCGGGCGACGCCCAGCGTCACCTCGACGAAACTGGTGGAGTCATGGGCCCAGCGTTCGCCCAGCTCGCGTGCGGCGGGGGCCATCAGGTCGAGAAGGATGTCCTGGAACGACACGCCGTTGTCGAGCAGGCCCTGGACGAAGCTGATCGCGGCGTCCGGTGCCTCGCCCATGGTGAGTTCAATGAAATCACGCACGCCGTCGGCGTCAAGCCGGGCGCGCTTCAGGCTGATGTTCCTGGTGTTGTGGACGTGGCTCATCAGGAGCCGCGGCACGATGACGTTCTCGATGACCGAAGCAAACTCCTCGAGATGGCTTTCGGTTGGAGCGGCGACAGCAGGGGAAAGCGGCTCGGTAAACGGCTTGAGACGTTCAAGAGCCGGTTCGTGATGCTGAAGCGGGGTCCATTGTAGATCGTTGGACAACGCCTGACCTCCCTGAGTGCCTGGCCCTTGCCGGGTCTCTGCACCCATTCACTTATGATCGGATGAGAACACCCGGACACTTCCACCGTCAAGGGAATAAAGGAAGTGTCCGCTGCAACCTCGGCTCGATGCTACTGTCAACATTTATGGACGTCAAGAAAAGTTGACACTTGCGCCAAGGCGAGTCTAACCTGCCCCCGTGGCCCGCCGACAAGTACAGAAACAAATGGCAGGCCCCGGAGGCAAGATGGGAAGGCTGTCACCATCATCCGAAGGAAAGGCTCTCTATACGATCGAGCAACGGCAGCGCCGCGATTCCTCTCCCTGGACGGTCGTGCAAGGCGTGCTTGCCGCCTTCCAGTTCCTCGTTTTCCTGGCAAGCCTCGCCTTGGTCATCCGTACACTGATGACTGGTGAGGGTGCATTCGCCGCGAATGCCTCGGTGCTGTTCAAGACGCTGGTTCTTTACACCATCATGGTCACGGGTTCCCTGTGGGAGAAGGATGTCTTCGGGCAATATCTCTTCGCTCCAGCCTTCTTCTGGGAGGACGTGGTGAGCTTCGTGGTGATAGCCCTTCACACCGCCTACGTGGCGGCACTCCTGAGCGGTTATCTGGGCCAGCACGAACTGATGCTCCTCGCCCTTGCGGCCTACGGCGTCTATGCCGTCAATGCCGCGCAATTCGTCTGGAAGCTGCGTCAGGCCCGGCTTGGCGCGGCACCTGTCATGCCCCACGGGCAACAGGGGGCAGGCGCATGAACAGCCCCGTAATCCTGAGGGAATCCCGCGGCGCAACCTGTGACGCGCCACAGGTGAAGCGCGAGCGCGGCCAACGCGAAGTGTTCTGCGGCCTGACCAGCATCGTCTGGCTGCACCGCAAGATCCAGGATGCATTCTTCCTTGTGATCGGCTCCCGCACCTGCGCCCATCTCATCCAGTCGGCGGCGGGCGTGATGATCTTCGCCGAGCCGCGCTTTGCCACCGCCATCATCGAGGAACGTGACCTCGCGGGGCTTGCCGATCTCGACAACGAACTCGACCGCGTGGTGGGCCGCCTGCTGGAGCGTCGTCCGGAGATCAGGATGCTCTTCCTCGTCGGTTCCTGTCCCTCCGAGGTCATCAAGCTCGACCTCAAGCGGGCAGCGGCGCGGCTGAACCGCGAACACATGCCAAACGTCCGTGTACTGAATTATTCGGGCAGTGGCATCGAGACCACATTCACGCAGGGCGAGGATGCCTGCCTCACCAGCCTCGTTGCCGAGTTGCCGGATGCGGGTGCGCAGAAGTCCCTGCTCATTGCCGGTTCCCTGCCGGATGCAGTCGAAGACCAGTTCTCGCGCATCTTCCGCGAGCTGAACATTCCCTGTGCCTTCCTTCCGGGGCGCAAATCCGCCTCGCTGCCCAAGATTGGTGCAAACTCCCGCGTCCTTATGGCGCAGCCCTTCCTCGGTGATACGGCAAGGGCACTGACCGATCGCGGGGCGCAGGTGATCGCGGCTCCCTTCCCCTTCGGAGCGGAAGGCACGCGCCTGTGGCTGCAGGCTGCTGCAGAGGAATTCGGCGTTTCGTCCCAATTGTTTGAGGCCGTCACCGGCCCGGCATACCGCCGTGCGGAAGCTGCGCTGGCGCATCATCGCGCAAGGATGGAGGGGAAGCGCATCTTCTTCTTCCCCGACTCGCAGCTTGAAGTTCCGCTTGCCCGCTTCGTGGCACGCGAACTGGGCATGGTGCTGGAAGAAGTGGGCACGCCCTATCTCCACGCCCAGCACATGGCGCAGGAGATGGCGCTGCTGCCCGCCGGCACCGCACTTTATGAAGGCCAGGACGTTGAACGCCAGCTTGACCGCTGCCGCGCCCTGCGCCCCGACATCACGGTTTGCGGGCTTGGCCTCGCCAATCCCCTGGAAGCGGAAGGCTTGACGACCAAATGGTCGATCGAACTGGTGTTTTCTCCGGTGCACGGCTTCGAGCAGGCTGCCGACCTGGCAGGTCTTTTCGCAAGGCCGCTCAACCGGCGGGAAAGGCTGGCGGTGTAAACCATGCAGCTCACGCTCTGGACATATGAAGGACCGCCCCACATCGGAGCCATGCGCGTGGCAACCGGCATGAAGGGCCTGCATTATGTGCTGCATGCACCGCAGGGCGACACCTATGCCGACCTGCTGTTCACGATGATCGAGCGCCGGGGCGAGCGTCCGCCCGTCACCTACACCACCTTCCAGGCGCGGGATCTCGGCGGCGATACAGCCGAACTGTTCAAGGCGAGCGTTGCAGCCGCGCATGAGCGCTTCCGGCCGCAGGCCATGATCGTGGGGGCAAGCTGCACGGCGGAACTCATCCAGGACGACCCCGGCGGGCTGGCCGCTGCGCTGGAGCTTCCCATTCCGGTGATCCCGCTGGAACTTCCCGCTTACCAGAAAAAGGAAAACTGGGGGGCTGCCGAAACGCTTTACCGGCTCGTGCGCGGACTGGCCAAGCCGGCGGTACAGCGGCGCCCGAAGACCTGCAACATTCTCGGCCCCACCGCGCTGGGCTTCCGCAACCGCGATGACGTCATCGAGGTGAAGAAGCTGCTCGCCTCTCTGGGCATTGAGGTGCTGGTGACAGCACCCATGGATGCCACGCCCGCCGACATTGCCCGCCTGCCGGAAGCGGACTTCAATGTTTCGCTCTATCCGGAAATCTCGGAACCGGCTGCGCGCTATCTCGAAAAGACTTTCGGCCAGAAATTCACCACCGTCATTCCGATCGGCGTGGGTGCCACCCGCGCCTTCATCAGGGAAGTGGCGGCAACGGCCGGAATTGACGCCGCGGCGACGCTGCCGGACGGGGAAGCCCGCCTGCCGTGGTATTCGCGCTCGGTTGACTCCACCTATCTCACGGGAAAGCGCGTCTTCATCTTCGGCGATGCCACGCACGCGATGGCCGCAGCCCGCGTCGCCAGGGATGAACTGGCCTTCGACGTGGTGGGACTTGGCACATATTCCCGCGAGCTGGCGCGGCCGATGCGTGAGCTTGCGCGTGAATTCGGACTCGAGGCCCTGATCACCGACGACTACCTCGAAGTCGAGAAGAGCGTGGCCGAGCTTCACCCTGATCTGGTGCTTGGATCGCAGATGGAGCGGCACATTGCCAAGCGGCTTGGGGTTCCCTGCGCCGTCATTTCCGCGCCGGTGCATGTGCAGGATTTTCCGGCACGCTATGCGCCGCAGATGGGCTTCGAGGGCGCAAACGTGATCTTCGACACCTGGGTCCACCCTCTGATGATGGGCCTTGAGGAACACCTCCTGCACATGTTCCGCGATGACTTCGAGTTCCATGAGCAGGCGGCACCGTCACATCTCGGCCACCGCAAGCAGAGCGATGCACCCGTCGCACCGGCAACGCCCGCCACGGTGAGCTGGCTTCCCGATGCGGAAGACGAGTTGAAGAAGATTCCCTTCTTCGTGCGCAAGAAGGCGCGCCGCAACACCGAGGCCTACGCCACAGCGCGCGGCCTTGCACACATTACTGTCGAGACCCTGTACGATGCTAAAGCGCATTTCAGCCGATAGCACCACCAAGGTGGTGATCGTCACGCTGGACCATCACCTGGCCGGCGCCGTCTCGCGCATCAACAGCCGTCTCGCCAGGTCGGGTGTCACGCTGGCGCTTCATGCCGCGTCGGAATGGTCCACACGCCCGGAGATGCTGCAACTCTGCCGCGACGACATTGCCTCGGCGCATGTGGTGATCGCCAACATGCTGTTCATGGAAGAGCATGTGAACGCGGTACTTCCGGCCCTGCAGGCAAGGCGCGAGCAGCTTGACGCGCTGGCCGTCTTCATGTCGGCAGGCGAAGCCATCCGCCTGACCCGCATGGGACGCTTCGACATGGGCGCGAAGCAGGGCGGCTTCATGGCGCTGCTGAAGAAGCTCAAGGGGTCGAAGTCGGAAACGGCCTCCTCCGGTGAGCGCCAGATGGCGATGCTGAAGCGCGTGCCGCAGATCCTGCGTTTCATCCCGGGACCGGCCCAGGACGTGCGTGCCTACTTCATCTCGATGCAGTATTGGCTGGCGGGATCGGAAGAGAACGTCGAGAACCTGATCCGCTATCTCGTCGCCCGCTATGTGCCGGGCCGGGAGGCGCTGGCCCACGAGCCGCCGCGCAGCTATCCGGATACGGGGCTTTATCACCCCAGGGCGAAGAACAAGGTGGTGGAGCAGGCCTCCGCCATGCCGAAGGGCGCCGGGCAGGCGGGAACGGTTGGCCTGCTGTTGATGCGTTCCTATGTGCTTTCGCAGGATACCGGACATTATGATGGCGTGATCGCTGCGTTGGAGGCGAGAGGCCTTGCCGTTCTGCCCGCCTTCGCAACGGGTCTGGATGCACGCCCGGCCATCCGCAAGTTCTTCATGAAGGACGGCAAGGCCGCGGTGGATGCGGTTCTCTCCCTCACCGGTTTCTCGCTGGTGGGCGGGCCTGCATACAACGATGCGAAGGCGGCAGAGGACATGCTCGTCGAGCTTGATGTGCCTTACTATGCCGCGCAACCGGTGGAGTTCCAGAGCATCGAGTCCTGGGAAGCGTCGGAGCGGGGGCTTCATCCCATTGAGGCCACCATGATGGTGGCAGTGCCGGAGATCGATGGCGCGATCTCGCCCATGGTCTTTGGTGGCCGTCAGGAAGGTGCGGGCGGCGAACGCCCCATGGCCGTGCACAAGGAACGTGCCGCACTGCTGGCCGAACGCGTGGCCAAGATGGTGGCCCTGCGGCGCACGGCGCTCCGTGACCGCAAGGTGGCGGTGGTGCTTTTCAACTTCCCGCCCAATGCCGGTGCCACCGGCACGGCGGCTTTCCTCGCGGTCTATGAATCCCTCTTCAACACGCTGAAGGCCATGCAGGCGCAAGGCTACACGGTTGACGTGCCCGCCGATGCCGACGCGCTCCGCCGCGCCATCCTCGATGGCAACTCCGGCAATTTCGGCTCGGATGCAAATGTGGTTGCCCGCATCTCCGCGGATGACCATGTGCGGCGCGAAAGATACCTTGAGGAGATCGAGAAGCAGTGGGGTGCCGCTCCGGGGCGCAAGCAGACGGACGGCTCGCATATTCTCGTCCTCGGACAGAGGTTCGGCAACGTGCTGGTCGGCATCCAGCCCGCCTTCGGCTACGAGGGCGACCCGATGCGCCTGCTGTTCGAGCGCGACTTTGCGCCGACCCATGCATTCTCCGCCTTC
>JAEUMJ010000029.1 GCA_016792865.1 Hyphomicrobiales bacterium | reverse complement strand
GTTATCCAGTCGAGGAGTTCAAGCACCGACCATTCATCGCGGCCGGCGGATGTGGGCAAGGGAAAGCCAAGGCTATAAAGTGCCTCCAGCTTGGCGGAAAAGTCGTCCGGTGTCGCCCCGACGGCTTCGGCAATATGGTCGCGACCGATCAATCGCATGGTGTCTTTTTCCAATCATCTCTCTATCCACCAAAAATCCCGCCCGCATTCCTCGTCGCACAGTCTGGAAATGCAGACAACTTTAACTGATAAAAATGGTTTAGAATTTTGTCCAAATCCCCCGCGTTCATCATTAAAGGTGACGACCAGGCTGTTGATCCTGAAAGATAAATTTGAACGAGATTGAGAAGGCTCAATCAACTGGAATTGCCTTCTCCGCATGACATTGCCCCACGCCCGGCCTTTGATCGGTTAACGGCAATCAGGCTGTGGCGGCTCAGCATTCATGCATCAGATCGGCGAAACGAAACACTACTCCGGCGCGGAGGCTGCGGCGCTTTCCGGCCTCGATGCCGGAACGATTGACTTCTGTGTGGCGGCACGGGCGGTCAGTCCCATCATGCAGGGGGATGGCCTCCGCTTTTCCGAACAGGACGTGCTGATCCTCAAGCTCATCGCCACGCTGATTGTCTGCAAGCGTTCGCTGCGGGCGGCTGAGCGGCTGCGGGCGCATTTCGGACTGGCGGGCCAGAGTGCCGAACGCGTCGAGGCAAGTGCCATCGCGAAACTCGTGGACCGGCTCATGCAACGGGAATGACAGCCATCCGGAATTGGCGGGGCTCGCGAAAGCTCCGGGCAAGATCATGGCGGCATTCAGGCCCCGCAACCGCGCAAGGACTCCTGCCTTCCTCCGGCTTGCCGGGCGTCTTTCTCCAAGGGCGCAAGGCGGGAGTTCTTCGATATCACCCGAAGCCGTGCGGGCCGAACGGCACCCGGCCACATCCCTTCTGCAGTGCAGAACCGGCTTCACACAAGCTTTGCGTGCAATGATTCTCCCGTGGTGACTACAACCCCAGGGCCCCGTCCTATGTAGGCACTTGCGCCTTTCAGACACCCCACGTCTGAGGCGGGGCCCGTTCTTCCCCCACCACATTCGTCCCTTCGATTGATCTCAAGGCGCTGCGGCGTTGAATATCTGGTTCTGGATCACCGGCTCCGGAGGAACATAGCCCAGCGCCTTTCCTTTATCGCAGATCTGCGCCATGTGCCGGAGATAGCGGTCATCAAGGCCGAGCCGCAACCAATCCAGCATGACGGGCGCGGTGCAGAACAGGGGCCGCGTGTCGAGACGGTCGCGCAATGCGGCTGCATCCTCGCTGTTGCTGGCCACCAGGAACGGCACTTCATGCAGGCGCGGATCCTGCTCGGAGGTCCAGCCCATTTTCCATTGGTGCAGGCGAAGTCCCGGCAGGTGATCGCCGAAGACAAACAGCACATAGGGCTTGCCACGCCGGTCCAGCGTGTCCCGGAAGGCGGCGAAGCTCGCGACCGCGCCCGCCAGCCGGTCGTGATAGTCGGCGATGCCCGGATGCTCCTTGCCGTCGATCATGTCGCGCACCTTGTCGCCCGCAAAGGGACCGTGCGTTTGCACTGTCACGATGAAATGGAACTGGCTTGCCTCCGCATCCAGCCGCTCCATGACCTTCGCATAGAGGCCGTCGTCCTTGGGCCAGCCGTTCCCCTGCTTTTCAAGCTTCATGGAATCCATGCTGTCGAAGGTGGCGAAGTTGAAGCGCGGATAGACCTGATCGCGCAGCCAGAAGCGGCGGTCGAAGTTATGATAGGCGTGCGCCGTGTAGCCGATGGTGGAGAGCAGGCGCGGCATGCTCTTGGCCTGATCGCTGAAGTACCGGACATAATGCTGGAACGGAATGATGCCGGACATGAAGCTGCGGGCGGGGATCGCCGTCAGGACCTCGAATTCGGCATTGGGTGTCGTCCCGCCATAGACCGGCGACACCATCTTGCCTTCTGCAAAGCCCTTCGCCGTCAAGGTGTCGAGGGGGCTTTGCGGATCGGTGGGATCGCGCCACCACGCCTCGCCCAGCACGACGAAGATGTCGGGAGCCGGGGTCTGGCGAGCGGCGGGCACATCCTTCATGGCAAGCACGGACATTGCCGCTTCAACCTCCGCATCGCTGTACGACTTGACCCGCAATCCCGCCGTGGAAAAATAGAGGTGGGTTGCGAGGCCGTTCATGCGTTCGCTTTCGGCCTGGTTGAAGGTGAGATTCTCGACCCCGATCCAGTAGGAATTGTCGTGGATCCAGTCCACCACCGCTTCGATGCGGTAGGTGGAGAGAAGCCCCGCGCAGAAAAGCGCAAGCGGCAGGCTCCAGAGGCGGAGACGCAGGTTGCGCGCGGCCAGATACAGCGCCGGCACGATGCTGAGCGCGGCCAGCCAGTGGTACCAGGCGACATAGCCGAGGAGCGCGGGGGTCTGGCCGGTGAGAAAGAGATCGCTGATCTGGAAGGGTTCACCGGTGGACGCCCGCTTGATCGCCGAAATGGTGCCGACGATGAGCAGCATCGAAGACAGGAGCAGCGCGGCAGGAACGAGCCGGATGAAGGAGGCCAGCACGCCCAGCATCACGAAGGCCACCACCATGCGGGAGACCAGGAAGTGCCACAGCGTCCGTCCCGTCAGGAACTCCGGCGTCCAGCGTCCGAGCAGTGCCATGAGGCCAAGCAGCAGGATGTAGGCCGCCACCCATTTCCACAGGTCACGGCGCAGGAAGCCGCCGACGGCACGGGCCGTCCGGCCAGGAATACGCTCTGTCATGAAACTGCGTTATTCCGCCGGATGCAGAATGGCAACGGGAGCTTGTTCGGGCATAAGTTCGACCTGACGGGGCGTTTCCTCCGGAATGCAGAAGACATTGGCCCGCCACAGGCGGCGACCCAGTTCCGGGTTCCCCGTGGCCCAGGACACGACGGGAGACAGCATCAATCCCGCCACGATGGGCAGGAACCACAGGAAGGTCGCCCAGGAAATGGCGAAGCTGGCGCAACAGAAGAGCACGCCCAGCGTGGCATGGCCCCAATGGCGGCGCAGGGTCACCGCGAAGGGAATGGCGGCGTCATCACGGTTCTGGGTGTTCCAGCCGGAATCGCGGCCCAGGACGACATCCAGCACGAAGCGCGACTGCACCAGCATCATGACCGGCGAGAGCAGCATGGAGAGGAAGGTCTCCATCGCGACACTCTTCAACAGGCCCATGGTGCCGCCGCATCCCTTGCGCACTTCGCGGTCCCGCAGGGCCAGGATCAGCCCCAGCACCTTCGGCAGGTAAAGCACGAAGCCCGTCACCATCAGCAGGCGCAGCGCCAGTTCGGGATCGAACACCGGCCAGGCCGGAAAGAGCGAGAAGCCATCGCCGAAATAGTTGGGTTCGGTGTAGCGCGCCACCAGCGCCAGCCCCATGCCCGCAACGAGCAGCAGGAACCACAGCGGTGATGCAAGATAGGACATGATGCCTTGCAGCAGGTGGACACGGCTCACCCAATGCAGCCCGCGCGCATTGAGGATCTTCATGTGCTGCAGGTTGCCCTGGGCCCAGCGACGGTCGCGGGCTGCAAGGTCAATGAGCGAGGGAGGCGTTTCCTCGTAGGAGCCGCGCAGTTGCGGCAGCATGTAGACAGCCCATCCGGCGCGGCGCAGCAATGCCGCCTCGATGAAATCATGGCTGAGGATGTGGCCGCCGAAAGGCTTGCGGCCCTTGAGTTCCGGAAGGCCACCGGCTTCGGCAAAGGCGCGGGTGCGGATGATGGCGTTGTGGCCCCAGTAATTGCCGTCCCGGCCATGCCAGGCCGCAAGCCCGGTGGCGACGACCGGACCATAGACCCGGCCCGCAAACTGCGTCATGCGGGCATAGGGCGTCCAGCGGTTGCGCAGCAGCGGCAGCGACTGGATGATTCCTGCCTTCGGGTCAGCCGCCATGGCGCCGGCGAGCGCCACGAGGATTTCGCCGCTCATCTCGCTGTCGGCATCGAGCACGATCATGTGGTCGTAGGCCTTGCCCCAGCGCTTCACGAAATCGGCGATGTTGCCGGCCTTGCGGTGATGGTTGTCGGCGCGGCGGCGGTAGTAGATCCCCATCTCGCCATGCAGCGCCTTGCGCAGCGCCTTGAAGCACTCCTGCTCCTGTGCGGCCACCTCGTCCTTGCGCGTGTCGCTGAGGATGAAGATGTCGAAATGACGCTGCATGCCCTGCCAGACCAGGCTGCGGCCCATGCGTTCGAGAGTTGCGAAGACCGCTTCCGGGTTCTCGTTATAGACCGGCATCAGCAGGGCGGTGCGCCCCATGTCCTTCTGGGCCGCCACGCTGAAGGCGGGCACGGCGTTGCGCAGCAGCACCACGAAGCCGACGATGGCGCTGGCGCAGGAGAACGAGATCCAGGTGAAGGTGAGGGCAAAAAGAGCTGCAAAGACAACCTGAAGCCAGGTGACATCAACAGGGCTGATCACCTCGTACATGCCATAGGTGCCCGCTGCGGTCAGCAGCCCGGCCAGACCGAAAACGAAAAGGCGCGCCAGATGCACCGCAGCCGACGGCCGCCGCATCGCAGCGGCGGCATCGGTCTGTTGCCATGCCTCAAGACTTTGCTCGGGCATCGCCAGCGGTGATTGCGGCGGCGTATGGTTCACGATCTCGTCCACCTGAAAAGCCACGTCTCTCCTGCCACAACCCCGCCGCGCTTCAGCACGGCGCGCAACTCGGCAGAGTCGAGGCCAGTGGCATCGTGGGCAAAGGACAGGCGCGTCCTCTTGTTGATGTCGTTCTGATAAACCACAACCTTGCTGATGGTTCCGGCACTGGCGCTCACATCGGCAGAAAATTCACCGGCGGCAGGCCCGCCTTCGAATTCGATGACGTACATGCGCTTGTTGGTGTCATATTTGGCCGGACTCGCGGTGTAGTCGTAATCGACACCTGATCCTGAATAGGTCACCAGGCCGACCGGGGCCGGACCTTCATCGGGCCATTCGCTGGTCCAGTGCAGGCGATAGACGAAGGAGAAGCTGCCGCCCGCCAGCAGCGGATCCTTGGGTTGCCAGTAGGCCACGATGTTGTCGTTGGTCTCGAATTCGGTCGGGATCTCGAACAACTGCACCGATCCCGCGCCCCAATCGCCGATCGGCTCCACCCACAGGCTGGGGCGGCGCTCGTATCGCGATTCGAGATCGAGGAAGTCTTCGTAGCGCCGCGTGCGCTGCATCAGGCCGAAGCCGCGCGGACTCTTGTCGATGAAGGCGCTCACCTGCAGCTTCTTCGGATTGTTGAGCGGGCGCCACAGCCATTCGCCGGTGCCGGTCAGCATCATCAGGCCATCGGAGTCGTGGACCGAAATGCGATAGTCCTCCACCGGACGGCCGATGGCATTGAACAGGAACATGCTGGTGAGCGGCGCGATGCCCACATGGGCGAGGTCACGGCGCGGGAACAGTGTCACTTCCGTATCCATCTGCGTGTCTTCGCCGGGCTTGATGGAAAAGCGGTAGGCGCCGGTGACGGAAGGGCTGTCGAGCAGGGCCTCGACAACAATGATGCCGGTCTGCGGTTCCGGCGTGCGGACCCAGAACGCCTTGAAGAAGGGGAACTCCTCACCCGACGGCTGCCCGGTATCGACGGCAAGGCCGCGCGCCGAAAGGCCGTAAAGCAGGCCCTTGCCCACGGCGCGGAAATAGGATGCGCCCTGGAACACCAGGAATTCGTCGTTCACATCGGGAGAGTTGATGGGATAGCGCACCCGGAAGCCCGCATAATGCAGGTCCAACTTGCCATCGGGGGCCTTCACCTTCGGGCCGAAGATGAAGAGCGAAGGATCATAGTTCAGCTTGGCCTGCTCGCCGTTGCGCACGACGTGGATATCGACGGGCCGGGTGAACAGGAAACCGGAATGGAACAGGTCCATGGAGAACCTGTGATCCTCGCCCTTCCACAGGGCGCGCTCCGGATTGAAGCGGATGTCGCGGTACTGGTCGTAGGTCGAGACATCGAAGCCTTCCGGCATCTCGATCTTCTCATCGACGAAGGGCTTGGCCGCAAGGTCACGGGCAAGGTTGCGCACGAAATCATCGCGGAACGGCGTGAAGGCACCGTATAGCTTGTCATCCTCGGCAGAAGCGGCGGTCGGAAGGACGCCGCTGGAAAAGGCGGCGGCGAGTGCGGCGAGTTTTGAAGCCTGCGCCAGGAAGGCCCTGCGGGACGTATCCATGTGGTAATCTGGTCGTCTTTTCTTGATCGTTGTTATGGTGCGGCGCACAAGTGAGCCTGCCCGTGGATTTTGTAAAGTGGCTTTTTCACAAGACCGTCATGAGCTTGTGTCTTGGCCGCAGGGCTTGCACCACGGAAAAAAGGCGAATTGTTGAAATTGCAGGCAGGCAACCCGGCGCGTGCGCCCGAATGCGCGTCAGGCTGCCGAAGCGCCCGGCATCGACTCTGCCCGGCGCACAACCTCCGCGATCCGGGCGCGACTTGCTGCTGGCAAGCGCAAGGGCCGGTGCTAAGGCTTCAGGCCATGACCTCTGCCTCCCTCCTCCTCGCCCAGCGGGCCTTCGGCTCGGTTCACATCCGCATGGAGCGGACAGGCCCCGCCATCCTTCGGGAAGAGGGCGCGGCCAAGTGCCGCCTGCCCCGCGGCTCGACCGAGGCAATCCTCATCAACACATCAGGCGGGCTTGCGGGCGGCGACCGGGCCGAGATTCGCGGCGAGGCAGGCGCGGGAGCCACCCTGACCCTCACCACGCAGGCGGCGGAGCGGGTGTACCGCACCCTCGGACCTCCTGCCGACCTGTCAGTGTCGCTGGTGGCGGAGGCCGGGGCCACCCTGCACTGGATGCCGCAGGAGACGATCCTGTTCGAGGGCGCCTCCCTCGCCCGCACCATCACCGTGGACCTTGCCCCCGCTGCCGCCTTCGTCGCGGTCGAGCCGGTGATCCTCGGCCGTCACGCCATGGGCGAGCAGCTTGAGGCCGTTTCCCTGCGCGACCGCTGGTTCATCCGCCGGTCGGGCCGCCTCATCCATGCCGAGGCGCTGGCGTTCGGTCCTGCCCGTCCTGCAACGCCCGCCACGCTCGCCGGGGTGCAGGCGATGGCGAACGTTCTCATCGTTTCGGACGCGGCAGAGGGCCTGCTCGACACCGTGCTCCGCCATCTCGGCCCGCGCGACGGGGCATCGGCCTGGAATGGCAAGCTCATTGCAAGGTGTGTTGCCGACGACAGCCTTGCCTTGCGGAAAACACTGGTTCCCCTGCTTTCCGCCTGCGTGGGGCCTGCGGCCATGCCTAAAGTTTGGACATTATGAGGATGAAATATGCAGCTCACGCCCCGTGAGAAGGACAAGCTCCTGGTGGCCATGGCCGCCATCGTGGCCCGTTCCCGGAAGGAGCGCGGCGTGAAACTCAATCATCCGGAGGCCATCGCCCTCATCACCGAGTATGTGGTGGAAGGCGCGCGCGACGGCCGCAGTGTCGCCGACCTCATGGAAGCCGCAGCCCATGTGGTGACGCGCGGCGACTGCATGGACGGCGTCGCCGACATGATCCACGACGTTCAGGTGGAAGCCACCTTCCCCGACGGCACCAAGCTCGTCACCGTCCATCATCCCATCCGTTGAGGCAAGCCCATGATCCCCGGTGAAGTCATCACGCCCCAGGGCGACATCGAATTGAACAAGGGCCTGCCCCGCATCACGCTGACCGTCGCCAACACCGGCGACCGCCCGGTGCAGGTTGGCTCGCACTATCATTTCTTCGAGACCAACGAGGCGTTGCGCTTCGACCGCGACAAGGCCAGGGGCCACCGCCTCGACATCGCGGCGGGAACCGCCGTGCGCTTCGAGCCGGGCCAATCCCGCGAGGTGACGCTCATTCCGCTGGGCGGCGCACGCCGGGTGTTCGGCTTCCAGCAGAAGATCATGGGAGAACTGTGATGGCCACGATCCCGCGTTCGACCTATGCCCGGATGTATGGCCCCACGGTTGGCGACAAGGTGCGCCTTGCCGACACAGCCCTCATGATCGAAGTGGAGAAGGACTTCACCCTTCACGGAGAGGAAGTGAAGTTCGGCGGCGGCAAGGTGATCCGCGACGGCATGGGGCAGTCGCAAGCCACCCGTGCGCAGGGCGCGATGGACACCGTCATCACCAATGCGCTGGTGCTCGATCACTCCGGCATCTTCAAGGCCGACATCGGATTGAAGGAAGGCCGCATCGCTGCCATCGGCAAGGCCGGCAATCCCGACACCCAGAACGGCGTCACCATCATCATCGGGCCTTCCACCGAGATCATTGCGGGCGAAGGCAAGATCATCACCGCGGGCGGCATCGACTCGCACATCCATTTCATCGCGCCGCAGCAGATCGAGGAGGCCCTCTACTCCGGCATCACAACCATGCTGGGTGGCGGCACCGGACCGGCCCACGGCACGCTGGCGACCACCTGCACGGGGGCCTGGCATATCGAGCGGATGATCGAGGCCGCCGATGCCTTCCCGATGAACCTTGGCCTGATGGGCAAGGGCAACGCCTCGCTTGCGGCGCCGCTGGAGGAAATGGTTCTGGCCGGTGCCTGCGGCCTCAAGCTGCACGAGGACTGGGGCACGACGCCCGCCGCCATCGACTGCTGCCTGTCGGTTGCCGACTCCATGGACGTGCAGGTGGCGATCCACACCGACACGCTGAATGAATCCGGTTTCGTGGAAGCCACCATCGCCGCCTTCAAGGGCCGCACCATCCACACCTTCCACACCGAGGGTGCGGGCGGCGGCCACGCTCCCGACATCATCAAGGTGGCGTCGCTTCCCAATGTGCTGCCATCGTCCACCAATCCGACGCGGCCCTATACGGTGAACACCGTTGCCGAGCATCTCGACATGCTGATGGTCTGCCATCACCTCTCGACGCAGATCCCGGAAGACATCGCTTTCGCCGAGAGCCGCATCCGCAAGGAAACGATTGCTGCCGAGGACATCCTCCACGATCTCGGCGCCTTCTCCATGATCTCGTCGGATTCACAGGCCATGGGCCGGGTCGGCGAGGTCATTCTCCGCTGCTGGCAGACCGCGCACAAGATGAAGATGCAGCGCGGGGCGCTTGCGGGCGACACCGGCAACGACAACACCCGCGCCCGGCGCTATGTGGCCAAGTACACGATCAATCCGGCCATTGCCCACGGCCTGTCGCACGAGGTGGGTTCGATTGCCGTCGGCAAGCGCGCCGATATCGTGATCTGGAATCCCGCCTTCTTCGGGGTGAAGCCGGAGATGGTCCTGCTCGGCGGCTCGATTGCGGCCGCCCCCATGGGCGATCCCAATGCCTCGATCCCGACGCCGCAGCCGGTTCACTACCGCCCGATGTTTGCGAGCTTCGGCAAGCTCCGCAGCAATTCCTCGGTCACCTTCGTCTCGCAGGCGGCTCTCGACGCCGGATTGCACAAGAGGCTCGGTACCGCAAAGCGCATGGTGGCGGTGAAGAACACCCGCGGCGGCATCGGCAAGAAGGACATGATCCACAACAACGCCCTCCTCAACATCGAGGTCGATCCCGAAACCTATGAGGTGCGGGCCGATGGCGAATTGCTGGTTTGCGAACCCGCCACGGTGCTGCCCATGGCGCAGCGCTACTTCCTGTTCTGATGGTGCTCCGCGCCACCGGCATTGTGCGGGCGGCTGATGTCGCGGCCACGCCGTGGGAGATCGTGGTGCTCGATGCCGGCGAGCGCCACCTCCGCCGCCGCCGCATCACCCTCCAGCACGGTGACGAGGTGATGGTCGATCTCGCCCATACCGTGAAGCTTGCCGACCGCGACTGCCTTGTTCTCGAAGACGGTCGCCTCGTGGAGGTGATTGCCGCCGACGAAGACCTCATCGAGGTGCGGGCCCGCGATGCGGCGCATCTGGTCCAGCTCGCCTGGCACATCGGCAACCGCCACCTTGAGGCCCAGATCGAGGACACGCGCATCCTGATCCGTCCCGATCATGTGATCCACGCCATGCTGGAGCAACTGGGCGCGAGGCTGGGCGAGGTGCGGGAGCCTTTCGCGCCGGAACATGGCGCCTACAGCCACGCTCACGCGCCTGCGCCCCCCGGAGGTTTCAGCCTTGAGCCCTGATGCGAGCCACCTGCTGCTGCTCCTCAACTGGATGTCGCCGACCTTCCCCATCGGCAGCTTCGCCTACAGCCACGGCACCGAACAGGCGATCATGGATGGCCGCCTGGCGGATGAGGCCGGGGTCACGCAGTGGATCAGCGATCTCCTGCAGCACGGCTCCGGCTGGAACGATGCAGTCCTGTTTTCGCTCTGCTGGGAAACTGACCCTGCCGGGCTGAACGACATGGCGCTGGCGCTTTGCGGCTCTGCCGAACGCCACCTCGAAACCACGCAATTGGGGCGCGCCTTTTCCATCGCCGCATCGGTCTGGACCGGGGCCGCGACGCGCGATACGCCGATCGCCTATCCCATTGCCGCCGGGACGGCGTGCCGGGATTTCGGGCTTCCCCGCGAGATGGCCCTCATCGCCTTCCTGCAGGGCTTCGCCGCCGCGCTGGTCTCGGTTGCGGTGCGCCTCGTGCCGCTGGGCCAGAGCCATGGCCTTGCGGCCTTGCGCAACCTCTCGCCCGTCATCGCCGCGGTTGCCGAATGCGCCCGCCATGCCGGCCCCGATGCTCTTGGTTCCGCAACGCTTCTCTCCGATATTGCCGCCATGCGGCACGAACAGCTCCAGCCCCGGATCTTCCGCACATGAAAAACAGCAACGGACCTCTCCGCGTCGGCATTGGCGGGCCAGTCGGCTCCGGCAAGACAACGCTCACGGAAAAGCTCTGCAAGGCCATGCGCGGGCGCTACTCCGTGGCCGCCATCACCAATGATATCTACACCAGGGAGGATGCCCTCATCCTCAACCGCCTGCAGGCCCTGCCGGAAGAGCGCATCATGGGCGTGGAGACGGGCGGCTGCCCGCATACCGCGATCCGGGAGGACGCCTCGCTCAATCTCGCGGCCATCGACGAGATGGTGAAGAGGTTTCCCGATCTCGACGTGATCTTCATCGAGTCGGGCGGCGACAACCTGGCCGCCACCTTCTCGCCCGAACTCGCCGACCTCACGCTCTATGTCATCTCGGTCTGCCAGGGTGAGAAGATCCCGCGCAAGGGCGGCCCCGCCATCACCCGCTCCGACCTGCTCATCATCAACAAGGCCGATCTCGCCCCGCATGTGATGGCCGACCTCTCGGTCATGGAGGCCGACAGCCGCAAGGCGAGGGGCACGCGCCCCTTCGTCTTCACCGACCTCCTGCGCCAGAAGGGACTCGCAGACGTTGTGGCCTTCATCGAAAAACAGGGCGGATTGGGCACCTGAACCCCTTTTCCCACGGGGTTTTCGCCTCAACTTTCCATTTGGTCAAAAAGCTGCTTATGTCCCGTCAGTCCGTTTGTACGGATTGTATCAGGGAGACATAACATGAAAACACGTAACCTGCTCCGGATTGCCTTGCTTGCATCGTCCATGCTGGCGGCAACGGCGGCGGCAAATGCCAAGTCGCTGGTCTATTGTTCGGAAGGTTCGCCGGAAAACTTCAGCCCGTCGATGAACACGACGGGCACGTCGCTCGACGCGGCGCGTCCGGTCTACAACAAGCTCGTCCAGTTCGCCCCCGGCACCACCGAGCCGAAGCCGGCCCTGGCGGAATCCTATGAAATCAGCGACGGCGGAAAGACCATCACCTTCAAGCTCCGCAAGGGCGTGAAGTTCCATTCCGGCGTGAACGGCTTTACCCCCAGCCGCGACTTCAACGCCGATGACGTGATCTGGTCCTTTGACCGCATGTGGAAGGCCGACCACCCCTACGCAAAGGTGTCCGGCGGTTCCTATGACTACTTCAACGACATGGGCATGCCCGACCTGCTCGACTCGATCACCAAGACCGACGACCTCACCGTGGTGATGAAATTGAAGGAGCCGAACGCCCCGATCATCGCCAACCTCGCCATGGACTTTGCCACCATCCACTCGGCCGAATATGCCGACTTCCTGATGAAGAAGGGAACGCCGGAACAGTTCGACCAGATTCCGGTCGGTACCGGCTCGTTCTCCTTCGTGGACTACCAGAAGGATGCCGTGATCCGCTTCAAGGCCTTCGACGGCTGGGCAGGCAAGCCCAAGGTGGACGACCTGATCTTCGCGATCACGCCCGACCCGACGGCGCGCTACGCCAAGCTCAAGGCCAATGAATGCCAGGTGATGATTGCGCCGAACCCGGCCGATCTCGAAGCCATGGGCAAGGATGCCGACATCAACCTGATGTCGCAGGCGGGCCTCAACATCGGCTACCTGTCGATGAACGTGCAGAAGCCGCCCTTCGACAAGCTGGAAGTGCGCGAGGCGATTGCCCTGGCGATCGACCGCGATGCCATCCTGAAGGAAGTCTATCAGGGTGCCGGCCAGAAGGCCAAGAACCCGATCCCGCCGACCATGTGGTCCTACGACGAGGCGACGGTGGATTGGGAATACAACCCGGAAAAGGCCAAGGAACTGCTGAAGAAGGCCGGCGTCGAGAATCTCCAGACCGATCTCTGGTGGATGCCGGTGCAGCGTCCCTACAATCCGAACGCCAAGCGCATGGCCGAAATGATGCAGGCTGACCTCGCCAAGGTCGGCATCACGGCGACGCTCGTGTCCTACGAGTGGGGTGAATACCGCAAGCGCCTGCAGGCCGGTGAACACCAGCTCGGCCTTCTCGGCTGGACCGGTGACAACGGCGACCCGGACAACTTCTTCTTCCTTGCCGGTTGCGACAAGGAAGGAAAGCCCGCCGCGCAGAACCTCTCGAAGCTCTGCGTGCAGGAGTTCAACGACAACATGATGAAGGCGCGCTCGCTCACCGATACGGCGGAACGCACCAAGATCTATCAGGCGATGCAGAAGATCCACCACGACAACGTGATGTGGCTCAACATCGCCCACTCCACCGTCTTCGAACCCACGCGCAAGTCGGTTTCGGGCTACAAGATCAGCCCGTTCGGCGCGCACGAGTTCCAGGACGTGGACGTGGCTGAATAACACCGAGAGTGAACGGGGCGGATCCTTCGCGGGGTCCGCCCCTTCCCTGTACGCCGATCAATGATCCGCTTCCTTCTCAAGCGCCTCGCGCTCACCATCCCCACCTTCCTGGCGTTGATGTTCATCACCTTCGTGATGATCCGCCTGGTGCCGGGCGATCCTGTGGAAGCACGCCGCGGCGAGCGCGGCATCTCGCCTGAACGCCATGCCGAACTGCTCCATGAAATGGGCCTCGACCAGCCCATCTGGAAACAGTTCCTGGATTATGCAGGCGGTATCCTGCAAGGCGATTTCGGCACCTCGATCGTCTCCAAGACTCCGGTGCTGCACGAATTCCTCACGCTTTTTCCGGCCACGCTGGAACTCACCCTCTGCGCCATGCTCTTTGCCTCGCTTCTCGGCATTCCCGCCGGCGTCCTTGCCGCGGCCCGGCGCGGCGGCATCTATGACCAGACTCTCATGGGTGTGGCGCTGACCGGCTACTCCATGCCGATCTTCTGGTGGGGCCTCATCCTCATCCTGGTCATGTCCAACACGCTCGGCCTCACGCCGGTGTCGGGGCGGGTTGATCTCATCAAGTACTATTACCAGCCGGTCACCGGCTTCGCTCTCATCGATTCACTGCTCTCCGGGCAGAAGGGCGCCTTCGGCGATGCGCTGCATCATCTCATACTGCCGTCGATCGTGCTCGGCACCGTACCGCTCGCCGTCATCGCCCGCATGACGCGCTCGGCCATGCTGGAGGTGCTGGAAGAGGATTATGTGCGCACCGCCCGCGCCAAGGGCCTGTCGGCCCGCCGCGTCATCGGCCTTCATGCCCTCCGCAATGCGCTGATTCCCGTCATCACCTCGATCGGCCTGCAAGTGGGCACGCTGCTCGCCGGTGCCGTGCTGACCGAGACGATCTTCTCGTGGCCCGGCGTCGGCAAGTGGCTGATCGAATCCATCGGGCGGCGTGACTATCCCGCCCTGCAAGGCGGCATCATGCTGATTGCCGCCTGTGTCATCATCGTCAATCTCGGCGTGGACCTGCTCTATGGCCTCATCAACCCCAGGATCCGGCATGGCAAGTGAAGCCCTCTCCGTGCAAGTGAAGCCGCCGGGGCCGTTCCGCGCCTTCTGGAGCGCCTTCAGCGAAAACCGCGGCGCCGTGCTCGGGCTGGTCGTGGTGGTGTTTGTCGTTGTGGTCGCACTTCTCGCGCCGCTTCTCGCACCCCATGATCCCGTCGAGCAGTTCAAGGGCGCGACCAGGCTGCCGCCCTTCTGGAAGGAAGGGGCGGACCCGCGCTTCTGGCTCGGCACCGATGCGGTGGGGCGCGACATGCTCTCCCGCCTCATGTACGGGGCGCGCGTCTCGCTCTTCATCGGCCTCTCGGTGATGCTGGTCTCGATGGTTGTCGGCGTCGCCATGGGCCTTGCGGCAGCGTGGTTCGGCGGCCTCGTGGATGTGATCATCATCCGCGTGATGGACCTGATCATGGCAATTCCCTCCCTGGTGCTTGCCATCCTCATCATCGCGGTGATCGGCCCCAGCCTTACCAACACCATCATCGCCGTCACCATCGTTTACCTGCCGCGCTACGTGCGCCTGGTGCGCGCCTCGGCACTTGCCGAACTCTCGCGTGACTACGTGACGGCGGCGAAGGTTGCGGGCGTCGGCCCCTTCCGCCTGATGACGGTGACGGTGCTTCCCAACTGTCTTGCGCCGCTCATCGTGCAGGCGGCACTCGGCGTGTCCGATGCCATCCTTGAGGCGGCAGGCCTGGGCTTCCTCGGCCTCGGCGCCCAGCCCCCCATGCCGGAATGGGGCGCCATGCTGGCCGACACCCGTGACCTGATGCTCTCGCATCCCTGGGTCATGGCCTTCCCCGGTCTCTGCATCCTCGTCACCGTGATGGCCATCAACCTGATGGGCGACGGCCTTCGCGACGCCCTCGATCCCCGCCTGAGGAAGAGCTGACACCATGGCCCTTCTGGACATCCAGAATCTCGTCGTCGAATTCCGCACCTCCTCGGGCTGGTTCCGGGCCGTCGATGGCGTTTCGCTTTCGGTCGATTCCGGGCGCATCCATGCCATCGTGGGTGAATCCGGTTCCGGCAAGTCGGTTGCCATGCTGGCCGTCATGGGCCTCCTGCCCAAGACCGCGCGCGTCACTGCCGACAGGATCAGTTTCGACGGCCATGACTTCCTCGCCATCAGCGACGACCAGCGTCGCAAGATCATCGGCAAGGACATGACGATGATCTTCCAGGAACCGATGACCAGCCTCAACCCCTGCTTCACCGTGGGCTTCCAGCTCGGCGAGGCGCTGCAGACCCATCTCGACATGGGCAAGGCCGAACGCCGCGCCCGCTCCATCGAGCTTCTCGGTGCCGTCGGCATTCCTGCGCCGGAATCCAGGCTCGATTCCTTCCCGCACCAGTTCTCCGGCGGCATGGCCCAGCGCGTGATGATTGCCATGGCGCTGGCCTGCAAGCCCAAGCTCATCATCGCCGACGAACCCACGACCGCCCTCGACGTCACCATCCAGGCCCAGATTCTCGACCTTCTCACCAGCCTGCAAAAGGAAACGGGAACGGCGCTCATCCTCATCACCCACTCCATGGGCGTGGTGGCCGAGACCGCCGAAAGCGTGAGCGTGCATTACGCCGGTCAGAAGGTGGAAGAGCAGGCCGTGGGCGGGCTGTTCAACGCGCCACGCCATCCCTACACCGCAGCCCTGCTCGCCTCCCTGCCGGAACGCGCCAAGGGCCGCCGCCTGCCATCGATTGCGGGCACCGTGCCCGGCCAGTTCGACCGCCCGCCGGGCTGTCTCTTTGCGCCCCGCTGCTCACTTGCGCAGGAGGTGTGCAGGACACCGCCGCCCCTGAAGGATGGCGTGCTCTGTCACTTCCCCCTGTCTCCGGCAAGGAAGGCAGGTGCGGCATGACCACCGTGCTTCAGGCCCGCGACCTCAGGCGCCACTACGCCGTGAGCCGCGGCATGTTTGCCGAACCCGCCACGCTGAAGGCGCTGGACGGCGCCAGCTTCACGCTGGCCCGCGGCAAGACCCTGGCCGTTGTCGGTGAATCCGGTTGCGGCAAGTCCACTCTCGCCCGCCTGCTGACCATGATCGAGGAACCCACCTCCGGTTCCTTCCGCATCGGGGAAACGGAAGTCGTGGGGGCGAAACCGGAGGTGCGGAAGTCGCTGCGTCCCAAGGTGCAGATCGTGTTCCAGAATCCCTATGGCTCGCTGAACCCGCGCCAGAAGATCGGTCATGCGCTGGAGGAACCGCTGCTGGTGAATGGCCGCTTCAGCGCCGCCGAGCGCACGGCCCGCGCCCGCGAGATGATGGGGCTTGTGGGCCTGCGTCCCGAACACTACGACCGCTATCCCCACATGTTCTCCGGCGGCCAGCGACAGCGCATCGCCATCGCCCGCGCCCTGATGCTTGAGCCTGAGATCCTCGTGCTCGACGAGCCCGTCTCGGCCCTCGACCTTTCCATCCAGGCGCAGGTGCTCAATCTCCTCGCCGACCTGCAGGAACGCCTGCACCTCGCCTACGTCTTCATCAGCCACGATCTCTCGGTGGTCCGCCATATCGCCGATGACGTGGTGGTGATGTATCTCGGCAAGGTGGTGGAGCAAGGCCCGCGCGACCAGATCTTCCGCAACCCCAAGCATCCCTATACCCGCGCCCTTCTCTCTGCCACGCCGGTTGCCGATCCCGGACGCAAGAAGGAACGGATCGTGCTCACGGGTGAACTGCCGTCGCCGCTCAACCCGCCGTCGGGCTGCCCCTTCCGCACCCGCTGCCCGCTGGTGCAGGAGGTGTGCGCCAGGAAGATGCCCGCGCTGGAGCAGAAGGGCGGGCAGCTTGTGGCCTGCCACATGGTCTGAGGAAGCTGTTTCCTCGCGCCCCGAATTTCGCTAAGCGGGCGGCATGACATTGAAACTCGCCATCGCCGGAGCCGGGGGCCGCATGGGCCGCGAGCTTGCCCGTATCGTTCACGCCACCGAGGGCTGCACGCTTGCCGGCGGCCTTGAAGCGAAAGGGTCGCCCCATGTCGGAACCGACTGCGGCGAGCTGATCGGCGCCGGCAGGCTGGGCGTCGCCATCAGCGATGATCCCGCTGCGGTCCTTGCCGGGGTCGATGGCATCATCGACTTCACCATTCCCAAGGCCACGCTCTCGCTCGTGGCCCTCACCGCCGCACAGAAGAAGATCCACGTCATCGGCACCACGGGGATCGATGCTGCCGGTGATGACGTGATCCGCGAGGCCGCCGCCAGGACCACGATCCTCAAGACCGGGAACTTCTCGCTCGGCGTCAATCTTCTCGCCGCCCTCGTCAGGAAGGCCGCTGCGGCCCTTGGCGAGGACTTCGACATTGAAGTGCTGGAAATGCACCACCGCATGAAGATCGACGCCCCATCCGGCACGGCCCTTCTTCTCGGCAAGGCGGCGGCGGACGGCCGCGAGGTCTCGCTGAAGGAGAAGTCGGTGCGGGTGCGCGACGGTCACACCGGTGCCCGCAATTCCGGCGACATCGGCTTTGCCACGCTGCGCGGCGGCAGCGTCGTCGGCGATCATACCGTGATCTTTGCCGGAAACGGCGAGCGTCTGGAACTCCGTCACGTCGCCGAAAGCCGCGAGCTTTTTGCCCGGGGTGCCGTCAGGGCTGCGCTGTGGGCCAAGGGCCGCGCGCCCGGCCTTTATTCCATGATGGATGTATTGGGATTGAACTGAGGAAACCGATAATGAGTGGAACACTGGTGCTCGTCCGCCACGGCCAGAGCGAATGGAACCTGAAGAACCTTTTCACCGGCTGGCAGGATGTGCCGCTGACCGAGAAGGGCATCGGCGAAGCCCGCGCCGCCGGCCGTCGCCTCAAGGCCAAAGGCCTGAAATTCGACATCTGCTTCACCAGCGCACTGACGCGCGCCCAGAACACCCTCGCCCTCATGTTGGAGGAACTGGGCCAGACGGGCCTGCCCGAAACCCGCGACCAGGCGCTGAACGAGCGCCACTATGGCGACCTCACCGGCCTCAACAAGGATGACGCGCGCAAGAAGTGGGGCGACGACCAGGTTCATGTCTGGCGCCGCTCATTCGACGTGCCGCCGCCGGGAGGCGAGAGCCTGAAAGATACGCTGGCCCGCTCGCTGCCCTACTACGTGCACATGATCCAGCCCCATGTGCTGGAGGGAAAGACGGTTCTGGTCGCAGCACACGGCAACTCGCTGCGATCGCTGATCATGGCCATCGAGGGCCTCACGCCGGAAGAGATCCTGAAGCGGGAACTGGAAACGGGCGTGCCCGTTGTCTACAGGCTCAAGGCCAATTCCCTTCCCGCATCGGTCGATATCCTGCACGCCTGAGGCTCAGTGGCCCGTGGCAAGCTGCCCCGCCTCCCATCCGAGGATGGCGCGCTTGCGGGTGAGGCCCCAGTGATAGCCCGTGAG
>JAEUMJ010000008.1 GCA_016792865.1 Hyphomicrobiales bacterium | reverse complement strand
CGCCAGGTTTCCAGCTTCCGTCACTACGTGACACCCGACGGCAGCGCCGGTCCCACCGGCGAGGCGGGCTTCAGGGCCGAGGCCGGACGCTATCATCTCTACGTCGCCTACATCTGCCCCTGGGCCAGCCGCACCCTGATGGCACGCACCATCAAGGGCCTGGAGGATGTGATCAGCATTTCCGTCGTGGAACCCGCGCTGACGCCGCAAGGCTGGCGCTTCGGCGATGCCCCCGGCGCAACGCCTGACCATGTGAACGGCGTCACCTACCTGCACGAGATCTATACGCTGGCAGACCCGCATGTTTCCGGTCGCGCCACCGTTCCCGTGCTGTGGGACAGGACACGCAACACCATCGTCAACAATGAATCCGCCGACATCCTGCGCATCCTCAATTCCGGCTTCGGGTCGCTGGCCAGGAATGCCCACGATCTCTATCCCGAACACCTGCGTGACAGGATCGATGCTCTCAACGATTCCATCTACGCCTCACTGAACAATGGCGTCTACCGCGCGGGCTTTGCGACAACGCAGGCAGCCTATGAAGAAGCCTACGCCGATGTGTTCGCCACGCTGGACCGGATGGAAGAGCAGCTCGCAGGCGGCGGGCCATGCCTTTTCGGTTCGCACCTCACCGAAAGCGACATCCGCCTCTTCGTCACGCTGGTGCGTTTCGACGCCGCCTATCACGGCATCTTCAAGTGCAACAGGAAGCGCATCGCCGACTATCCCGCGCTTTCGCGCTTCATCGCCCATGTCATTGCCCTGCCGGGCATCCGCGCCACGGTGGACATCGGCCATATCAAGCGCGGCTATTATTCCATCAAGACGCTGAACCCCAACGGCATCGTTCCGGTGGGGCCGGACCTTCCTTTCGCCTGATCAGCCGTCGCGCTGGCCGAGCAGCGTCTCGGTGGCAAAGGCTTGCGCCAGTTGCTCTTCCGTCATCAGCTTCTCGGACAGCACCACATCGCGGATGCTGCGCCGCGAGCCGAGGGCCGCCTTGGCGACGCGGCTTGCTTCGGCATAGCCCACAAAGGGATTGAGCGCCGTGACCGCGACCAGCGAATTTTCCAGAAGCTCACGGCAACGCTCCGCATCGGCCTCGATTCCGAGAACGCAGCTTTCGCGCAGGACCGTCATGCCGCGTGAGAGCATGCGCATGGATTGCAGGATGTTGAACACGATCACGGGTTCCATGGCGTTCAATTGCAATTGCCCGGCTTCTGCACCCAGGGTGACGGTGAGATCGTTGCCGATCACCTGATAGGCGATCTGGTTCACCACTTCCGGGATGACCGGGTTCACCTTGCCCGGCATGATGGAGGAACCGGCCTGCACCGCAGGCAACCTGATTTCGCCAAGCCCGGCGCGCGGGCCGCTGTTGAGCAGGCGAAGATCGTTGCAGATCTTCGAGAGCTTCACGGCAATGCGCTTCAGCACGCCGGAGAAGGTGACGAATGCGCCCATGTCCGAGGTGGCCTCGATCAGGTCGCCCGCCGGAACCAGCGGCACGCCGGAGATTCCGGCCAGCCTGCCGATCACGATGCGGGAGTAATCACGCGGCGTGTTGATGCCGGTGCCGATCGCCGTGCCGCCCAAGTTCACCTCGCGCAGGAGGGAGGAAAACTCGCGTAGGCGCTCGATGTCCTCTCCCACCGTGACCGCAAAGGCCCTGAACTCCGAGCCGAGGCGCATGGGCACCGCATCCATCAACTGGGTGCGGCCCACCTTGATGATGCCGTGGAACTCCCGCGCCTTCTGCTCGAAGGCGGCAATCAGTTGCTCCTGCGCCCTCACCAGCGCCGGCACCTCGCGCAGCATGGTGAGGCGGACCGCCGTGGGATACACGTCATTGGTCGATTGCGAGAGGTTCACATGGTCATTGGGATTGACGATATCGTAGCTGCCGCGCGGCTTGCCCAGCTCCCGCAACGCCATGTTGGCAATGACCTCGTTGGCGTTCATGTTGGTCGAGGTGCCCGCCCCGCCCTGCACCATGTCGACAATGAAATGCTGATGGTTCTCGCCCGCGATCAGGCGGTCACAGGCCCGTGCAATGGCGCGTGCGATTGCGGGATCGAGAACGCCAAGCTCGGCATTCGCCTCCGCTGCGGCCTTCTTGGTCATCGCCAGCGCGACGATAAGTTCGGGATAATGATGCAGGAGCGTGCCGGTAATCGGAAAGTTCGCCGCCGCGCGCGCCGTATGGACACCGTAGTCGGCCTCCTCCGGCACGGCCCATTCGCCCAAGGAATCCCGTTCGATCCGGTTCGCCATGCCTGTTCCCGCCCGTGTTAGGTCAGGGGCAGCATACAGCATCCGCCTTGCGCTTCCCACTGCTCCGTTGCCGGTCAGCGGGAACGGACCTCACGTCCTGATGACAAACCCTCGCGCCAGGTGATGGCGCACGAAGTAGATCATGGCCAGGCCGGGAATGAGGGACACGACATTCATCGCCATCACCAGCCCGATGTCGGGCCGGATGCCCAGCAGTGAATTGATCGCCATGGTGATCGGCATGCCTGCCGTCACCGTGAGGATGCGGGCAAAGACGACTTCGACCCACGAGAAGATGAAGCAGAAAAAGGCGGTGACACCGATGCCCGGCGCAATGGCCGGGATGAGGTGGCGCACGAAGAAACGGGGCAGCGAATAGCCATCCAGAAAGGCTGTTTCATCCAGCTCGCGCGGCACGGCGGAGATGAAACTCTCCAGCACCCAGATCGCAATCGGAATGTTGAACAGGCAATGCACCAGCGCAATCCCCACGGGCGTGTTCACCAGATTGAGATGGGCAAAGAGGATGAAGATCGGCAGCGACAACACCACCGGGGGCGTGACGCGGAAGATCAGCAGCATGAAAAAGAAGTGCCTGTCGCCGGTGAAGCTGTAGCGGGAGTAGGCGTAGGCGGCCGGCAATCCCGCCGCCAGGCAGAGGACGACGTTCAGCAGGACGTAAAAGGTTGAGTTGAGAATGGACGCCCGCAATGCCGGTGTCTTCACGAGATTGATGAAGTTGATCAGGCTCACGTCGCCTTCCCTGATCCCGTCACGCGCCATGGTGGACACGAAACTGGTGATGAGCGACTGGGCGAAAGGCAGCAGGATGAACAGGCCCAGCGCCGCAAGGAGAAGCAG
Organism: Hyphomicrobiales bacterium; assembly: GCA_016792865.1. GTDB lineage: Bacteria > Pseudomonadota > Alphaproteobacteria > Rhizobiales > Aestuariivirgaceae > Aestuariivirga. The sequence goes on along the minus strand of JAEUMJ010000008.1, from coordinate 34,822 downwards.
CGGCAACACCGGCGTGCGCGTCCTTTCTCCGGCGGGCACAGGAACAGGACTCATGAGTTGATGTCCTGCATCGCGCCCCGGCGCCGGTCCATGACGGTGCGGAAGGTCCAGGCGGCAGTGATGACCAGCAGGAAATAGATCATGGAGCGGGCCGCCGCCGCACCATAGGTGAAGCTGTTGATCTCCTCGCCAAGGTCAAGCGTGAGGAAGGTCGTGGCCCGGTGCGGGCCGCCGGCATTGATGCGGAAGGCTTCGGTGTAGATCATGAAGCTGTCCACAAAGCGGAGCAGCACCGCAATCGAGAGGATGCCGCTGATCTTCGGCAACTGGATGTAGCGGAACACGGCGATACGGGAGGCACCATCGACAGCCGCGGCGCGGTAATAGTCATTGGGGATTCCGGAAAGTCCGGCAAAACCCAGGATCACTACCAGCCCCAGCCAGTGCCAGGTGTCCATCACCACCAGCACCGCCCAGGTGTGCAGCGCATTGAAGCGGGCATCGAGCGGCAGGCCGAGCGCCGCAAGGGTCGAGCCGGCAAGCCCCGTCTTGCTGATCAAGTCGAGCCACATCACCGGAATCATGTTCCACGGCACCACAAGCGGCAGCGCCACCAGCATCAGCACGGGCGTGCGCAACCGCGGTACCTTCGTCAGCACCAGCGCAATCCAGATGCCGAGCGGCAATTGCACCGACAGCACAAGCGCCGAGAACAGCAGGCTGCGCGCCAGGCTTCCCCAGAAACGGCCGGAGCGGATCATTTCGGTGTACCAGTCCAGCCCCACCCAATGCAGGTCCTGAAGCGTGAAGATGTCGTGGAAGGAATAGTTGAACACCGAGACCAGCGGCACCACGCCCACCGTGAGCATGATGGCTCCGGCAGGCAGCATCAGGAGCCAGGCGCGATTGTCGTGTGGCTTCATCGGGCGGCAGGATGCTGGGGCGGCGTCATGCCCCAAGCCTCTGCGATCCCGCAGCGATTATCAATCACCACGCACGCGGGAAGGCATGAACAGGATGCAGGACTGGTGCCGCCTTCCCGTCCCTCGCCGCACAACCGCGCCACGCAACCGCATGAGCAGGGCGCCGCGCTTCGCCCTATCCGCGCAGGGTTCCGCCGGTGGCCTTGGTCACGGCGGCCACGATCCTGGCCGAAAGCGCATCGATCTCCTCATCGGTGAAGGTCTTGTCCCTCGGCTGCAAGGTCACTTCAAGGGCAAGCGAGGTCTTGCCGTCGGCAAGCTTGAACACGTCGAAGACCTGCGCCTCCGTCACCGTCACCTTGTCCACGCCGCGGGCGGCCTTCACAAGTTCTGCCGCCTGCACCTTGTCATCCACGACGAAGGCGAAGTCACGGGACACGCTCATCAGATCGGAGAGGACGAGTGCGGGCCTGGCCGTGCCCTTCTGGCGCGGGGCCGGAATGAGGTTCAGCACGATCTCGAATGCCGCGACCGGACCTTTCACATCCATGGCCGCAAGAATCTTCGGATGGATTTCGCCGAAATGGGCAATCTTGTTCTGCGGTCCCATCTGCAGGGTGCCGCTGCGGCCGGGATGGAACCAGGCCGGGGCGGTGTTGACCACCTGCAAGGTGGAAGCGGCCATGCCACAGGCGTCGAGAACGGCGAGGCAATCGGCCTTGGCATCGAAGGCGTCCACAAGGCGGACGCCGCCCTGCCATTGCCGGGATACCGCTTCGCCCTGGCGAATGCCCCCGGCGCGCAGGGTTTCATCCTTGGGCTGGTCACCCGCGTAGGCGTGGCCCACTTCCGAAAGGGCGAAGCCGGCGTGGCCGCGGGCCAGGTTTCGCGCCGCCGCCGCAAGCAGGTTGGGCAGGAGCGACGGCCGCATGTCCGTCAGTTCCGACGAGATGGCATTGGCAAGTTGCAGTTCCTTCTGCCCGCCGCCGAACATCTCGGCGAGGGAATGCGGCAGGAAGGCATAGGTGACGGCTTCATTGAAGCCACGCGCGGCCAGCGTGCGCCGCGTCGTCAACATGCGCCGCTGCAAGGGCGTGAGCACCGGACGCGCCACCGCATGCGGGCGCGTCATCTCGGCGAAGGGAATGTTCTCAAGGCCGACGATGCGGCAGATTTCCTCCACCAGGTCGGCCTCGCCGTTCACGTCCGGTCGCCACGAGGGCGGGATGCACGAGGCGCCGCCCGCCGCTTCGGTGACGGTGAAGCCCAGGGCGCGGAGAATGCGCAACTGATCCGCCCACGGACAATCAAGCCCGCCGAGCTGCTTCACCCGCGTCTTGCGCAGCGTGAAGGTGCGCTTCGTATCGGGAACCTTGCCCGCGATCACCGGATGGGAGGCCTCGCCGCCGCAAAGATCGAGGATCATCTGCGTGGCGATCTCGGCTCCAACAGGCGTGAAGGCAGGGTCGATGCCGCGTTCGAAGCGGTAGCGCGCATCGGAGTTGATGCCCAGCTTGCGGCCCGTCGCCGCCGTGCGCACCGGGTCGAAGTAGGCCGCTTCGAGGAACACGTCCACCGTCCCGTCGGTGCAGCATGAGGGAATGCCGCCGATGATGCCGCCTACGGCTTCCGGTCCCTTCTCGTCGGCAATCACGGTCATGCCGGGCGCAAGCGTGTAGCTCTTGTTGTCGAGTGCCGTGATCGTTTCGCCTTCCCTGGCGAAACGGGCAGTGATGTTGCCATGAACCTTGCCGGCGTCGAACACATGCAGCGGACGCGCATAGGCGAAGGTGATGTAGTTGGTGATGTCAACCAGCGCCGAAATCGGGCGGAGGCCGATGGCCTTGAGGCGCTGCTGCATCCAGGCGGGCGACGGGCCGTTCTTCACGCCACGGATGTAGCGGCCCACGAACAGCGGGCAGGCCTTTTCATCACCCTTGGGAAAGTCGAGCGTCACCCCGATGGGCGAGTCGAACGTGCCCTTCACGCTGGGCGCGGCGAGGGGTTTCAGCGTGCCAAGCCCCTTGGCTGCGAGGTCGCGGGCAATGCCGTAGAGGCCCAGCGCGTCGGGGCGATTGGCCGTCACCTTCACGTAGAACATCGGGTCATCGAGGCCGAGCGCCTGTGCGGCGGGCGTGCCCACCGGCCAGTCGCCCTGAACGTCGATGATGCCGTCATGCTCGTCCGAGAGCATCAGCTCGCGCTCCGAGCACATCATGGCCTGGGATTCCACGCCGCGGATCGTGGCGGGCGCGAACACTGCCCCGGTCACCGGAATGGTGACGCCGGGAAGAGCAATGATGGCCTTCATGCCGGTGCGGGCATTGGGTGCGCCACAGACGACCTGCTTCACGCCGTCTTTGGTCTCGACGACGCACAGTCGCAGCTTGTCGGCGTTGGGATGCTTCTCCGCCTTCTGCACATGGGCAACGGTGAAGGCCGCCAGCGCCTTGGTCTTGTCGCTGATCTCCTCGACTTCGAGGCCGATGCCAAGAAGCCCGGCAGCGATTTCATCGACCGTGGCCGAAGTGTCGAGATGATCCTTGAGCCAGGAGAGGGTGAATTTCATGACAGTCCTCCTGCAAGGGTCGGCACGTTGAGCGACCTGAAACCATAGTGGCGCAGCCAGCGCAGGTCTGAATCGAAGAAGGCGCGCAGATCGGGGATGCCGTACTTCAGCATGGCCACGCGGTCGATGCCCATGCCGAAGGCAAAGCCCTGCACCTTTGCCGGATCAAGGCCGCTGGCCTTCATGACATTGGGATGCACCATGCCGGAGCCGAGGATTTCAAGCCAGGAGTCGCCCTCGCCGATCTTCACCTGCCCGTCTTTCCACGAGCACTGGATATCCACTTCCATGGAAGGCTCGGTGAAGGGGAAGTGCGAGGCGCGGAAGCGCATCCTGACCTCGTTCACTTCGAAGAAGGCCTTGCAGAACTCGTGCAGCACCCACTTGAGATGACCCATGTGGGTGGTCTCGTCGATGACGAGGCCCTCCACCTGGTTGAACATGGGGGTGTGGGTCATGTCGGAATCCGAACGGAAGGTGCGGCCCGGCGCAATGATGCGGATGGGCGGGGCCTGCGTCTTCATGGTGCGGATCTGCACCGGGCTTGTGTGCGTGCGCAGCACAAGGCGCGAGCCATCGGGCTTCTCGTTGAAATAGAAGGTGTCATGCTCCTGCCGGGCAGGATGCTCCGGCGGCATGTTGAGGGCGTCGAAGTTGTGGAAGTCGTCCTCGATGTGCGGGCCTTCGGCAACGGCAAAACCGAGGTCGCCGAAGATCTGCACGATCTCCTCCCACACCTGGTTGACGGGATGGATGGTGCCCCTGCCTTCGCCGCGCACCGGCAGCGTCACATCAACGGTCTCGCGGGCAAGGCGCTCGTTCAGGGCCTTGTCGGCAAGGCTGGCCTTGCGGGTGGCGATGGCCTCCGTCACCTTGTCCTTGAGCAGGTTCAGCGCCGCGCCGAAATTCTTGCGCTCGTCGGGCGACATGGCGCCCAGCCCCTTCATCTGCTCGGAGATCGTGCCCTTCTTGCCAAGGGCGGCAACGCGCACGGCTTCAAGGGCCGCCTCGTCGGCGGCGGCATCGACCTGCGCGAGGGTTTCGCGCTCCAGGGTTTCCAGCGACATCATGAGTCCTCAAAACAAAACCGGGCCCTGAGTATGGGAGAAAGCTCTCCCGCTCAAGGCCCGGTGAATGACGTTCAGTAAGTTGTTCGGAACTTACGCGAGAGCGGCCTTAGCCTTTTCCACGAGAGCGGCAAAGGCGGCCTTGTCATGCACAGCGAGATCGGCGAGGACCTTGCGGTCCACTTCGATGCCGGCCTTGTCGAGGCCGTTGATAAATCGGCCGTAGGTCAGGCCGAGTTCGCGGGTGCCGGCGTTGATGCGCTGGATCCAGAGGGCGCGGAAATTGCGCTTCTTCTGGCGGCGGCCGATGTAGGCGTATTGTTCCGCCTTCTCGACGGCCTGCACGGCAACGCGGAAGATGTTCTTGCGACGGGAGAAGTAACCCTTGGCGCGGGCCAGGACCTTCTTGTGGGAGCGGCGGGCGACAACGCCGCCTTTTGCGCGTGGCATGTGACAGGCCTCCCGTTACTTCGCGGCGTAGGGCATGTGGATCTTGACCAGGCGTTCATCACCCGGAGCAAGCACCATCGTGCCACGCTGGTTGCGGATCTGCTTGTTGGTGCGCTTGATCATGCCGTGGCGCTTGCCGGCGGCACCTGCCTTCACCTTGCCGGAAGCGGTGAACTTGAACCGCTTCTTGGCCGAAGACTTGGTCTTCATCTTGGGCATTTTGTTCAATCCTTTCAGAACATTACGAAAAACCGCCATGGCAGCCCTTACACGGCCAGGCGATTGAGGAACCTCAACTTTTCAGTGAGATGGCCGGGATAAAGCAGAATTGGCCGGGAAAGGCAAGGGCGGGGCCGAGGGGGTGCCCGCCACCACCTCCGGTACATTCCGGAGGTTGCCCGGCCTGGGCTATAGGGGCCGCCCCCTGCACAACTGCCTGATTCTGTGCAGCCACCGAACCGGAGGGCCACCCCGCCCTCACCCCAAGGAACCTTTCCGATGACAGCCAAGATCATGCCCGGTGGACCGGGCCGCGTCGAACTCATTGCCCTCCTGGCCGCGATGATCGCCATCAACGCCTTCGCCATCGACATCATGTTGCCGGGCCTGCAGCAGATCGGCCAATCGCTGGGCGAGGCGGACGAGAACCGCCGCCAGCTCGTCATTCCCGCCTACATGATGGGCTTCGGCATCCTGCAGCTTGTCTTCGGCCCGCTGGCCGACCGTTTCGGGCGGCGCAATCCCCTGCTGCTGGGTCTTGCTGTCTACATCCTTGCCGCCGCCTCGGCCTATTTCGTTTCCGACTTCAATACGCTGGTGGCGCTGCGCGTGCTCCAGGGCGCCGGGGCCGCGGCGTCCGCCGTCATCGCCATCGCCCTGGTGCGCGACCTCTTCGTCGGCGACGAGATGGCCAAGACGCTGTCCCTCGTCTTCATGGTGATGATGGCCTCGCCCATCTTCGCGCCGGCGCTGGGGCAGTTCCTGCTCACCGTGCTGCCGTGGCAGGGCCTGTTCGGATTCATGGCAGGCTTCGGCGCCCTGGTGGCGCTGTGGGTGTTCTTCCGCCTGCCGGAGACCCTGAAGCCGGAACACCGCCGCGCCTTCACGCCCGCCGCCATTGTTGAAGGCTTCGGCATCGTGTTCTCGAACGGCGTGTCGCTGGCCTACATCATGGCCACCGCCCTCCTGTTCGGTGCGCTGATGGGCTTCCTCACCTCGTCGCAGCAGATCTATGTCGAGCATTACGGCATGGGGGTCTGGTTCCCCGCCTTCTTTGCGGCGGGCGGAGCCTTTGCGGCGCTGGGCGGCTTCATGAATGCGCAGGCGGTGATGCGCTTCGGCATGCGCAGGCTCTCCCACGGTGCCCTTGCGGTCTTCACGGCCCTGGGCCTGCTGATGCTGCTTCTCGGCATCACCAAGCTTCTGCCCGTCTTCCTGTTCTTCGCCATCATGAGTGCCATGTTCTTCGCCTTCAATTTCATCATGTCGAATTTCGGCGCGCTTGCCATGGTGCCCCTGGGTGCGGTGGCGGGAACGGCAGCTTCGACCCAGGGCTTCCTGCAGATGGTGATCGGGGCGGCGCTCGGCACCGCCATCGGGCAGTTCTACGACGGAACCCCTGTTCCCATGGCGGCAGGATTTGTGGTTCTCTCCGTGACAGCGGGCGCCATTGTCTTTTTCGGCACAAGGCGTCATGCAGGAGGTGAGGAGAAGACCGCATGACCCCCGCCACGAAGACCGTGCTTGCCGAACTCAAGGCCCACGCCCGCGACGGGCGCCCCGACATGCGCAAGGCCTTCGCGCCGGGGAAGAAGGGCCAGGCAAGCCGCTTCGCGGAGTTCTCGGCCAGCCTCGATGACCTGCTGCTCGACTATTCCAAGTGCCGGGTCACGGCCAAGACGATGAAGCTCCTGGCCGCCCTTGCCAAGGCGGCGGACGTGGAGGGACAGGTCCACCGCATGATGCGGGGCGACGTCATCAACACCACCGAGGGGCGGGCGGTCCTGCACACGGCACTGCGCCGCCCCAAGAGCGAACTGGTGTTTTCCGGCGGGCACAACGTGGTGCATGACGTGCACGACGTGCTGGAAGCCATGGCCCGCTTTGCCGTCGATATCCGCCAGCAACATGTGGCCGGAAAGATCACCGACGTGGTCAACATCGGCATCGGTGGCTCGGACCTCGGCCCGGTGATGGCAACCATCGCGCTCTCGCCCTATCATGACGGCCCGCGGACGCATTTCGTTTCCAACGTCGATGGCGCACACATCGCCGATACGCTGAAGCGCCTCAATCCCGAAACCACGCTGTTCCTGGTGGCCTCCAAGACCTTCACCACGATCGAGACCATGACCAATGCCGGCACGGCGCGTGGCTGGCTGGTGGAGAAGCTCGGTGAAGCGGCGGTCGGGGATCACTTCGCGGCCATTTCCACCGCCCTCGACAAGGTGAAAGCCTTCGGCATTGCAGAGAACCGCACCTTCGGTTTCTGGGACTGGGTGGGCGGGCGCTACTCGCTATGGTCGGCCATCGGCCTGTCGCTGATGATCGCGATCGGGCCGCGCAACTTCATGGACATGCTGGCGGGCGCCCATGCCATGGACCGGCATTTCCTCTCCGCGCCCATGCCGCACAACCTGCCGATGCTGCTCGGCCTTCTGGGCGTCTGGCACCGCAACGCCTGCGGACATCCGTCGAGGGCCATCATTCCCTATGACCAGCGCCTTTCGCGCTTTCCCGCCTACCTGCAGCAGCTCGACATGGAATCGAACGGCAAGCGCGTGACCCTGGATGGCAAGCCGGTGCGGGAGGCAACCGGACCCATCGTCTGGGGCGAACCCGGCACCAATGGCCAGCATGCCTTCTTCCAGCTCCTGCATCAGGGCAGCGACATCATCCCGGTGGAATTCCTGATTGCCGCCGAGCCGCATGAGGTGGGCATCAAGGTGCACCACGACCTGCTGGTGGCAAATTGCCTGGCGCAGTCACAGGCGCTGATGAAGGGCCGCACGCTGAAGGAAGCGGAGGCACAGCTGCTTGCCATGGGCAGGAGCAGGCCGGAGGCAAAACGCCTCGCTCCGCACCGCGTGTTCGAGGGCAACCGGCCCTCGATCACCATCGCCTATCGCAAGCTCGACCCCCACACGCTGGGCCGCCTCATCGCGCTTTACGAACATCGCGTGTTCGTGGAGGCGGCGGTCTGGGGGATCAACGCCTTCGACCAGTGGGGCGTGGAACTGGGCAAGGAACTGGCCACCGGATTGCAGCCCGTGGTCGAAGGCACGGCCGACATGGCGGGACTCGATTCCTCAACCGCCGGTCTGTTGGAGCACCTGCGTGCCTTGAAGTGAGGGGCCACATTCCAGGCCCGTCATGAGCCATTCATGTGAGGGATGGCGGGGCATTGGCCTTTACGGCCTTCCCCGCGTGGCAGGGAGAACCCTCAGCAAGTCCGCTGCATCGGTGTTCAGCGCATCGGCGATCAGTTCGAGCGTTTCCAGCGTGACATTCATCTGGCCTGCTTCGATGCGGCTGACATAGGCTTGGTCAGCGCCGATACGCATCGCAAGTTCCTCCTGCGATACATCCATGCGCTTGCGATAGTCCTTCACTGCAAGACCGAGACGTTTCTTGATGTCCATGATATGCTCTGACGATGGCCGGACAGGAGTCAACCTTCTGCATGTGGCTCAGCGTTGCCCTCAGCACTCCACCACGTTCACGGCCAATCCGCCGGTCGAGGTTTCCTTGTAGCGTTCGCTCATGTCGAGGCCCGTCTGCCGCATCGTCTCGATGCAGGTGTCGAGATGCACCAGATGGGTGCCGTCGCCGCGCAGGGCCAGTGAGGCCGCCGTGACCGCCTTCACCGCGCCAAAGGCATTGCGCTCGATGCAGGGCACCTGCACAAGCCCGCCCACCGGATCGCAGGTCATGCCAAGGTGATGCTCCAGCGCAATCTCGGCGGCATTCTCGACCTGCTCGTTGGTGCCGCCAAGGGCCGCGCACAATCCCGCCGCCGCCATGGCCGAGGCCGACCCCACTTCGCCCTGGCACCCCACCTCCGCGCCGGAGATCGAGGCGTTGTGCTTGATGATGCCGCCCACCGCCGCAGAGGCCAGCAGGAAGGTGTGCACGCCTCCTGCATCCGCGCCCACGCAGTGATCGAGATAATAACGGATGACGGCCGGAATGACTCCCGCCGCGCCGTTGGTGGGCGCCGTCACCACCTTGCCGCCCGCGGCGTTCTCCTCGTTCACCGCCATGGCATAGACGGAGAGGAAATCCATCACGCGATGAGGCTGGACGGCATTGCCGCCCTGCTCGGCGCGAAGCTTCGCCAGCACGTCGGCTGCCCGCCGCTTCACGTTGAGGCCGCCGGGCAGGATGCCCTGCTGCGCTAGCCCGCGCTGCATGCAGGCATTCATCACGCCCCAGACGCGGTCGAGCTTCGCATCGAGCGAGTCCCCATGCACCATTTCCTCATTGGCGCGTTTCATCTCGGCGATGCTCTTGCCGGAGCGCTGCCCCATGGCGAGCATCTCCTCGGCATTCGAGAAGGGATATGGCACATTCGCCGGCGGCACATCGCCCTTCGACACCGAGGCGGCCCGCTCGGCCTCGGTCTGCACGAAGCCACCGCCAATCGAATAGAAGGTCTCGATGGCGAGGGTCGTGGAACCGGCTTCCACATGCATGATCATGCCGTTGGCATGGCCCTTCAGGGCGGGGCCGAAATCGAAGATCACATCCGTTGCCGGATCGAAGCCGATCTCGCGGCCATCGGGGAGGCGCACGGACTTGCGTTCGGCCATCGTCGCAAGCACGCCGTCCACCGCGTCGGGATCGATGCCATCCGGCGTTTCGCCCGCAAGGCCCAGGATCACGGCGCGATCGGTTCCGTGACCCTTGCCGGTAAAGGCGAGCGAGCCGTGCAGGCTGACGCGCAGGCGCGCCCCGTCCGGCAGCACCACGTCCTTCAGGCTGTCGAGGAACCGCCTGGCCGCCACCATCGGCCCCACGGTGTGCGACGAGGACGGACCGATGCCGATCTTGTAAAGGTCGAAAACGGAAAGAAACATGACCGGGAGTTCTGCCACAGGCAGATGGGGATTCCCATCCATTCCGGCCGGGATGTCGCCTGATTGCGTCATCCCATGGCATGGATCACCTGCGTTCCGCCATGTTGCGCCGCAGCCGGGGCAATGCCAGTCTTCGCGCCATGTTTGCCCTGAGCTTCGGCCTTGCTGCCGCCCTGTGCTGGTCGGTCCACGACTGTCTCGCCCGTTTCCACGCCGGGCGCGTGGGGCCCTTTCGCATGGCCTTCCTCGTCTGCCTCGTGGGGGCGGCGCTGGTCCTGCCCTTCGTGCTCTGGCGGGGCGTGATCTGGCAGGCGCCGGCCTGGGCGTTGGGTTACGCGCTGGCGCTGGGCTGCGTCTATGCGCTGGCGCTGGGTGGCCTGTTCAAGGCCTTCAGCCTTGCGCCCGTCGCCATCGTCGGGCCGATGACGGCAGGCTATCCTGCCCTTGTCGTGCTCTGGGGTCTGATCCATGGGCTTGTGCCGACTCCGGTCGAATGGCTGGGTGTTGCCCTTGTGATCACCGGCGCGGTGATCGTGGGCGCGAGCAGCGGCGACACGCCCGACACCAAGCCGCGTGCTCCCCATGCCGTGCTCCATGCCGCCCTTGCGATGGTCGCGGCCAACATCGGCTTTGCCGCTGCCGTCATCCTCGGGCAGACAGCCGCCGTGGCCATGGGCGAGGTGGAGACGACATTCATCTCGCGCTTCCCGGCGGCCCTGCTGCTGCTGCCGCTGTCCTTCCGCGATGCACGGATGCAGGCGCGCATCTCGATGAAGGGCCTGATCGGCATCTTCTTCATGGCGGCACTGGATGCAAGCGCCGTCACGGCGGTGAATGCGGCGGGGCATTTTCCCGAAAAGGAATTCGCGGCCATGGGCATCTCTGCCTATGGCGGGCTTTCGGTGCTCGTCGCGATGATCTTCCTCGGCGAGAAAGTCAGCAGGGGCCAGTGGTTCGGGATCTTCCTCGTCGCGACGGGCATTGCCGCCCTCGGCTGGCCGAAGGAATGAGTGGCCGGGCATGACCTCGCGGGCCCGGCGCATGGCGCGACCCCGGTGATCAGGCGTTCTGGCTGATCCTGTAGAACCGTGCCGCCGTGCCGCCGAAGATTTCGTCCGCCCCCGTCTTGCCGACGATCTCCGTTGCCGCGGAATGCCAGGCGGGATAGCTTCCGTTCAGCTCCAGCACCGGCCAGTCCGACCCCCACATCACCCGTTCCGGCCCGAAACATGCAATGATGTGGCGGGCATAGGGCTTCAGCGTCTCGATGCTCCAGCCCTGCTTCGCTTCCGTTGCCAGGCCGGAGAGCTTGCAGAACACCGGCGTGGTGCGGGCGATCTTCTCCATGCCCCTGGCCCAGTCGTCGAACTTCCCGTCACGGATCACCGGCTTCATGCAGTGATCGACCACGATCCGCATTTTCGGCCGTGCATCGAACAGGCGCTGGAACGGCTCGACATGGTGGGCATAGCCCAGGGCATCGAAGGTGAGATCGAGATCGGTGATGGCGTCGTAGGCCCACTGGATGTCCTTGCGGTGCATCCACTCGGCGTCCGGCAGGTCCTGGATCATCGGGCGCACGCCGGTGAACCTGGGATGCCGGGCGAAGCGTTGCAGGTGCCTGAGGTCGTCCTTCTGCTCGAAGTCGATCCAGCCCACCACCTTTGCCACGAAGTCGGTCGCGTCGGCGATGCCCAGCATGTATTCGGTTTCGTTCACCGAGGGGGCCGCCTGCACCAGCACCGTCTTGTCGATGCCTGCCGCCTTGAGCAGCGGGCGCATGTGCCCGGGCCCGATGGCGCGGCGGATGGGGGCAGCCCCTTCGCCTTCCATCCAGTAGTAGTCGCCGCGCGCGGGGTGCCAGAAATGCTGGTGGGAGTCGATCTTCATCTTCATTCACTCACTTGGGTGTTGGAGCACGGGGGTCAAGAAGGCCCTGCGCCTTCAGGTCCTTCCACAGGGCCTTGGGCAACCGGGCGCTCATGGTCCTGAGGTTCAGGGCCACTTCCTTCGGGCTTGCGGCACCGGGAATCACGGAGACGACACAGGGATGGGTGAGCGGGAAGCGCAACGCCGCCTGCGGCAGCTTCACCTTGTGCGCCTTGCAGACGGCTTCGATCCTCTTCACCCGCTCCAGCACGGCGGGCGGGGCGGGGTCGTAATTGTACCAGGCACCGGGCCTCGCGCCGGTGGCAAGGATTCCAGAGTTGTAGGGGCCGCCCAGCACGATGCCGATGCCGCGCTCCTGCAAGAGCGGCAAGAGGGAATCGAGAGCCGCCTCCTGTTCGAGAAGCGTGTAGCGCCCGGCGAGGAGGAAGAGATCGAAGTCGCCGCCACGGGCCAGCATGGCGCAGGCCTCCACCTCGTTGATGCCGGCGCCGATCGCCTTCACCACGCCTTCATCGCGCAGCTTGCGCATGGCCTTGTACCCGGACTCGAACAGCACCTTCATGTAGTGGTCGCGCCGCTCCGCAGACTTGTGGGTGAAGATGTCGAGATCGTGGGCAAGGAGGATGTCGATGGAATCCACGCCGAGGCGCTCGAAGGAGGCTTCCAGCGAACGGTAGATGCCGTCGTAGCTGTAGTCGTATTCTTCCCTGCGCGATGGCGTGTCGAAGAACTTGCCGATGCCCGTGCGCTCTGCCGGTGGGCAGACGTGCAGCACGCGCCCCACCTTGGTGGAGAGTACGTAGTCGCTGCGCTTCCGGCCCCGCAGGAAGGGATTGAGACGGGTTTCGGAGAGGCCGAGGCCATAGAGAGGGGCCGTGTCGTAGTAGCGGATCCCCGCCTTCCAGGCCGCCTCCAGCGTGGCGGTCGCGTCCTTGTCGCTCACCGCCCTGTAAAGATTGCCCAAAGGGGCAGCCCCGAAACCAAGCTCAGAGAAAGACAGGGTGGCGCCAGAGGGTGCCCGGAAGTTTTTCTTTTTCATTCTTGGCCCTTGTGACGGGTTGTTTTTGGCCTCTCCTGGGCCTATTGAACTGTTATATCAGTTTGCGGAACCAAGTCACCATGGATAAAGCGACACGCCCCACCACCTCCCTCCTGCGCCTCCACGCCACCGACAACGTGCTGGTAGCGACGCGGATCATCGAGAAGGGCGAGACGATCGACGGCATCACCGCCACGGCCCGGATCATGCGCGGCCACAAGATGGCCTCTGAGGCCATTGCCAACGGCCAGCCCATCCGCAAGTTCGGCCAGATCATCGGCTTCGCCAAGGCCGACATCGCCAAGGGAGACTGGGTGCACGAGCACAATGTGGTGATGGGAGAACTGGCGCACGACTATGCCTTCGCGCAGGCCGCGCGGAAGGAAGAGATCCTGCCCGAAAGCGAACGCGCCACGTTCCAGGGCTATCGCCGCAAGAACGGCAAGGTCGGCACGCGCAACTACATCGGCATCATGACCAGCGTGAACTGCTCGGCCACCGTCGCCTCCCATATCGCCCGCGAGGTGGAGCGTTCCGGGATGCTGAAGGATTATCCCAACATCGACGGCATCGTGGCCCTGACCCAGGACAATGGCTGCGTCATCGACTATCGCGGCGTCATCTTCGACACCTTCAAGCGCACCGCATGGGGCTATGCCACCAACCCCAACATGGGCGGCGTGATGATGGTGGGGCTGGGCTGCGAAGGCTTCCAGATTCCGCGCTTCAAGGAAGCCTACAAGGTGGAGGAGAACGAACTCTTCCGCACCATGACGATCCAGGAAACCGGCGGCACGAAAAAGACCGTGGAGAAGGGTGTCGCCCATGTGCGCGAGATGCTCTCTGCCGTGAACAACGTGAAGCGCGAAACCTGCCTCGCCTCCGACCTCATCGTTGCCCTGCAGTGCGGCGGCTCCGATGGCTACTCCGGCATTACCGCCAACCCGGCCCTTGGCGCGGCGGTGGACATCCTTGTCCGTCACGGCGGCACGGGCATCCTGTCGGAAACGCCGGAAATCTATGGCGCCGAGCACCTGCTCACGCGCCGTGCCGCCACCCGCGAGGTGGGCGAGAAGCTTGTCGGCATCATCAAGTGGTGGGAGGATTACACCCGCCGCAACAACATGGAGATGAACAACAACCCTTCTCCGGGCAACAAGCTGGGCGGCCTCACCACCATCCTTGAAAAGTCGCTGGGGGCCGCCGCCAAGGGTGGCACCACCACCATGCAGGCCGTGTACAATTATGCCGAACCCGTCACCACAAAGGGTTTCGTGTTCATGGATACGCCCGGATATGATCCCGTGGGTGCAACCGGGCAGGTGGCAGGCGGCGCCAACCTCATGTGCTTCACCACCGGGCGCGGCAGTGCCTACGGCAACAAGCCCTGCCCCTCGATCAAGCTCGCCACCAACACCGACATCTATACCCGCATGATCGACGACATGGACATCAACTGCGGTGACGTGATCGAAGGCGTGCCGCTGGAAGAGAAGGGCCGGCAGATTTTCGACCTGATGCTCAAGACCGCGTCGGGCCAGAAAACCAAGTCGGAAGAACTGGGCTACGGCGAGAACGAATATGTGCCGTGGTACATCGGCGCGGTGATGTGACGGCACGCGCCGCCGGAACGCGCCCGCCTTTCAAGGTTAACGGCGCCAGCCTTGATTTGCCCATGATTTGCCGCCATTTGCACACGTGCTGATGGCCCGCCGCAAACGGGTGTCTGGATTTCTCTCCAGTGAACGGGGCGTAGTGAAAAATGGGCTTGTTTGGCGGCCGCAAGAAAAAGGCCGCGCAATCGCAGCGACGTGGACGGCAGGAGCCACAACTGTTCGCCAAGGGGCGCGGGGCACGCGCCGAACCTCCCCGCAGCAAGAGGCGGCGGAGCCTGTTGGGCTGGCTGTTGCGCTTTACCCTGGCGCTTGGCCTCTGGGCTGCGGTTGCGGGCGCGGCCACCTTCGCCTTTGTCTGGTTCACCCTCGCGCAGAACGGCGTCTTCCAGATCCCGGAACGCGAACCCGGCATCATGATCCTCGCCTCGGATGGCACCGAGCTGGCCCAGCGCGGCACCTTCTTCGGCGACAGCGTCAACATCGAAGCCCTGCCCGATTACGTTCCCAACGCCATCATCGCAATTGAGGACCGCCGTTTCTACAGCCACCATGGCATCGACCCGTGGGGGCTGGCACGCGCCATGGCCAACAACCTGCGCGGCGGGCGCCTGACCCAGGGCGGCTCAACCCTTACCCAGCAGCTTGCCAAGAACCTCTTCCTCTCGCCCGAACGCACCCTGAACCGGAAGCTCCAGGAAGCGGTGCTGGCGATCTGGCTTGAGACCAAGTTCAGCAAGGACGAAATCCTCCAGCTCTACCTCAACCGCGTCTATTTCGGCGGCGGCAGCAACGGCATCGACAAGGCGTCCCGTGCTTTCTACAACAAGGGGCCGGAGGAGCTGACGGTGATGGAAGCGGCAACGCTTGCCGGACTTCTCAAGGCGCCGTCGAACTACAATCCCGCCAAGCGCCCCGAAGAGGCCCGCCAGCGTGCCACGCTGGTGCTGCAAAGCATGGTGCGGGAAGGTTACATCAGCGACGCCGACATGCTGGAGGCGCTTGCCTCCTCCACCAACACCACACCCGCCGACTATGTGCCCGCCACCCAGTATGCGGTGGACTGGATCGTCGATCAGTTGCCGCTGTTCACCAAGGACAACAGGGAATCGCTGGTCATCGAGACGACGCTCGACACCGTGCTGCAATTGAAGGCGGAAGCCAGCCTGCGCAAGCGTCTGGCCGACAACGGCAAGAAGCTGAAGATCAGCGAAGGTGCACTCGTCACCCTCGACCCGACCGGTGCGGTGAAGGCGCTGGTGGGTGGCCGTTCCTACAAGAAGAGCCAGTTCAACCGCGCCGTGAAGGCAAAGCGCCAGCCCGGCTCCGCCTTCAAGGCCTTCGTCTACCTGGCGGCGATCGAGGCGGGTTATCGCCCGGAAACGATCGAAGTGGATGAACCCATCCGCATCGGCAACTGGGAACCGGAAAACTACACCCGGAAATACCTGGGGCCGGTGACGCTGGAACGCGCCTTCGCCCTCTCCATCAATACGGTTGCCGCCCGGCTCGGCCAGGCAGTGACGCCAGCCGCCGTGGCTGCCGTGGCCCACCGCCTCGGCATCGCCTCGCCGCTCGGAACCGATGCGACGATCGCACTCGGCACCTCCGAAGTGACGCCGCTTGAAATGACCTCGGCCTTCGTGCCGTTCGCCAATGGCGGCTACGGCGTGGAACCATACGTGGTGACGCGCATCTACACCCGGAGCGGGAAGGTGCTTTATCAGCGGCAAGGTTCCGGACTTGGCCAGGTCGTGAGCAACGCCGACCTTGGCGCCATGAACATGCTCTTCCGCGCCGTGGTGCGCGACGGCACGGGCACAAAGGCCGCATTTGGCAATCTCGATATCGGCGGCAAGACCGGCACCAGCCAGGATTACCGCGACACCTGGTTCATCGGCTTCACGCCTTACTACATCACCGGCGTGTGGATGGGGAACGACGACAACTCCCCGACACGGAAGGTGACGGGGGGATCGCTTCCCGCCCTGGTGTGGAAGGACGTGATGGAGGAGGCCCACAAGGGACTTGAGCCGCGCATCCTTCCCGGCGAGATCGAGGCTGCGGATACCGACGAGCCTGTGATTTCCGAGAACGTGCCCACCGACGTGATGGAGGACGATCCCCTGCTCGCCAACGAGGAGGACATTCCGGAACCGCGCCAGAAGAAGCGGAAGCGCGGACTCCTCGCCCGCATCTTCGGCCTGGATGAGAACGATCCGCCCATCATCGAGCGGCTGCCGCCCCGCAAGGACGGCACGCTCTACTGATTAGACGTCGAGATTGGCGACGTTCAGCGCATTCTCGCGGATGAAGTCGCGGCGCGGCTCCACCACATCGCCCATGAGCTTGGTGAAGAGGTCATCGGCCTGATCGATCTCGGACACCTTCACGCGCAGGAGCGAGCGCACGTTCGGGTCCAGCGTCGTTTCCCACAATTGCTCAGGATTCATCTCGCCCAGACCCTTGTAGCGTTGCAGCGACACGCCCTTGCGGCCGGCGAGGAAGATCGCATCCAGGAGACCGAGCGGGCCGTTGATGGCGCTTTCGGATTCCTTGCGCTTCAGCTTGGCCGGATGGGCATAGATTTCCTGGAGCTGCGGGGTCTTGCGGTCGAGACGGATGGCGTCGGCGGAGCTGATCAGCTTGTTGTCGATATGCCAGCTTTCCTTCACGCCGCGCAACTCGCGCGAGAAGATGAGGCCGCCGTCGGGGGCAATGACACCGGACCAGCCACGCTCGGTCTCGTCCGAGAGGATGTCGAGACGCCGTGCCACATAGGCCGCCGCCGCTTCGGCATTGGCCTTGTCGGCCAGGACTTCCGGATTGAGCGCACCGGCGATTGCCGCCTGCTCGATCACCAGCGTGGGGTACCGCGAATGCAGGCCGTCGATGATCCCGCGAATGGCGAGGGCATCATCGACGATGGCGCGAAGGTCGGGGCCGGCGCGTTCGCTGCCGTTGCCCAGCACCAGCTTCACGCCGTCGAGGCCCTGATCGACGAGATTGTCTTCCAGCGCCCGGTTGTCCTTCAGGTATTGCTCGGAGTTGCCGCGCTTGATCTTGTAGAGCGGCGGCTGGGCGATATAGAGATGGCCGCGCTCGATCAGTTCCGGCATCTGGCGATAGAAGAAGGTGAGCAGCAGCGTGCGGATGTGGGCGCCGTCCACATCGGCGTCGGTCATCACGATGATCTTGTGATAGCGCAGCTTCTCGATGTTGAATTCCTCGCGGCCGATGCCGGTGCCCAGTGCCGTGATCAGCGTGCCGATTTCGGCGGACGACAGCATCTTGTCGAAGCGGGCACGCTCCACGTTGAGAATCTTGCCGCGCAACGGCAGCACCGCCTGATTGTCGCGGTTGCGGGCCTGCTTGGCGGAACCGCCGGCGCTGTCACCCTCGACGATGAAGAGTTCGCAACGTGACGGATCGCGTTCCTGGCAGTCGGCCAGCTTGCCCGGCAGCGAGGAGATGTCGAGCGCACCCTTGCGCCGCGTCAGTTCGCGGGCCTTGCGGGCCGCTTCACGAGCCGCCGCCGCTTCCACGATCTTCTGCACGATGGAGCGGGCATCGCCGGGATGCTCCTCGAACCACGCGCCCAGCGCATCGTTGACGTAGCTTTCGACCACGGGGCGCACTTCCGACGAGACAAGCTTGTCCTTCGTCTGCGACGAGAACTTGGGGTCCGGCACCTTCACGGAGAGAACGCAGGTCATGCCCTCGCGGGCGTCATCGCCGGTGAGCTGCACCTTTTCCTTCTTGGCGATGCCGGAGTCGCTTGCGTAGTTGTTGATGACGCGGGTGAGGGCACCACGGAAGCCCGCGAGGTGGGTGCCGCCGTCGCGCTGCGGAATGTTGTTGGTGAAGCAGAAGACGCTCTCGTGATAGCTGTCGTTCCACCACAGGGCACATTCGACGGTGATGCCGTCGCGCTCGCCCTTGATGTAGATCGGCTCTTTGATCAGCGCCTGCTTGGTGCGGTCGAGGTAGCGCACGAAGGCGGAAATGCCGCCGTCGTAGTAAAGCTCCACCACATGAGGCTCGACACCGCGCCTGTCGGTGAGGGTGATGCGCACGCCGGAATTGAGGAAGGCGAGTTCGCGCAGGCGGTGTTCGAGCGTGGCGAAGTCGAATTCGGTGCGGGTGAAGGTTTCATGCGAGGGGTGGAAGGTCACTTCCGTTCCGCGCCGGCCTTCGCTGTCGCCCACCACGCGCAAGGGCGCATCAGGCACGCCATGGGTAAAGCTCATGGTGTGGGTCTTGCCGTTGCGGTGAATGGTGAGTTCAAGCTTGTTCGAAAGCGCGTTCACCACCGAGACGCCGACGCCGTGCAGGCCGCCGGACACCTTGTATGAATTCTGGTCGAACTTGCCGCCGGCATGAAGCTCGGTCATGACGATTTCCGCCGCCGAGCGCTTCGGCTCGTGATCATCGTCCTTCTTGATGTCGGTGGGAATGCCGCGCCCATTGTCTGTGACGGTGGCGGAGCCGTCTGCATTGAGCGTCACCGTCACCAGCGTGGCGTGGCCGGCCAGCGCCTCGTCGATGGCGTTATCGACGACCTCATAGACCATGTGGTGCAGGCCGGAGCCGTCATCGGTGTCGCCGATGTACATGCCGGGGCGCTTGCGCACCGCATCGAGGCCCTTCAGGACCTTGATCGATTCCGCGCCGTATTCCGCGGTTGGTTTCTGCTCGTTGTCGTCGTTTGCCATGGCCGTTCAGGGGCGCGGGTGAATGGGCTCCCTTCATGATTCGGAGAGCTGCCCGCCATCCACCTGATACACCACTGCCGAGGCCCCAATGCCATCAAAAAGTGAAGCCTCGGTCCCGGTCATAAACACTTGGGATCCAAGGCTTTCCAGGAGCCGGAAGAGGGCCCCGCGGCGGGCCGGATCGAGGTGGGCGGCAATTTCGTCAA
This sequence comes from Hyphomicrobiales bacterium, assembly GCA_016792865.1. Lineage (GTDB taxonomy): Bacteria > Pseudomonadota > Alphaproteobacteria > Rhizobiales > Aestuariivirgaceae > Aestuariivirga. The sequence continues at coordinate 15,272 of JAEUMJ010000008.1, read as the reverse complement.
GAAGCAGCAGGGGGCTTGCGCCGAACAGGCTCCGGGCCGCCCGCGCCTGCGCCAAAATGAGGCCGATCAGCAGCGCCTTCTGCTCGCCGGTGGAACAGAATTCGGCGGCCATGGCCTTGGGTCCATGCACCACATGGAGATCGCTCCGGTGAGGCCCGGCGAGGGCGCGGCCCGCCGCACGGTCGGCGGCACGGCTCCGCGCCAGCTCGCGGCGGTAGATGTCCTCCGCCTCGACGGCGGGGTGCTGCATCACCAGATCTTCCATGGCTCCCGTGATGGAGAGCGCCGCCCACGGGAATGGCCCATGGTGTTCCGACTGCGCCACATGACGCGCCAGGATGTTGATTGCGGCGAGACGCGCGGCGGAAACCGCAACGGCACTTTCCGCCATCTGCATTTCGAGGCTGGACAGCCAGGCCGCATCGGGATTCGGTTCGGCGAGCAGCGCATTGCGCTCGCGCATCAGCTTCTCGAAGGCGTTCACCCGGCCCGCATGCTCGGCATCGAACAGCACCACCATGCGATCGAGGAAACGGCGGCGGTCGCCGGGTGCGCCCTGGAACAGGCGGTCCATGGCGGGCGTGAGCCACACTATCCGCATCAGGCCCGCGAGGCTGCCCGCCGACTTCTGCTGAATCCCGTCGATCATCACGGCGCGCGTCGAGGGCATCTCGCCGTCTTCGGTGGGCCGCCAGCCGGTGCCCAGTTCCATTTCGCCCTGGGGTGTTTCCACGCTCGCCGCCACGGCCCACTGCCCGGAGCCGCCCTGGCGGGCCAGCGCAGGGAATTCCACACCGCGCAGGCCCCGCCCCGGCGTGAGCAGCGAGACCGCCTCAAGGAGATTGGTCTTGCCGGCCCCGTTGGCGCCGGCCAGCGCCACAAGCGGCTGGCGCGGTTCCAGCCGCACATGGGCGTAATTGCGGAAGTCGGTGAGGGTAAGCCGTGTGACGGCAGTGCGGTTGGCCATATGCCCCTTGCTTACACCCGCATGGGCATCAGCACATAGAGCGACTGCTCATCCTTGGGATCGCGCACCACGGTGGGGGAGCCTGCGTCCTGCAACTCGAAGCGCATGTTCTCGGCCGTGATCTGGCCCGCGACATCGAGGAGGTAGCGGGAGTTGAAGCCGATTTCGAGCGGATCCTTGTTGTATTCGACCGCCACTTCCTCTTCGGCGGAACCGCTGTCGGGATTGTTCACCACCAGCGTCATCCGCCCGTCGGCGAGCATCAGCTTCACCGCCCGGCTCTTTTCCAGCGAGATGGTGGACACGCGGTCCACCGCATCCGAGAAGGACTTCGCATCCACATCCAGCGTCTTGTCGTGGTTGCGGGGAATGACCCGCTCATAGTCCGGGAAGGTGCCGTCGATGAGCTTCGAGGTCAGGATCAGGTTCCCCGCCGCAAACCGGATCTTGGAGGAGGACAGCGAGACCTGCACTTCGGTGTCATCGCCCTCGATGAGCTTCACCACTTCCAGCACGGTCTTGCGCGGCACGATGATGCCCGGCATGCCCGAGGCACCTTCCGGCAGCGCCACCTGCGACTGGGCAAGGCGGTGGCCGTCGGTGGCGACGGCCCGCAGCATCGCCGCCCCTGAGACGTGTTCCTTCGCCTGATGCAGGTAGATGCCGTTCAGGTAATAGCGCGTTTCTTCGGTCGAGATGGCAAAGCGCGTCTTCTCGATCAGGCGGCGAAGCTCGCCGGAGGACAGCGTGAAGCTGTTGCCCAGTTCACCTGAAGACAGGTCGGGGAAGTCTTCCGGCGGCAGCGCCTGCAACTGGAAGCGCGAGCGCCCGGCCTTGATGTTGACGCGGCCCGCATCCGGCCCCTGTTCCAGCTCAAGCTGCGCGCCGTCGGGCAGCTTGCGCACGATGTCATAGAGCATGTGGGCCGGCACCGTGGCCGCGCCATTGCGAGCGGTTTCCGCCGCCACGGTTTCAACGATCTCGATGTCGAGGTCGGTGGCGGTGAGGCGCACCTTGTCCTTGTCGGATTGCACGAGCACGTTCGAGAGGATCGGAATGGTGTTGCGCCGCTCCACCACGCTCTGCACATGGTTCAGGGCCTTGAGAAAAGCAGACCGTTCAATGGTAACGCGCATGATCGCCGGATCGTCCGAAAAGAGTGTTGCTTGGGGCCAGCGACAATGGCGCGAACGGCTTTGTTTAGCAATGGATTTGCAGCGGTTTTGAAGCAAAAAGTGGCCGGCCCGCGATGGCCGGCCCCTGCCCTTCAGGCCCCCCTGCGGAAGGGAGGCCGTGGCGCGGCGTGAAGCGGATCATGCCCGGAATCCGGGCCCGTCACGCCCCCTGCTCGATCAGGCGGATGAGCTGGGCGAGATCCTTTGCTAGTTTCTCGTCGGCCCGCATCATGTCGTCGATCTTGCGCACCGCGTGGAGCACGGTGGAATGGTCGCGGCCCCCGAAGCGGCGGCCGATCTCCGGCAGGCTGCGGCTGGTCAGCTTCTTGGCGAGATACATGCCGATCTGGCGTGGCACCACCACATTGCGGGCGCGGCGCGGCGAGAGCAGGTCGTTTTTCGAGACGTTGTAGTGACGCCCCACCACCTTCAGGATGTCGTCGATCTTGATGCGGCCTGCGTCCTGGCCCTGGGCGGCGGCATCGCGCAACACCATCGAGGCGAGGTCGAGCGTGATCGGCTGGTTGTTGAACTGCTGGAAGGCGGCAATGCGGTTCAGCGCCCCTTCCAGTTCACGGCCACCGCCGGTGACACGCTCGGCAACCAGTTCAAGGATCTCGTCGCTCACCATGGCGGCCGGATCGCGCGACACGAGGAGGTCGCGGCGCACCGAGAGGATCTTGCGGCGAAGCCCCTGGTCGGGCGATTCAATATCGACCACCAGCCCGCCCATGAGGCGCGAACGCATGCGCTGGTCCACGGTGTCGAGCTGGGCGGGCGGCACGTCGGCTGCCACCACCACCTGGCGGCGCTGGTCCACCAGCGAATTGAAGGCGTGGCAGAATTCCTGCTGGATGGCCTTGCCCTGCAGGAACTGGAAGTCATCGATCAGGAGCACGTCAACCGACTGGAACTGGTCCTTGAAGGAAAGCGTGTCGCGCTGCCGCACGGCATGGATGAAGGTGTACATGAAGCGCTCGGCGGTCATCACCATGACCTTGCGCATGGGCTGCGTCTCGCGGATGCGCTGGGCAATCGCATTGAGCAGGTGGGTCTTGCCGAGACCGGCACCGGCATGAATGTAAAGCGGGTTGAAGCCGACGGGCATTCCCTGCGCCGCATTGGCGACGCGCATGGCCGCGGCGTGGGCCAGCTGGTTCGACTGGCCGACCATGAAGCTGTCGAAGGTCTGGCTCTCGTCGATGACCGTGGCGCGGGCCAGGGCCGCTTCCGCCGCCTGCGGCATGAAGCTCGCCATGGGCTGGAGGCTCGGCGCATCTCCGGAACGCGCCTCTCCGCCGTGGCGCGGGGCCGACACGACGGCACGCGGAACGGTGGGAGACTGCGCCGCCGTACCCTGCACGCGCACGCGCACCTGCACCTGTGCCAGCCCGGCAAACTCGGCAGCGGCGATCTTGGTCAGCTTGGCAATGTAATGGTTCTCGATCCAGCTCTTGAGGAAGCGGGTGGGCACCGACACGATCATGGTGTTGTCGATGAAGCTCTCCGGCTCCATGCGGCCGAACCAGGAATTGAACAGGTCGTCACCCAGCTCCGCCCGCAGGCGCTGGGCCACGCGGGTCCAGGTGTCGCGGAGGAGGGGGTTTGCCATCGCGGAAGCCGGACCCGCCCCAGGGCCGCCCTTCCCGTTGTCTTCCATGCGTTCCGCTGCCTGTCCGCCTGTCATGATGTTCTCTTCTTGCCCCGTCTGTTCATTGCCGCATGGTCAAGCGAAGACCCCTCCAGATGCACGCACCTGATGGTTCACTCACGGGACCACACAACGTTCAGTTCTGTCTTTGCGCCACATGGCGCCTTACTGGCGTCACCCCGCCTCAGGGTGAACCGCCGCCGCTCACTTGTTTCTACAACAACCCCACAACTCCCTGACTTGAGGCCCAGCCAGGCCCCCGGATCGAACAGGTTTGTTGGTCTTCTGCCCCGTCGTCCTGTGGACAACTTACAAAAGCGCTTTCGGGCGGCGCAAACGGAATCATCGATTCGTCCGTATACGGAACACTGCCATCCGGCGGCCCCGGCCCGGAGGCGTCTCAGGCCAGCCGTCCAAGCCCTTGATTCAAGGCCTTGAATCAAGAAGCGGCAAAAATGCCACAGGTTCCGGGGCCAAATTGCCGCTCCGCGCCTTTGAACGGGTGCTTCGGACATGATTCCGTAACCAAAGCGCCCATAAGTACTTAAGTAGCCGATAAACAAGGATTTCTTGTATAACATCTGTCCGTTCCCGGAACATCCGTACCCGGAGTCGGGCACCCGGAAAGGTCATTTGTGTGACAAAAAAAATCCGCCGGGGTTGCCCACGGCGGATTCAAACGGGAAAAATCCGGTTGGATCGATCAGGCCTGCATGGCCTTGATGCGCTTGGTGAGGCGCGAAATCTTCCGCGAGGCGGCATTCTTGTGCATCACGCCCTTCTGGGCGCCACGGGCCAGCGCCGGGGCGGCGGCCTTGAGGGCGGCTTCGGCGTCGGCCTTCTTGCCGGCGGTCACGGCTTCTTCCACCTTGCGCACCGCAGTGCGAACCGCGGAAATGCGGTTCTTGTTGATGAGGGTGCGCCGGCCGGCAACGCGGGTTGCCTTCTTGGCGGAGGAAGTGTTGGCCATGGATCAATCCTGCTTCAATGTGTTCAAACGTAAATGGCCGCATCCGAACCACGGGACCTTGCAGACCCCCCTGGCGCGGCAGCGGCTTTGGGAATGGCGGGCTTATAGGCATGAAGGGCCGCCGCCGTCAATTGCGCGATTCGGGAGGGGGTGGAGATGAGCAAGATCAGGGTTTTGGGCATAGACCTGGGCACCACTGCCCTCAAGGCCGTGCTCAGTGACGGCCATCGGGTGATCGGGTCGGCTTCGGCCCCTGTCGCGACCCGTCGGCCGAAACCGCTCTGGTCGGAACAGGCCCCGGCAGACTGGTGGAGCGCCCTCCAGGCCGCCTGTGCCGACCTTTCCGCCCGCCACAAGGCCGATTGGCGGCACGTCGCGGCGATCGGCCTCTCAGGCCACATGCACGGCGCGGTCTTGCTGAAGAACGGCAAGCCGCTGCGGCCCTGCATCCTTCATAATGACGGCCGGGCGGCGGGCGAGGCTGCGGCCCTCAACGACAGGTTGCCGGGCCACGCGGCAATTGCCGGGGTCAGGGCCATGGCGGGCTTCACCGCCCCCAAGCTGCTGTGGCTCAGGAGCCACGCGCCCGCTCTTCTGGCGGAGGCCGACATCCTGCTCTGCCCCAAGGATTACCTGCGCTTCCGGCTGACGGGCCGCCATGCCACCGATCCTGTCGATGCCTCCGGCATGTGGCTGCTTGACGTGGCGAAGCGGCAATGGTGCCCGGACATCGTGGCCGCCACCGGCCTTCACATGCGCCAATTGCCGGAGATCCGCGACGGCAACACGCTGGCGGGCACGCTCACCCCTGCTGCAGCACGGGCGCTGCGGCTTCCCTCCGGTGTTGCGGTGGCCACGGGAACAGGTGACGCCGCCGCCAATACCCTCGGCCTTGGGCTGGTGAACGAAGGCGACGGTGTCATCTCGCTGGGCACGGCGGCTCAGATCTTCGTGAGCAAGACCAGGCACGTTCCTGCCCCGGTGCAGAACATCCACGCCTTCGCCCATGCGCTGCCCGGCCTCTGGTTCCAGATGGCGGCGATGCTGAACGGCGCGTCTCCCCTCGCCTGGGCGGCAGCCCTCTTCGCGCCCCACGAGCGGATCCCCGCGCTGCTGAAGCAGGTGGAGAAAGGTCTGGCGGAACCTTCGCGGCTTCTCTTTCTTCCCTATCTCACGGGCGAGCGGACGCCCAACGACGATCCCGCCATGCGCGCCGCCTTCATGGGACTGGACGCCAGTACCGGCAAAGCCGACATGCTGCGGGCAACACTGGAGGGAATCGCGCTCTCCCTTGCGGATGCCTATGACGTTCTCACCCGCACCGGCACCGTGCCGCACATTCTCTATGCCGTGGGCGGCGGCTTCAGAAGTGCGCTGTGGGCGAGGATGATTGCCTCGGCTCTGGGCCGGGAGATTTCCGTCATTCCCGCCAGCGAGACGGGCGGGGCGCTCGGCGTGGCGCGGCTCGCCCGCCAGGCGCTCACCGGCGAAAGCAATGAGAGCGTCTACGGCAAGCCCCGGAAAAGCAGCGTCATTGCGCCCGACCCCGTGCTGCAAGCGCGGTTCGAGACGGCGCTGCCCCGCTATCGTGCCCTGTATCAGGCGCTGCGTCCCATCCGCTGACTTGCGCCGGGACACCTGCCCTTCTATGCCCCACCCAACGCGAAACCAACGGAATGGACCATGATGGCGGAACGGCGGTTCCATATCGGCGCCAACGCCTTCGAGGCGCCTTCGCTCGAAGCGGGGCTTTATCTTGTGGCCACGCCCATCGGCAACCTGGGCGACGTGACCCTGCGGGCGCTGGAAACCCTTGCCGCTGCCGACACCATTTATTGTGAAGACACGCGGATCACGCTGCGCCTGATGGAACGCTTCGGCCTGCGCGTTCCGCTGAAGGCGCTGCACGACCACAATGAAGCGGCCCTTGTGCCGGGACTGGTGGCAGAGATCGAAAGCGGCAAGGCCCTGGCGCTGGTGAGCGATGCCGGAATGCCGCTCATCTCCGATCCCGGCTATCGCCTTGTCCGGGCATGTGCGGATGCGGGGCTGCGCGTCACCTCGCTGCCGGGAGCCAATGCGGTGCTTGCTGCCCTCCAGCTTTCAGGGCTCGCAACCGACAGTTTCCGCTTTGCGGGTTTCCTTCCTTCCGCTGACGGCGAGCGCCGCCGCGTGCTCGATGACCTGATGGAGGCAAGCCACACCGTCATTGCCTATGAAAGCCCCCACCGCCTCCGCGATTGCGTTGCCGACATTGCCGCGCGGGATCCTGCCCGCCCCATCGCGGTGGCCCGCGAACTCACCAAGCTGCATGAGGAAATCCTGCGCGGCACTGCCACCGCCGTGCTGGAAACCCTTTCCGCCCGCGCAACAATCAAGGGCGAATGCGTCGTGGTGATTGCAGGGAAACCCGCCACGCAGGACGCGCTCGATGACGCACAGATCGCCCGCATCATCGCCGATGCGGCGGCCGGCCTGCCCGCTGGCAAGGCGGCGCAACAGGTGGCACGGCTCACCGGGCTGCCGCGCGACGAGGCCTTCGCCCGCATCCTCAAGATCAAGGGCACGCGGCCTTGAAGGCGCGGCAGAGGGCGGAACGGCGCGGCCACCTGGCCGAAACGGTGGCGCTGTGGTTCCTCCGCCTCAAGGGCTACCGGTTGCTGGCCCGCCGATTCAAGTGCGGCTCCGGAGAGATCGATCTGGTCATGCGCAAGGGCAGCACCACCGCCTTCGTCGAGGTGAAGGCCCGCCACTCGCACGATGCCGCCGTCTTCGCCGTCACGACCCGGCAATCGAAGCGGATCAGCGCCGCGGCAGCCGCCTGGATGGCCCGCGATGCCCGCGCGGCCTCCGGCCATTGCCGGTTTGACATCGTCACCGTCTCTTCTAACCTTCGCCCCATCCACATCGAAAACGCCTTCTACGGAGACCGCTGAACCATGGGACTTTCCGTTGCGGTCCAGATGGACCCGATCAGCACAATCGACATTTCGGGAGATTCCACCTTCGCCCTGATGCTGGAAGCCCAGCGCCGGGGCCACAGCCTTTTCCATTATCATGTGAACGGCCTCGCCTGGCGCGACAACTCGCTGTTTGCGGCGGGTGAACCCGTGACGGTCCGCGACGAGAAGGGCAACCACGCCGCGCTGGGTGAACGGCGCACCATCGACCTTGCCTCCACCGATGTCATTCTGATGCGGCAGGATCCGCCCTTCGACATGGGCTACATCACCGCCACTCACCTGCTGGAACAGATCCACCCCCGCACACTCGTCGTGAATGATCCGGCGGAAGTCCGCAACGCGCCCGAAAAACTCTTCATCCTGCGCTTCGCCGAGTTCATGCCGCCCACCCTCATCACCCGCGACTGGAACGAGCTGGATGCCTTCCGCCGCGCCCATGGCGACATCATCCTGAAGCCGCTCTACGGCAATGGCGGAGCCGGGATCTTCAAGACCCACGAGGGCGACCAGAATTTCTCCTCGCTGCTCGAAATGTTCGGGCAGCTGTTCAAGGAGCCGATCATTGCGCAACGCTACCTTCCGGAGGTGCGCAACGGCGACAAGCGCATCATCCTCGTGGACGGCAAGGTGGCCGGCGCCATCAATCGCGTGCCCGCCGAACATGACCACCGCTCCAACATGCATGCGGGCGGAAAGGCCGTTCCCACCGGCATCACCAGGCGCGAGCACGAAATCTGCGAGGCGCTGGGGCCGGAACTGAAGCGGCGGGGCCTGATCTTCACCGGCATCGACGTGATCGGCGACTACATGACCGAGATCAACGTCACCTCGCCCACCGGCATCCGGCAGGTGAAGCGCTTCGGCGGCGAGGACATTGCGGCGCTGATCTGGGATGCCATCGAGGCCCGGCGGTGAGCAGGCTCGACATCATCGCCTTCGATGCCGACGACACGCTCTGGCACAACCTCATCCACTACAATGAGGCGGAGAAGGCGTTCGGCAACATGTTCTCCCATGTGCTGCCGCCGGAAGACGGAGCGCGGCGGCTGGCCCAGGCCGAGCAACGCAACATCGGCCTCTACGGCTATGGCGTGAAGAGCTTCACGCTCTCGATGATCGAGACGGCCATCGAGATCACCGGCGGCACCGTCGATGCGGCAACCATTTCCAAACTCATCAAGATGGGCCGCACCATGCTGGATCACGGCATCGAGCTTCTTCCCCATGTCTCGGAAACACTGGAGAAGCTGCACGCTTCGCATCGGCTGCTGCTCATCACCAAGGGCGATCTGCATCACCAGGAGCGCAAGGTGCTGGCATCGGGCCTTGCCCATTTCTTTGAAGGGGTGGAGATCGTTTCCGACAAGAAGCCCGAAACCTACCGCAGGCTTTGCGCGCGCCATGGCGGGCGCGTCGCCAACACGCTCATGGCAGGCAATTCAGTGCGCTCCGACGTGCTGCCGATGATCGAGGCGGGTGGCTATGGCGTCTATGTGCCCTTCGACATCCTGTGGGAGCACGAACACGAGGACGTGCCTGCCGACACGCCGCGCTTCTTCGCCGTCGATGACATCCGCGGCGTTGCCGACGTGGTGGCAAGGCTGGGATCGGAATGAGGTTGGGCAATGAGCCTTCCCCCGACGGCAAGCCGGGCGGGGGGAGCCTTGACCGCAGGCTGAGACATGTGACAGCCTTTTCCCTTCCCGGGGAAGCACGACGATGCCCGACCATATCCTGAGCAGTGACAACATCGTCCATGTCGGCGCAATCCTGTACCTGACCGGATTCCTGTTCCGCAACCAGCTTATTCTCCGTGCACTGATCATTCTCGGCGACATCATCTACGTTCTCTACTTCTATTTTGCCCCGGAGGTGCCGCTGTGGGGCGGCATCTTCTGGAGTGCCATGTTCATGCTGGTCAATGCCGCCATGATCGCGGCCATCGTGTCGGACCGCATGCACTTCCGGCTCAGCCGCAGCGAGAGGCGGCTTTTCGGACTCTTGAAGGAGCTTTCGCCGGGACAGTTCCGCAAGCTGCTTTCGCTGGCGCGCGAACAGATTGCGGTGTCGCATCTGGCCATCACCGTCGAGGACAAGCCGCTGGACGAGCTTTACTTCGTTCTCGACCGCGAGATCGAGATCGAGAAGAAGGGCAATCGCGCCGTCATTCCCTCCGACACCTTCATCGGCGAGATCGCCTTCCTGCTGTCGCAACCTGCCTCCGCCACGGTGACCATCGAGCCCGGCACGCCCTATTTCGTCTGGAATGTGCGCGACCTGAAACACCTGATGCAGGCGAAGCCGGATCTCGGCACGGCCCTCAACCTTGCGCTCAACCGCAAGATGGCGGCCAAGATTGCCGCCAGTGGCTTCCTGGGCGAGATGAGCCGGGCCGCGGCGCAGGGGACATCAGGCCAAGGGTTCTGATTTGCGCATAGCATTGCACTGCCGAATGTTCACGGTTTGATCGGCAACAACAGGGCGCACGGACATCATGACATCGCGGGTGGCAACCATCGCCTTTCAAGGCGTGGAAGGCGTGATCGTGGATTGCCAGGCGCAATTCGTGTCCGGTCAGGCCGCCTTCACTCTGGTTGGGCTTCCCGACAAGGCAGTGGGTGAAAGCCGTGAACGGGTGCGGGCCGCCTTTCATGCCATCGGTCTTGCCCTGCCGGGCAAGCGTCTCGTCGTCAATCTTTCCCCCGCCGACCTGCCCAAGGAGGGCAGCCACTACGACCTGCCCATCGCGGTGGCGCTGCTGTCGGCCATGGGCGTGATTCCGCCCGACTTCCTGCAGGCCCACGCGGTGATGGGTGAGCTTGCCCTCGACGGCAGCCTGCTTCCCGTCTCCGGCGCACTGCCTGCGGCGATGACGGCACATGCCAACGGCCTTGGCCTCATCTGTCCCAAGGCATCCGGGGCGGAGGCGGCATGGGCGGGAGAAGACGTGGGCATCATCGCGCCGGAGACACTCATTCAACTGCTCAATCACGTAAAGGGGACCCAGGTGCTGCGCCGCCCGGAACCCCGCCTCAGGGGCAGCGCACCCGACCTGCCGGACCTGTCCGACATCAAGGGCCAGGAAGCGGCGAAGCGTGCCCTTGAGGTGGCGGCGGCAGGAGGCCACCACATGCTGATGGTGGGGCCGCCGGGCGCGGGCAAGTCCATGCTGGCGCAGCGCCTGCCCTCCATCCTTCCCCCCATGGAGCCGCGCGAAATGCTTGACGTGTCGATGATCGCGTCCCTGTCGGGCGAACTGAAGGACGGTGAACTCTCACGGGCGCGGCCATTCCGTGCGCCACACCACTCCGCCTCCATGCCGGCGCTTGTGGGCGGCGGCCTCAAGGCCCGCCCCGGCGAAATGGCCCTGGCCCATCATGGCGTTCTCTTTCTCGATGAGTTGCCGGAGTTCCAGCCGCGTGTGCTGGAAAGCCTGCGGCAACCCATGGAAACAGGCACAACGGTGGTGGCGCGGGCCAATCATCACCTCACCTATCCCGCCCGCTTCCAGCTTGTTGCGGCCATGAATCCCTGCAAGTGCGGCATGGCGGGTGAACCCGGACATCAGTGCCGCTCGGGGCCGCGTTGCGCCGCCGATTACCAGTCCCGCATTTCAGGGCCGCTGCTCGACCGCATGGATATCCAGATCGAGTTGCAGGCGGTCCGCGCCGCCGACCTGGCCTTGCCGCCAGCCAAGGAAACCAGTGCCGACGTGGCTGCGCGAGTGGCTGCCGCACGCGCCGTGCAGGCGCGGCGCTATCAGGCGCTGGGCAAGCCCGGACTCCGCACCAATGCCGAAGCCGACGGCAAGGTGCTGGAAGCGATCACCTTGCTCGATGCGCCAGGCACGGCCCTGCTTCGCGACGCCGCCGAAGCGATACAGTTGTCGGCCCGCGGCTATCATCGGGTGTTGCGGGTTGCCCGCACCATTGCCGATCTCGGCGGAGCGGAAGACATTGCCCGCATCCATATTGCCGAGGCGCTGGGCTACCGCCAGAAGGCGGCAAGCCTGCGCGCGGCGTGAAGGCGGGGCCGTTGCGCCCCGCACAACCGTCCCGTTCTACTTGCTGGGCAGGAGCACCGTATCGATCACATGGATGATGCCGTTGTCGGTGCCGATATCGGCCTTCACCACCTTGGCGTTGTCAACCGTGACGCCGCCCGCACCCTTGCTGATCGCCAGCGTGCGGTCGCCGGATGACTTCAGCGTGCGCACATGGAAGGGACCGGAGAGCAACTGGTTGGACGCCAGTTCACGCGGCAGGACATGATAGGTGAGGACCGCAACGAGCTTGTCCTTGTTTTCGGGCTTGAGAAGGCCTTCCACCGTGCCCGCCGGAAGCTTCGCAAAGGCTTCATCCGAAGGCGCAAAAACGGTGATGTTCTTTGTGGTGGCCAATGCATCGGCAAGGCCCGCGGCCTGGGCGGCGGCAAGCAGTGTCTTGAAGGTTCCTGCCTGCGAGGCCGTTTCCACGACATTCGCGGCAGAGGCAACGCCGGCTCCAAGGCAAAGCGCGGCAGTCGTCAGTGCAAGCTTCTTCATCTGTATCTCCCTCTGGGTTGATTGGCCGGGCGGTGTGTCGGGTTGTCCGTATCCCTGCCCGCTGTCCACAGGGGATTAACGAGATCGCCACGACTCCGGATTGCCGGAGAGCAGGATCACAACTTCGTGAGACGCAAGCCGCGATGAGCCCGTCCCGGCGCCACGTCCGGGGGCGATCCGCAGATCGGGCCGGCACTTCGGACGCGGCGCCGTCGCGGTCCAAGAAGATGCAATTTCTTCAATATTTATCGAAACTTTACCGTGTTTTGATCGGGTCACGCTTTGGCAATGCTTATCGGCATAAAAGCCCCTCCGTCATGACCCCCCCGGCCACCGAGCGAACGATCACCCGACGCCGCGCCAGCAAACGGCGCCGCGGCGCCCTGCTTGCGGTGTGGAGCCTGGAGATTGTCCTCACGCTCGGACTCATCGTCGTTGTGGCCCATGTCCTCGGCCACCGCCCCTATGTGGCAGCGACGGTGCTGATCGCGGGCACCATCGCTTTCTCGGTGCTCTTTTACGTGCTGCTCAATCGCGAGATCCTCCAGCGCATGAAGATGCTGAAGTCCGGGCTTTCGGCAGAACAGGAAGCGCGCAATGCCGCGGAGGAACTGGCGGAAGAAAAATCCCGCCTGCTGGCCACCATGAGCCACGAGATCCGCACGCCGCTCAACGGCGTCATCGGCATGCTGGGCCTGCTGCTGGAAAGCGAGCTTTCACCCGAACAGAAGAACTATGCGGGCACGGCCCATGCGTCCGGGCGCATCCTTCTTTCCATCATCGATGAAATCCTTGACGGCGCGAAATCGGAAGCCCTGAGCAAGGACAGGTACGCCGCGATCGATATCGTCGCGCTGGTGGAAAACGTGACCGAGCTTCTCGCGCCGCGCGCCCATGCCAAGGGCATCGAGATCGTTTCGCTCTTTGCCCCCGACGTTCCGCAAATGGTGCGGGGCGACGACATGCGCCTCCGCCAGATCCTCTTCAACCTTGCCGGCAACGCCATCAAGTTCACCGAGACCGGCGGCGTGGCCATTGCCGTTGCGCGGTCGGGAAGCGACGAACTCTCCTTCACCGTGTCGGATACCGGCATCGGCATGACACCGGACGAGTTGCAGCGCATCTTCCGGCCCTACACCCAGGCCAATGCCGACACCACGCGCCGCTACGGCGGCACCGGGCTTGGCCTCACCATCAGCCGCCGCATTGCCGAAGGGCTGGGCGGCAGCATCACCGCCGAAAGCAGCAAGGGCAAGGGCACTTCCCTGACCGTCACGCTGCCGCACATGGTGGAAGGTGATGCCACACCACGCAACCACAATGCACTGGCGGGTCGCCGCTTCCGCCTTTGCGTCTCCTCGCCCTTCGTGGCCGAGCACTTCGCCCGCCAGCTTCAGGCCCAGGGTGCGGGCATTGCCGCCGCCATCGCGGGCGAACCCGCCGATGCAAGGTCGTTCCTGCACAACAGCATCGACGCCGTGATCTGCGATGCAGGATCAGGCCCGGAGATCATTGCAACCGCCCGCCGCCTTGCGCGCCAGGGACGCGCCCTCCCGCAGATCTGGATCCTGCTCTCGCCCGATGAGCGCCGCCAGTTGCGGCACCTGCTCACGGCACCGCTGACCGGATACCTGATGCGGCCGGTGCGCTGCTCCACCCTTGTCGAGCAACTGACCTCGCGTGACAGCGCCTTCATCCGCACCGCGGCGGCACAGCTTCGCACCATCACCACCCGCGCCGGAACCGCAAGGCCCCTCAACGTGCTCTTGGCCGACGATACGCCCGTCAACACCGTCATCGCCCGCACCATCCTGGAAAAGGCGGGACACAGGGTGACCGCTGTCAGCTCAGGTGCTGCGGCCATCGAGGCCATCACCGGCAAGCCACCCTTCGACATCCTGCTGCTCGACATGGAAATGCCGGGTCTCAGCGGTCCTGAGACAGCGAAACTTATCCGCGCAGCAGAGGCGCAGGGCGGCGGCACGGGTCGCCGCCTGCCCATTCTCGCCCTCACCGCCAACACCCGGCCCGAAGCGGTGGAAGCCTGCATCAGCGCCGGCATGGATGGCCATCTGGCCAAGCCCTTCGACCGCCACGACCTGGAAAACTGCGTGAGCCGCCTCGCCCTCGCCCCTGCGGCGTGATTTCCGTTACCCGGTTGTCACGGTTCGGAGTAATACTCCTGTCATGGTTCAAGTCCTTGCGGAAAAGGGCGGCTTTGCCGCACGTCTTGCCCACTCACCCGAAGATGTGGCCGCGGCCCAGCGGTTGCGTCATCGCGTCTTCATGGAAGAGGGCACGGCACAGTCGGCGGCACGCGCCGACGGCCACGACTGCGACCGCTATGACGATGTCTGCGATCACCTGATGGTGGTCCGCAAGGGCGATGCCGGTGATCCGGCCTTCGCTGTCAGCGACGGGGATCTCGTGGGCACCTACCGCCTCATCCGACAGGACGCGGCGCACCGGGCCAACGGCTTCTACACGGCCGCGGAGTATGACCTCGCGCCGCTGCTCGAACGCAAGCAGGGGCTGTCCTTCCTTGAGCTTGGGCGCTCCTGCGTGCGCGCCGACATGCGCGACCAGCCCGTCGCCGAACTGCTCTGGCAGGGCATCTGGAACTATGTGCGAGACTACCGGATCGACGTGATGATGGGCTGCGCCAGTTTCGACGGCACCAATCCCGACGCCCATGCCGAGGCGCTGACCTATCTCGCCCACAAGGCTGCGGCGCCCGCTGACTGGCGCGTGGCGGCACTGCCGGAACGCTATGTCGAGATGCGCCGCAAGCCCATCGATGCGATTGACGCCCGCACCGCCATGCGTGCACTCCCGCCCCTGATCAAGGGCTACGTGCGCCTTGGCTGTCATGTGGGCGAGGGCGCGGTGATCGACCACGACTTCAATTCAACCGATGTCCTGATCCTGCTGCCCGTCGCGGCCATCAATCCGCGCTACTTCGCCCACTTCGGGGCGCCTGCGGCCCAGTAACACGGCCCAGTA
>JAEUMJ010000191.1 GCA_016792865.1 Hyphomicrobiales bacterium | reverse complement strand
AAGACGGCCGAAGGCGAGATCGTGCAGGTGCAAGCTGCCTCGGCGACGACGGCAAGCAACGCACGGCTGCTCAAGGAATTGAGAAGCGAGGGGTGCCGCTACTTCACCACGGTGCTGGGACCGGGAACCAACTCGGCGCATGCCCGCCACTTCCATTTCGATCTCGAACGCAGAGGGAAGAAGGGCAGCCACAAGCTCTGCGAGTAGGGGGCCTGACCCCTTGTTTCGATACCGGGAAGTATTTCCCGGCGAGGCTCAACCGGAGGTCGCGCCATGGGCGGGGTCACGGGGCATCACCGCAATCTCAAAGCTCTGCCTTGGGCCAGATTCTGAGGGAAGTTGCAGCCCCTTAACACCTATGCTGCAACGCAGCATAACCATGCGAAAAGATTGCAGCAAAAGTGAAATGTACCATCTGGACAGCGGCCCGGACATACCCGAACATATTGCTGCGGCTCACTTTTTGCTCCTCTGCGTAGCTTTCTCGTCGAAAGGCAGGACCGCCATCGCGTGAGGTGATCTTCCAAATTCAGTGTGTTGAGTTTTCGAATGGCAACGACGTCCAGCAGAGTGTTTCAAACAAGAATGCCAATGCCGAAACCGTATCGGCAAGGGCAACTCGATTGCTTGTGCGGGACATATGCCACCATCAATGCGCTGCGTGCCGCGTGCCACAAGGCAGGGATCACCGACAAGATTTCATGGCGCATGCTGTTTCGCATCCTGCTCAAGCAGCACGATGCCAAGTGGCGGCTGGCCGAGATGGTGACGGAAGGCACGGACACGCCCGACATCCTGAAGGGACTGCTCACGTCAGCCGAATACCTCAAGCGCTGTCATGGCGTCTCCGTGAAGGTGCGTTGGCCCTGGAAATCGCGCCGCACGGTGGATGCGCCCGCAGCCCTTGCGCGGCTGAACAAGGAAACGAAGCAGGGGAGTGTTCTGCTCCTCGGCTATGACGGGCACAAGTACGCCCACTGGACCGTGGCGACCGACATCACCGATGAGGATCTGCTTCTGATGGACAGTTCCCATGGTCCGTCGCTCAAGCTCTCGGATTTCACCTTCCATCCGGACGGACACCTGGCGCGGCACCAGACCTATGTCATCACGCCGTGGTCGTTGGCCCTGATCAAGGTGAGCCGGCGCTAGGCAGCAGCCGGAACCTGTGCCGAATGCCGCCGTTCTTCTTCCTGTGGAGAAGGAGAATGGGCGATGACCAAGCCTGAAGGCAGCAAGCTGTCGGAAAAGGACGCGGAAGTGCACCTTCGTCGCTTTGAGCAGAAGAAGAAGCACCCCCAGCAAGGCACATCCGAGCCGGATGATCCCAGCCCTGATCCGGGCGATCGTTCCGGGGAAAAGCCGCGAGGCAAGAAGGGCCGCGCCTAGCCTAGCGTTTCTGGGGTACGAGTCCCTTCGGATAGAAGCCGTGCACGATCTTTTCTGACGGTTGATAGAAGCGGAAGCTCACTTCCTTGTTGATGTATTTCTCGATTTCGTCCAGCTCGGCGTGGGCGTGCAGCAACCTGACCTCGCCCACCACGACCTGCTTGACGATGGCCCGGAAGTTATAGTTGTTCGGCAGCACCGCGATGCGAAGTCCGCTCAGTGCGGCAGCGACCCTCAGCGAAGCCTGATCCATGGTCAGCCCAACCTTGATGCACTTCTCGAACAACTCCAGCCATTGCCGGATGAAGGCCCGGAATGGTTCGTTCACCTTCGCCAGGATGAAACCCCCATTGTATTCAGGCAGGGCATAAGACACCTTCGGCAAGACGCTCATGACCTCGTTCGACATCGAAGCCCTGCCATGGAGTTGCGGCGCGATGGTCAGGCCAAGATCGAAATGCTCCAGAAGATCGAAGACCTCCGGAATGGGGCGGATGAGCTTGGTATCGCCATCGAGGAACAGGGCACTGTCGAGTTCGGTGAGGAGAAAGGACTCGAAGCGCGGGCGGTGCTTCACCTGTGTTGACTTCAGGCTGACGATCTTGGTGAAGGTCCCCTCAGGCAGCGGAAACTCCCGGAGCAGCTCCTCTGGAGCATAGAATTCCCGCGCCAGCTCAGGCATCAACCGGGCAAAACTGAAGGCCGACCGCACTGTCTCTTCCATCCATTTCGGATGGGAACAAGCGTAAACAATACCCTTTTTGTTCATCTGCTATCCTGGTTGTGTTGCCTCAC
>JAEUMJ010000187.1 GCA_016792865.1 Hyphomicrobiales bacterium | reverse complement strand
GATGGGCGTCACGGCCTTGGCCAGATATTCCGACGTCGTGGATGTGAACTCCGGCTGCACCTCGGCGAGTTTCAGGACGACGGGATCAGGCTCTGTCACCCCGGCAAAGGCCTGGTCGAACAGCGCCCTGGAGAAACCGGCTGCCTTCACGCGCGGCCATAGGGATTCGACAAAGGCTTCGAACTTGGCATTCGCCTCGGCCGTGCCGCTCAATCCCAGAGACAGAAGAAGTGCCATGAAGATTCTGCGCATGTGCCAGTCCCATCCCTTCGTGAATACGATTCGCCCGTCAAGCAAGCTTACAGGAGGGAAATTCAGTCACAAAATGCGGCGGAACAAGGATTTGCGGGGGGAAGCGGCGCTTTAGCCCGCGTTGCGGCGCTCCAGATGCCGTTCCCACTGGAGGGCTGATTTCACTATGAAATCGAGGTCGTTGTACTTGGGCTGCCAGCCGAGGATGCGGCGAACCTTGTCGGCTCCCGCCACGATTCCGGCGGGATCCCCGGCGCGACGCGGCCCCAGCGTATGCCTGACCGGCGCGCCGTTGGCCCGTTCCACGGCATGGATCACATCCAGAACGGAATAGCCCTTGCCGTAACCGCAATTGAAGATCCCCGACGCGCCCCCCTTCTGCAAGTGGGCCAGGGCATCCATGTGGGCCGCGATAAGGTCGCTGACGTGGATGTAATCGCGGATGCAGGTGCCGTCGGCCGTGTCGTAATCGGTGCCGAACACGTCCATGCCCGGGCGTTGGCCCAGGGCGGTCTGGCACGCGACCTTGATGAGATGGGTGGCGCGCGGCGTGGACTGCCCGCTGCGGCCCTGCGGATCGGCACCCGCCACATTGAAGTAGCGCAGCGCAATGTAGTTGAGACCGTAGGCAGCGTGGCTATCGCGCAGCATCATTTCGGTCATCAGCTTCGACGTGCCATAGGGCGAGATCGGCGCCGGATCGTCGGTCTCGAAAACCGGAAGGCTCCGGGGATTTCCATAGACCGCCGCCGTGGACGAGAAAATGAAGTTCTGGACACCGGACTTCACCGCAGCGTGCATCAGCGCTCGGGACTTGACGGTATTGTTGAGATAATAGCCGAGGGGGTCCGCAACGGATTCCGGCACCACGATGGAACCCGCGAAGTGGACAATGGATTTAATGCCGTGTTGCCTTACAAGCGACATGACGAGTTCTTCGTCGCCGATATCGCCTTCCACGAGTGTGGCCTTGGGCGATACAGCCCAGGGAAATCCGGTCGAAAGGTTATCAAGTACAATGGTCTTCTCGCCGGCATCGGTCAGCGCCAGCACCATGTGGCTGCCAATATACCCCGCACCGCCCGTCACAAGAACACTCATTCAGCCACCTCTCCTTTGCCTATTTGGCTGCATTTAATGCAATTTTCAGAACGGCGGATTAAAGCCGCAAAGAATGCACAATCATAAGGTTAAGAGCGCGTAAACATGCCACGTCCTATCCGCAAAGCAGTCTTCCCCGTCGCCGGTCTTGGAACCCGCTTCCTGCCCGCAACCAAGGCCATGCCCAAGGAAATGCTGACGGTCGTTGACCGTCCGCTGATCCAGGTCGTTGTCGATGAGGCGCGGGAAGCAGGCATTGAACATTTCATCTTCGTGACGGGCCGAAACAAGTCAGTGATCGAAGATCACTTCGACAAGCAGTATGAGCTGGAGTCAACGCTCCGGAAGCGCGGAAAGTCCACCGAACTCGACATGCTTGAGATGGATTTGCCGGGTGCGGGCGAAACCAGTTTCACCCGCCAGCAGGAACCCCTGGGCCTGGGCCACGCCGTCTGGTGTGCCCGCCATCTCGTCGGCAATGAGCCCTTCGCCGTCATCCTGCCCGACATGATCATGAAGGCCAGCCCCGGTTGCCTGGCGCAAATGGTGAGCGTCTACAATGAGCGCAACGGCGGCAATGTCATCGCCGTCGAGGAAACGCCATGGGAACATGTGCACCGCTACGGCGTTGTCGGGGGCACGGACTGGAAGGCCAATCACTTCACCATCACCCAGATGGTGGAAAAGCCGAAGCGTGAGGCCGCGCCTTCCAACCTCATCATCTCGGGCCGCTATATCCTCCAGCCGGAAATCTTTGAAATCCTCGACAAGAAGGAAGCGGGTGCCGGAGGCGAAATCCAGATCACCGACGCCATGAAGAAGCTGATGGAAGCACAGCCCTTCCATGGTGTCCGGTATGAAGGCACCACCTATGACTGCGGCGACAAGGTCGGCTTTCTCGCTGCGAATGTGGCACTGGCGCTGGAGCGTGAGGACATTGCACCCGCATTCCGCGACGTGCTGGACCAGATCATCTCCACGCACGGGGGCAAACTCACCTGGGACTGATCCTCAACGCTTGAGGATGATGCCGGCGAGCAGACGCTGCTCGTTGTAATCGCTCCCATTGCCGGGACTGTCCTGCCAGGTCCCGTCATAAAGCAGCGACCAGGAAATCATCGGATTGAGCTTCCATTCCACCCCGGCCTCCGCGCCATAGGTATTTTCGCGACCCGATGCAGCCCGCGCGGTGGAAACATCGGCACCGAAGATCAGGTCGATGTTGTCCTGCAACGCATGGGTCACCTTCGTGGACGCGCTCCATGTGGCACGGCCACCATCGGCAGCACTGGCGGTCTCGGCAATATCCATCGTCGCAGAGAGATCCACCTTGGTCAGTTCAGTGGGACGCCACTGCAGGTTCGCGAGCAAGCCCGGAGCGCGTTCAGTATCGAGGGAGTTGTCCTCGTAGTCGCGCACAAGATAGGTCAGGCCGATCTCCCCGGACCATAAGGGATCATCATCGATGCGGAGACCGAGTGTACCGGAATAACCTCGTGAATCGCGCTTCAGGCCATTGCGGTCGGATGTCCTGTCGTGGAAGCGTGGCGTGAAGGACACCTCGGCGAACGGCTGGAAGACCGCGCCGCGGTTGAATGTTCCACGCAACGATACGCCAAGTTCCGTGTAGTCGCGGTCGCCGTTGTCTTCGGTACCTCCCCCGGAAAGCTCGACATCCTCGAAGAGTTCCCGCCGCACGCCTGTTCCGAAGCGCACACCCGCGAAGCCGGCGTCATGTTCGATGGCCGCACCCGCCCGGAAAAGATGAGAGAGGCGATTCCCGACCGCCGTGTCCGGCACTTCGCTGCTGGCCGACCCCGTGGATGTGAGCGCGTATCCCGTCTCAAGCTCAAGCCTGGTGCCGTGGCGCACATCAAGTCGCAGGTTGGCTTGCGCATCCGCCCCGTAGGTTGATAGCTCATTCTCACGCAAATAGCGCACAGCCTCGCCAGAGACCGAAGCTGACAACCGGTGCCGCGACCAATCGCTTTCGATCGCCAGTCCCGGTCGCAGC
>JAEUMJ010000065.1 GCA_016792865.1 Hyphomicrobiales bacterium | reverse complement strand
CACTCGAAGAAACCATGGCGAGTGCCCGGCGCCTGGCGGCGGAAGGAATCGATGCCATGGTCATCGATGTTTCCCCGGAACCGAAGCATCACGCCAGGGCGCTGGCGGATGCGATGCAGGCACGGTATCTGCCCATGCCGCGCGCCGGGGCACATGACATTGCACGGCCTGTCAACCGGGCGCTGCGAGCCCTGACGCAATGAGTGCCGCACTCTGGCCGGAAGACCGTTCACCCTCACCGGCGAAAGATCACTTCATTCCTGCCGATGGGCTGAACTGGCATGTGGTCGAGGCCGGCACAGGCCCCACAGTGTTGCTGGTTCATGGAACCGCGGCCTCGGTGCATTCGTGGCGCAAGGTCATGCCCCTCGTGGCGGAACACGCACATGTGGTCGCGCTTGACCTGCCCGGTCATGGCCAAACCCGTGCCCGCGATTCCGCCGACCTCACCCTTCCGCGGATGGCGGCAGGTGTTGCCGCCGTGATGAAGGTGCTCGGCCTCGTGCCGCAAACCGTCGCCGGGCATTCGGCAGGTGCCGCGATCCTGGTGGAAGCCGTGGCGCGCAAGCTCCTGCAAGCGGAGACGCTGGTCTCGTTCAACGGGGCCTTCTTTCCCTTCGGCGGTGTTGCAGGCAGCCTGTTCTCGCCCATCGCCAAGCTCATCGCCTCCAATCCGTTCATGCCGCGCCTGCTTGCCGGAGTGGCGCGGATCACGACGGTGGAACGGCTCTTGCGCGACACCGGTTCGAATCCGGGTCCGGACGACATCGAGCACTATTTCCGCCTGTTCAAGGATCCCGCCCATGTCGGTGCCGCACTCGGCATGATGGCGGCCTGGGATCTGGGCAACATGGAACAGGCGCTTGCGCGGGTCGAAGCCTCCTGTATCTTCGTCGCCGGAGACAACGACAGGGCGGTGCCACCTGATTCTGCCGATCGCGCGGCGTCACGCTGCCGTCATGCCGTCGCGCTCCATTACAGGGGATATGGGCATTTGCTGCACGAGGAAAATCCGCGCCTTGCTGCCGGGATCATCACGGGGCTTGAAAGATGAGTGCATCTGCGATCTTCATGCCGGATGACCATCCCGACAGGCGTGCGCTCAACGACGAAGTGCACGCCCGCCCGCCGGAAAGTCTCGAAGCGCCGATGCGCATGTCCTATCTGGTGCTCGTCGGCAGCGGAAGCCGCGGCGATGACCTGCATGCGCTCTCGCAACTGCTGGAGGGCACGGGCGCACCCAAGCCCGCCGCCGATGCCAACCACTACAGCGCCGATCTGGGTTCGCACCGCATCAAGTGGGAGCGCCACACGGAATTCTGCCGCTACACCTTCTTCGCCCAGGGCATTGAGAAGAAACCGTTTTCCGAACCGGCCATATCGCTGGTGCCGCAGAACTGGCTGAGGAGCCTGCGCGGCCGCACCATCGCGGCCATCCATGCGACCATCGTCCGCACGCCGAAGCCGCCGGAACCGGCAAGGGCCGCGGAAGCCTATTTCAACGGCAACACCATCATCGGCTCCACCATTTCCGGCCATGCCGGACGGGCCTACACCGATTTTCGCATCCATGCCGACGGGTTCGGGCGCCTTCTTGTCTGGGATCATCACATGACCCCACGCCAGGCGGGCCGCCTTGTGCAGCGGCTGTTCGAGATCGATACCTATCGGATGATGGCGCTTCTGGCCCTACCGGTGGCCCGCAAGCTCACGCCGTTTCTGGGCACGGCGGAAAATGAACTGATCTCGGTGATGAGTGCCATGCAGACGGCGGGCGACGCGGAAGAGCCTGAACTCCTCGACCGTCTCACCCGGCTTGAAGCAGAGGTAGAACGTCAGTACACGGATAATCAATACCGGTTCACCGC
>JAEUMJ010000048.1 GCA_016792865.1 Hyphomicrobiales bacterium | reverse complement strand
GAGCCAGGCCGATATCGAGCCTGTGAACATGGCTGCCACCGATGCGGGTGTTGCCTTTGCCGCAAGGCAGGTGGACGCCGCGGTGACGTGGGAACCGGCCCTCAGCCAGGGCGCGAAGTCGGAGCATGGCCCTCTCCTCCTCTCCAGCGCCGACAAGCCGGGTCTCATCACCGATGTCGTTGCCGCCACCGAGGCAACGCTGAAGGACAAGTCTTCCGACGTGAAGGGTTTCGTTCGCGCCTGGTACAAGGCACTCGACTTCGCGAAGCAGAACCCCGACGAGGCCAACGCCATCATGGCGAAAGGCGTGGGGGGCTGGCTGAACGATCCCAAGGTCTTTGCCGAAACGCTGACCGGCATCGAATACCTCGACAAGGAAAAGAACCTTGCCTTCTTCGGCACGCCAGATGCGCCCGGCCAGATCACCAAGACCCTCGGCACGGCGCTGGATGTGTGGAAGTCCTTCAACCGCATCCAGGTCGATGTGAAGCCGGAGGACATGATCGACTACGGCTATGTCGGGGGCTGAAGCCATGGCGGGCGGGCGCAGCCTGATCTCGACGCTCGCCACTCCCCGGCGGGAGATCTCGCCGGGCCTGAGCCTGGGCATCAGCACGGCGGTGACGCTCGCCATCCTGCTGTTCTGGTGCCTCATCACCTATGGCGGCCTTGTCGATACCACCTTCTGCCCACCGCCTCACCAGGTGGCAAAGGCCTTCTGGACGACACTGATGGATGGCTCGCTCCTGCGCAATGCATGGTCCAGCCTCGTGGTGATCAATCTCGGCTTCTTTCTCTCCTCCATCATCGCCATTCCGCTCGGCATCATGATGGGCAGCTTCCGGGTGGTCCAGGCCGCGCTTGAACCCGTGGTCAACTTCACACGCTACCTTCCCGTCACCTCCATGATCCCGCTGCTCATCCTGTGGATCGGCATCGGCATCGAGGAAAAGATCGCGGTGATCTTCATCGGCACGTTCTTCCAGCAGCTCGTGATGTTTGCCGATGTTTCCGCGCAGGTGCCCAACGAGCTTTTCAACGCCGCCTATACGCTGGGGGCGAAGAAGCGGCAGATCGTCCTGCGGGTCTTGCTGCCCGCAACCCTTCCCGGCGTCATCGATACGCTGCGCGTGACCATGGGCTGGGCCTGGACCTATCTCGTCGTTGCCGAACTCGTCGCCTCAAGCTCCGGGCTTGGCTACATGAGCATGCAGGCGATGCGCGGACTCCACGCCGACGTGATCTTCGTGGCGATCCTGGTGATCGGCTTCCTCGGCCTCGTCACGGACGAGATTTTCAAGCGGCTCAAGAACATGCTCCTGCCGTGGGCGCGGAGCCGGTGAGGGGAATGCCATGGGAACCGTGACCGTCGAGAACCTGAGCCTGCATTTCGCCACCGGCGGTGCCACGCCGGTCATTGCCCTCAACAATCTTTCCATGACCATTCCGGACAAGCAGTTCGCGGTGATCGTGGGTCCGTCCGGCTGCGGAAAATCAAGCCTGCTCGACATCATCGCGGGCCTGCGGGATCCGACGACGGGCGATTGCAGGCTCGATGGCAAGGTCATTCACGGCCCGGCCAAGGAACGCGGCATGGTGTTCCAGAATTACTCGCTCTTTCCCTGGCTCACGGTATTGAAGAATGTGGAGTTCGGCCTTTCGCTTCAGGGCAAGCCGCAGCGGGAGATCACCGAGCGCGCCCGCCACTACGTGAACGCCGTCGGGCTTTCCAGCTTCGAGAACGCCTATCCCAACCAGTTGTCGGGTGGCATGAAGCAGCGCGTCGCCATTGCCCGCTCGCTGGCCAATGATCCGGAAGTCATCCTCATGGACGAGCCGTTCGGGGCGCTCGACAGCCAGACCCGCGTTGTCATGCAGCAACTGCTGCTGGGCATCTGGGAAAAGGAACACAAGACCATCCTGTTCGTCACCCATGACATCGATGAGGCGCTTTACCTCGGGGAAGTCGTCTACGTGATGTCATCGCGGCCGGGGCGGATCATCGACACGATCGCCGTCGATTTCGCCCATCCGCGCAGCTACGAACTCTCAACCGAACCTGCATTCGTCGAACTCAAGCGAAGGATCCAGCACAATCTTCACGCCGAAGTGCACAAGGCACTCTCGACGGCAGCCTAGGAAATACCCGTTCACGCAATCAATCAGGTGGATCATGTCTTCCGGATCGGACTCTCGTTTTGACTTCATTGTCGTCGGCGGCGGCTCGGCGGGCAGCGTCATGGCGGCGCGGCTGAGCGAGAAGCCGGAGAACAGGGTCTTGCTGATCGAAGCGGGACCCCGCGACTGGAACCCGATGATCCACATGCCCACCGGCGAGATCTTCATGGTGGGCAGCGGCGTTGACTGGCAGTTCAAGTCCGAGCCGGAAGAGCAGCTCGGCGGCTATCAGGTGCCCCTGCCGCGGGGGCGCGTGCTGGGTGGCAGCTCATCCATCAACGGACAGGTCTACTGCCGCGGCCATCACCGCGATTATGACGAATGGCGCCAACTGGGCAATGAGGGCTGGGACTGGGAAAGCGTGAAGCCATACTTCATGAAGGCCGAAAACTGGAAGGGCGAGCCGGGCGAGCTGCGCGGCAAGGGCGGGCCGCTCCGCACTGCATTCGGCCGTTACAACAACGGATTGTTCAGGGCCTTCATCGAGGCTGGACAGCAGGCAGGCTTTCCCTTCAACCCTGATTACAACGGCGCGGAGCAGGAGGGCTTTGTCTACACGCAATATACCCATACGCACCGCTTTCCTATGCGGTGCTCGGCGGCAAGGGCCTATCTCTGGCCCGCCATGGGGCGGAAGAACCTGACGGTGTGGACAAGATCCCGCACTCTCCGGATCATCTTCGACAACCGCCGCGCCGTGGGGGTGGAAGTGGACCGCAATGGCGAACGCCTGATCGTGCGCTGCGACCGCGAACTCATTCTCTCGGCGGGTGCCTATCAATCGCCCCAGTTGCTCATGCTGTCCGGCGTGGGAGACCCGACCGAACTCTCGAACGCGGGCGTAGACCTGCACTTCGCCCTGCCCGGCGTGGGCCAGAACCTCCAGGATCATGTCGGCTCATACGTGCAGCATGCATGCCTGAAGCCCGTCACCTACTACAACATGCGGAACCCCGCGAAGCTTGCGGTTGCGGCGGCGCAGTATGTCCTGGCCGGGCGCGGCCCCCTCTCGGTCTTCCCGATGAATGCGATGGCCTTCCTGCGCAGCGACCCGGCGCTGGAACGTCCGGACATCCAGTATTATCTCGTGCCCAACGCCATGAATCCCAATGGCTCCGCCACCTACCTGCCGACCTTCCATGGTTACAACATCCACTGGTGCGGATTGCGACCGGAATCGCGGGGATCGGTGAGGCTCAGGTCGTCCAATCCCCTCGATGCTCCGCGCATCGTGCACAATTACCTGTCCACCAGGGGCGACAAGGCCCTGAACCGGCATGCCTTCCGCCTTGCCCGCGAGCTTCACGCGCAACCGGCATTCGATGAATTCCGTGGCGAGGAAGTGGATCCCGGACCGTCGTGCAGCAGCGATGCCGACATCGACGCCTTCATGGGCAAGTTCATCTCCTCGCATTACCACCCCGTCGGCACCTGCAAGATGGGCAACGACAACAAGGCTGTGGTGGATGCGAAGCTGAGGGTGCACGGGCTGGACGGCATTCGCGTTGTCGATGCCTCGGTGATGCCGCTTCTGGTGGGTGCAAACACCAATGCGCCCACCATCATGATCGCCGAGAAAGCCGCCGACATGGTGTTGAACGGATAGGGCGGGAGCAGAAGGTTGGTTGCGGATCACCATTCCGCTCGCGGTACATCCCGCGAATGACCCCTTCTTACGCCACCAGACTCGCGGGGGCCGGGCACAAACAGGAGAAGCCCACCCGCGATGGCTGCGACACTAGGCGGACAGGGTTAACGGCCGGTAACCATGGGGCACGGGACGCTGCCCCCGCGTCCGCGGCAAATCGACTGCATGCGCTGATGGCAACAGGACGTGCGCGGCAACTGCGGCGCGATTTGGTGCATTGCGCATCCGCGCCGCCAGCCCATAGACTGGGTCAAAGGACAACCGCCAATGACCCGCCCGCTCATCCTCATCGATCCCCTGCCGCGCACCCTTGATGTGATCCTCGACCCGCCGACCCGCGCCCGGCTGGAGTCGCTCGGCGAACTGGTGGTGCATGAAAGCTCGCGCATGCCCGATGCGATGGTTGAGATGCACCTCGGCGAAGCGGCAATCATCATGGGCCAGACCAGGCTGCCTCGGGAACGCCTGATGAGGGCGAAGAAGCTTCGCGCCATCATCGACGTGGAGACGAATTTCACCGATGCCATCGACTATGACTACTGCTTCGCCAACGGCATTCATGTGCTCACCCCCGGTTCCGCCTTTGCCGATGCGGTGGCGGAATCTGCGCTCGGCATGGCAATCGACCTGGCGCGCGGCATCACCAGGGCGGACCGTGATTTCCGCGCAGGTGCGGAAGCCTACGGGCTGGATGGCAATGTCGGCAGCTTCAGCCTGTTCGGCGAAAGCATCGGGCTGATCGGCTATGGCGACCTGGCGCGCGCCTTCCACCGTCTCGTGGCGCCCTTCAAGTGCGAGATCAGTGTCCATGACCCGTGGGTGCCGGACTATGTGCTGAAGAAGGCCGGGGTGAAATCCGTTTCGCTGGACCAGCTTCTCAGGACATCACGGGTCATTCTGGTGTTTGCGGGCGTCACCTCGGAAAACCAGGGCTTCCTTGGCCGCAAGGAGCTGGAACTCATCCGTCCCGATGCTGCCTTCCTGCTGATGAGCCGGGCTGCGGTTGTTGATTTTCCTGCCTTCATCGACCTGGTGAGGCAGGGCCGCTTCCGCGCCGCCACCGATGTGTTTCCGGTGGAACCCGTGCCTGCGGATGACCCGGTCCGGAAGGTGGAGGGCCTGCTGCTCTCGGCACACCGCACCGGCGGGATGCCCGACGCCCTTTTCGATATCGGGCGTCAGGCCGTGGCGGATGCGGAGCTGATCCTGAAGGGCCTGCCTCCGGTCGTTTGCCGCAAGGCATTGCCGGAAACGGTGAAACGCTTCCGCAGCAAGCCCGTGGAGATGACCTAGCGCCGCTTACCGCAGGGTCAGCCCGCCATCGATGACGATGACTTCGCCGGTGGTGAAGCTTGCTGAATCGGAGGCAAGATACACCGTTGCGCCCACCAGCTCGTCAACCGTGCCGATCCGGTTCTGGACGGCGGCCTTGGCCCATTCGTTGTTCACCACGTCCGGGTGTTCCTTCATCACCTCGTCGGTGAGTTCGGTGCGGATATAGCCGGGAGCGATGGCGTTCACGCGGATGCCATGCTCGGCCCATTCGACCGCCATGCCCTTGGTGAGCTGATGCACGCCCGCCTTCGAGACATTGTAGGCGGTATGGCGGAAGGGCCAGTTGATGATGTAGCCCGACATGGAACCGATGGTAATGATCGAGCCGGACTTCTGCCTGATCATGTGCTGGCCGACTTCGCGGGAGACGAGGAAGACGCCGTCGAGATTGACCGACATGGTGTTCCGGAAGTCCTGCAAGGGATAGCTCTCGATGTTGCCGGGAAAGATGATGCCGGCGTTGTTGACGAGAATGTCGATGCGTCCCCAGCGCCCCATCACCTCGGCGACCATGCGCTTCACGTCGGCTTCATTGGCGACATCGGCCTTGATGACGAAGGCATCGCGGCCTGAGTCGCGAATATCCCTGGCGACGGCTTCACCGCGCTCCACGGTGTTCTTCACCACAATGGCCACGTCTGCGCCGTGTGCGGCCAGACCTTCGGCCAGCGCCTTGCCGATGCCGCGCGAGCCACCCGTGACGATGGCTTTCTTGCCCGTGAGGTCGAAAATCTTGCGGTACTTGGCAATGTCAGACATGGACGTCTCCCCTGTTCATCCTGGTGTTGTTCGCAGTGTTCGTGTTCAGGCCGCCTCGCGCATGATGGCGAGGTAATCGGCGGCAGTGGCCAGGCGAGGATTGGTCGCATGGCAATGATCCTTCAGCGCCTCTTCCGAGACCAGCTTCATCATGTCGTCGGTGACGCCGAGTGCGGCAAGCCCGGAGGGAATGCCGATGTCCTGGTTGAGCGTTTCAATCGCCTTGTCGGGAGCAGCCTGGAAGAAGGCTTCGAGCGTCTCCCATTTCCTGCCGATGGCCTGGCGGTTGAAGCGCAGCACGGCGGGCATGAGAATGGCGTTGAGCGTGCCGTGATGCAGGTTCAGCGAGCGGATCGCCCCCAGCGGATGGGTGAGGGCATGAACCGCGCCCAGTCCTTTCTGGAATGCCATCGCCCCTTCCAGGGCACACATCATCATGTCGTTGCGGGCTGCCTCGTTCTTGCCGTCGGCCACGGCAGCGCGCAGCGAACGCCAGCCGCGGGTGAGACCGTCCATGGCAATGGCGTCGGCGGGCGGATTGAAGGAGGGCGCCATGAAGGTTTCGAGGCAGTGGGAGACGGCGTCCATCCCCGTTGCCGCCGTGAGGCCCGGAGGCAGGCCATAGGTCAGTTCCGGATCACACAGCGCGATCGAGGGCAGCATGTGGGGCGAGATGATGCCAAGCTTGCGCCCTTCCGCCGTGATGATGACGGCGGCGCGGCCCACTTCCGAACCTGTTCCCGACGTGGTGGGAACGGCGATCATCGGGCAGATGCGGCCATGGATGCGGGAGAGGCCACCGGCGACCAGCGTGTACTGGGCCAGCGGTCCTTCATGCCCCGTGAGAAGGCGCACGCCCTTGGCAAGATCGAGCGCGGAACCGCCGCCGAGACCGATGATGCCGTCGCAACCATTGTCACGATAGGCCGCATGGGCGGCGAGCACCGCTTCCTCGGTGGGGTTGGCAGGCGTGCCGTCGAAGACCGCCGGCTTTTCCTTCAGCAGGGCCGCGATCTTGCCCACCAGGCCGGTTGCCACCAGTCCCTTGTCGGTCGCAATGAGGGGGCGCTTCACGTTCAGCCCGTCCAGAAGCTCTTGCAGGCGGGAAATCTGGCCCTCGCCGAATTCGATGCGCGTGAGGTAACTGATCGTGCTCATGGGGCAAACCTCGCAGGCCGCGCGGGCCTGTCCTGAAAGTGCTTGTCTCGAAAACCAATATATGAGTTATTAGGCACCGAAAGCGGGTCACCTGTCAATTGCGATTGAGTGTTCCCGGTTTTTCCATCGGGAAGCCTGAATGTCCGGACCACTTCCAGCAGAGCGCGCCCCAGCAAAGGCCGACCAGATATATGAGTATCTGCGCCGTGCCATTGTCCGGCTGGAACTGCCGCCGGGTGCTGCTGTGCAGGAAAAGGAGATCGCCGAGCGCTTCCATGTCTCCCGGACGCCGGTTCGCGAGGCGTTGCAGCGCCTGGCGGAGGAAGACCTTGTCGATATCCTCCCGCATTCCGGGACGTGGGTGAGCCGCATTTCCTTCACCGTGGCGGAGGAGGGTTTTGTGCTCCGCCGCGCCCTGGAGGTGGAAAGCGTCCGGCGGGCGGCGGACCTGATGACGGAACCGGACGGCGATGCGCTTGTTGCAAGCGTTGCCCGCATGCGCGTGATCCTGCTGGAGAACCGGCTGGAGGATTACCTTGAGGAAGACGACGCCTTTCATGGCCTGATCGCCCATATCTCCGGTTACCCCCGCATCTGGAAATTCATCAACCTCGCCAAGGTTCACCTCGACCGCATGCGGCAGTTGAGTGCGCCCCTTCCCGGCCACCTTGCCGAAGTGACGGAACAGCACGCCGCCATTGCCCACGCCTTGACGCGCGGCAACGCCATGCAGGCAGAACTCGCGATGCGCATTCACCTCGACAGTTCGTTTGCGGTGATGGCGGCGATGCATCGCGACAGCACGACATTCTCCAGTGAGGATTCAGCGCCGCGGCAAACACGGTTGCGAACGGGATAATCCAGAGGGCAGAGATGGACACGATCCGGAAATCATACGATGCAATCATCATCGGCGCAGGTGTCGGTGGCGGAGCCATGGCGAACACGCTGGCGAAGGCCGGGGCCAGGGTGCTGGTCATCGAACGCGGCACCCGCCTTCCCCGCGAGGCCGACAACTGGAGCGTCAAGGTTGTCTTCCATGAGCGCCGCTATGCCACGCGCGAGACCTGGCGCGACAAGGACGGCATCGAGTTCAACCCCTCCACCTATTATTATGTGGGCGGCAATTCCAAGTTCTTCGGCACGGCCACGCTGCGTTTCCGGGTGCAGGACTTCGAGGAACTGCAACACGAGGAAGGTGTGGCACCGGCATGGCCCATCTCCTATGCCGACCTTGCCCCCTACTACGACATTGCCGAACAGCTTTTCGGCACCCATGGCACGGCAGGCATGGACCCATGCGAACCGCCACGCTCCGGCCCCATGCCCTATCCCGCCGTCGGCCACGACCCCGAAATCAAGGTCATCGAGGAAAGGTTGCGGGCCAAGGGCCTGAAACCCTTCCCGCTTCCCGTTGCCGTGGACATGCACCCCGGCGGCAAGTGCATCCGCTGCAAGACCTGCGACGGCTTCGCCTGCAAGCTGGGCGCCAAGAACGATGCGGAAGTGCGCATGATCGATCCGGCAATCGAAACCGGAAATGTCGATCTCGTGTTGCAGTCAATGGTCCATCGCCTCATCACCGATGACACCGGACGGAAGGTGACGGGGGTCGAAATCGAGCAGGACGGGCAGAGGAAGGTTGTTCACGGCGACCTCTTCATCTCCAGCGCCGGGGCGATCAATTCCGCCGCCCTTCTCCTGCGCTCGGCCAACGGCAAGCATCCCAAGGGGCTTGGCAACAATTCATCCGACCAGCTGGGCCGCAATTACATGGCCCACAACAACACGGCCATGATGGCCGTGAACCCCTTCAGGAAGAACAACGTGGTGTTCCAGAAGTCGCTCTGCATCAACGACTTCTATCTCGCCAACGACGTGAAGCCCTATCCCCTGGGGAATGTTCAGGGGCTGGGCAAGCTGCAGGGCGGCATGCTGACCGCCAACATGCGCGGCATTCCGGAATGGCTGATGGACTGGTTCGCAACCCGCAGCGTGGATTGGTGGATCATGTCGGAAGACCTTCCCGACCCCAACAACCGCGTGAGCATCGACAGCGACGGCAAGATCAGGCTGTCCTATGTGGCCAACAACCTGAAGTCCCATGGCGAGCTGGTGAAGCATTGGGGCAGCCTGATGCGCAGCATGGGCTATCCCATCATCATCACGCAGAAGATGGACATCAAGGTCGCCATGCACCAATGCGGCACGGCGCGCTTCGGCAAGGATCCCGCCACCTCGGTCCTCGATCCCTACTGCCGCGTCTGGGACGTGGACAATCTCTATGTCGTCGATGCCTCGTTCCTGCCCTCGTCAACGGCTGTGAATCCGTCGCTCACCATTGCAGCACAGGCCGCGCGCACGGCAGAGCACATTCTCGCCGACGTGGTGAAGGTGAAGCCGCGCAGGAAGGCCGCCTAGGCCGGATTACTCCGGCATGGGTTCGGCACGGGCACCGCGTTGCCAGGCGCGGAGGCAGAGGTATTCCATGATCAGGCTGGCCGCGGCCGCAGAGGTGAGATCGGAATGGTCGTAGGGCGGCGACACCTCGACCATGTCCATGCCGACGAAATTCACGTCCTTCAAGCGGCGGATGACAGAGGCCGCCTGATGATAGCTGAGGCCGCCCGGAATGGGCGTGCCGGTTCCCGGTGCTGCTGACGGATCGAGGCAATCGATGTCAAAGGTCAGATAGGCTTTCGACTGCCCCACCTTGTCGGTGATGATCTTCGCCAGCTTGTCCGGGCCGGAGTCGTGCACCTCATCGGCGTAGACGATGCGGAAGCCCATGGTGGTTTCGCCGACAAAGGTGGTGCGGATTCCGATCTGCACCGACTTCTTCGGATCGATGAGGCCCTCGCGCACGGCATAGCCGAACATGGTGCCGTGATCGATGCGCCCGCCGTTGTCGACCTCGACATCGCGGTGGGCGTCGAAGTGGATGAGCGCCAGGGGGCCGTGTTTGCGTGCATGGGCCTTGAGCAGCGGATAGGAGATGTAATGGTCGCCGCCGAGGGTGACCATCTCGGACCCGGCGGCGAGAATGGCGGCGGCGTGATTTTCGAGCGTCACCGGAAAGTCTTCCTTCTTGCCCCAGTCGAAGAAGCAATCGCCATAATCGACAACCGCCAGGGTATCGAAGGGATCGAAGTTCCACGGCCAGAACGGACCCCAGGCATTTTCGGCTGACGCCCGGCGGATGCCTTCGGGACCGAAGCGCGTGCCGGGCCGGTGCGACACGGCCTGATCGAAGGGCACGCCGGTGACCGCGATATCGACTCCCGCCAGGTCACGCGAGTACTTGCGGCGCATGAAGGAGAGCGCCCCCGCATAGGTCGGCTCCCAATGGGTGCCTTTCACGTCGCTGCGGCGGAAGGCGTCATCGCCCGGAAGACGTCCAAGCTTGTCCATTTCAAGTGCCATTGCAGGCTCCCATTCGTCGTTGCTGTGGCGCTGGCTGCGCCGGGCTATTCGGTCAGCACGAGGCTGTCGGTGGGGCTCCAGGACACATAGGTCTTTTCGCCGCGCGTGACGCTGGCATTCACGTCGCGCTTCTCGTTCTGCACGTTGACCGAGACCGTCTGTCCGTTTGCGAGTTCCACCACCACTTCACTCCAGTCGCCGTAATAGGCAACGTCGCGCACACGGGCTTCGGCCTTGATCAGGCCATCGACCTTGGGTGAGGTCTTGGAAAGCTTGAGCTTCTCAGGGCGGACCGCAATCGTCACCTGCTTGCCGCATTCGCGGTCGGAACTGAGGTTCATCTTGCCGAGACCCTTGGCATTGCAGACCAGCGCCTTGCCCTTTTGCGAGACCACATCGGCCTCGAACAGGTTCACCTTGCCGATGAAGTCGGCAACGAAGCGCGAGGTCGGGTGCTCGTAGAGTTCTTCCGGCGTGGCGAGCTGCCGGATGGCACCCTTCTCCATCACGGCAATGCGGGTGGCCATCGAGAGCGCCTCGTCCTGGTCATGCGTCACGATGATGAAGGTGATGCCCACTTCCTGTTGCAGGCGCGTGAGTTCGAGGCGCATGTCGTCGCGCAGCTTGGCATCGAGGGCCGAGAGCGGCTCGTCGAGGAGCAGCACCTTGGGACGCTTCACCAGGGCGCGGGCAAGGGCCACGCGCTGGCGCTGGCCGCCGGACATCTGGTCGGGCTTGCGGTCGGCGAGATGGGAGAGCTTCACCTGCTCCAGGCCCTCGCCCACGCGGCGCTTGATCTCGTCGGCGGGCACTCCCGTCACCTTGAGGCCGTAGGCCACGTTCTGGGCCACGGTCATGTGCGGGAACACCGCATAGGACTGGAACACCATGTTGGTGGGCCGCTTGTTGGGCGGGGTCAGCGCCATGTCCTCGCCGCCGATAAAGATGTGACCCTCGCTCGGCGTGTCGAGGCCGGAGATCATGCGGAGCAGCGTGGTCTTGCCGCAGCCGGACGGCCCCAGCAGCGCGAAGAACTCGTTCGGCATGATATCGACCGAGACATTGTCGACGGCCGTCACGCCACCGGGATAGCGGCGCGACACATTGCGAACGGAGACGATGGGATCTGCCATGATCAATGACCTGACTTTTCGGGGGCTTGCAGTTTCATGGCAAGCACGGTGGCGAGAATGGTGATGAGGATGAGGATGGTCGAGGCGGCGTTCACCTCGTACTTCACGCCGGTCTTGACCATGGAGTAGATCTTCACCGGGAAGGTGACCGTTTCCGGCCCGGCGGTGAAGAATGTAATGACGAAGTCATCGAGCGAGAGCGTGAAGGCGAGCAGCGCACCCGCGATGATGCCCGGCTTCATGTAGGGCACGAGAACCTGCCAGAAGGTCTGCCATTCGTTTGCCCCAAGGTCGCGGGACGCTTCTTCAAGTTGCTTGTTGAAGCCCACGAGGCGCGAACGCACCACGATGGCAACGAAGGGAAAGCAGAAGGCGATGTGGGCGATGATGATGGTGGAGA
Organism: Hyphomicrobiales bacterium; assembly: GCA_016792865.1. GTDB lineage: Bacteria > Pseudomonadota > Alphaproteobacteria > Rhizobiales > Aestuariivirgaceae > Aestuariivirga. The sequence goes on along the minus strand of JAEUMJ010000048.1, from coordinate 6,968 downwards.
GATTGAACGGCCACACCATTGCGCTGAAGAACCCCATCAGGCCGGTGCTGTTGAAGAAGAGCAGCAATGCCACACCCATGCAGATTTCCGGTATGACGATGGGAAGGCCCATGGCCGCCTCATAGGCCGGCTTCAGCGGGAAGCGGAAACGCCACATCATCACCGCCACCATGGTGCCGATCACGGTTGCGATCAGTGTGGTGACCAGCGCGATGGTGAGGGAATTCACCATGGCGTCGTAGATCGACTGGTTCTGCCAGGCCTTCGGGTAGTTCTCCAGCGTGAAACCCTTCCACACGCCGCCACGGTTCTGCTGGTTGAAGGAGAAGGCGATCAGCACGAAGATCGGCACATAGAGCACGATCAGGGTGACGGCGAAGAGGGCTTGCAGCCAGCGGCGGCGGCCATATTCCAGCGGGCCGACGCCCGGTTTCATTTGTGTCGCCATTATTGTGCCCCGACGCCCTTGGAGTGGTTCTGCACATACCATTGTATGAACAGCACGATGATGGTCAGCAGCATCAGCACGAAGGACAGTGCCGAGCCGAAGGGCCAGTCGTTGGATGAACCGAATTGCGACTGGATGACGTTGCCGATCATCCACGAGGTGGTGCCGCCCAGTTCATCGGAAATCAGGAACATGCCGAGGCATGGAATGAAGACGAGGATGAGGCCGGTCACGATGCCCGGCATGGTGAGGGGCAGCGTCACCTTGTAGAAGGTCTGGAACTGCGACGCCCCGAGGTCGAGGCTCGCTTCGAGATAGCTCTTGTCGAGGCGCTCGATGGTTGAATAGAGCGGCAGGATCATGAAGGGCAGGAAGACATAGACCAGCCCGAAGATCACCGCAGGTGTCGTGCCGATGATATCCGCCTGCATGCCGAAGGGTTCGAGTATGGCGTTGAGGGAACCGCCCACCAGCCCGCGCGCACCGAGAACGGTTTTCAGCGCGTAGGTGCGGATCAGCAGGTTGATCCAGAAGGGCAGCACGATCAGCAGCAGGGCGAGCGGGCGCCAGCGCTCCGGCATGAAGCAGATGGCGAAGGCGATCGGATAGCCCACCAGAAGGCAGGCGATGGTGGCCAGCGCACTCCACCAGAGGGTTCGCAAGAAGATCGAGATGATATCCGGGTTCAGGGTGCGGACATAGTTGTCGATGCCGGTGAGGTAGGCATAGTCGTTGACCGAGACCTGCCCGTCGATCACCGCCTTGCTGGAAAAGGAGAGGACCAGAAGGTAGGCCAGCGGCGCGAGGAAGAAGACAACGAGCCAAAAGGTGGCAGGCGAGCCCAGCGTCCAGAATGCGCGGCCGTTTCTTTTCCAGTCTTCCAAGATGTCCTGTCCCCTCGCCTGCGATGTTTTTTCTTTTGATTTTAAGCCGATTTTCCGCGGCCCCGCAAGTTCACTGCATTGCCGCCAGAACACGGGCCAGCGCGGCCAGCACCAAGTCGGCCTGATCCAATGATAAGGCAAGCGGCGGGCGGATTTTCATCACATTGCCCAGTTTGCCATCGGTGCCGACAAGGACGCCTTCATCCTTCAGGCGATTCACCGCTTCCGTGGTTTCCGCAGCGGCGGGTTCCCTGCTCCTGCGGTCACGCACGAATTCCACCCCGATGGCCAGGCCGGAGCCGCGCACGTCCCCCAGGATGTCAAAGCGCTCCATCAGCTTGCGCAGGCCGGTGCGCAGGTGCTGGCCGGTGGCGAGGCTGTTGGCCTGCAGCCGTTCGCGCTCCATCACATCGAGCACCGCAAGCCCGGCGGCACAGGCCGCGTTCCCGCCGCCGAAGGTGGAGAAGAAGGGGCCGGTCTCGGCCGTGAAACGGTCCAGGATGTCCGCCCGCGTGATCACCACGCCGACGGGATAGCCATTGCCCGCCGGCTTCCCGATGGTGACGAAATCCGGCACCACGCCGTGATGCTGGTGGCCCCACATGTGGGTGCCCATGCGACCGAAGCCGGATTGCACCTCGTCGGCGATGAACAGCCCGCCCGCCCGGTGCACGCGATCCACCACCTGCTGCACATAGCCCGCGGGTGCATCGACAAAGCCGTTGGTCATGAAGGCGGAATCGACAATGCCGATGGAGACGCCGTGCCCGGCACCATCCAGGTCCGTGATCAGGGGATCGATCATGGCGGCATAGGCACCGGCAGCATCGGGATGGTCATGGCCGATGGGGCCGCGATAACGGTCGGGCGCCGGCATCTGCCGGACCAGCGGCATGTTCCACTTGCCCGGCGGATAATTCGACGGCGAGAGCATGTCGGTCATCATGGTGACGCCATGATAGGCGTTGTCCATGCAGAGCGCGCCGCGCCGTCCGGTGACCGCATTGGCCATGCGCCACGCCACGTCATTGGCCTCGCTGCCCGAATTGACGAAGATCACCGTATCGAGTGCGGGGTCGAGCGTGGCCTTCAGGCGCTCGGCATACTCAACCGATTGGTCGGTGAGATAGCGCGTGTTGGTGTTGAGGATGCGAAGCTGGCGCGAGATTGCATCGGCCACAACCGGATGGGCATGACCCACATGGGCGACATTGTTGTAGCAGTCGAGATAACGCCTGCCGTCGCCGGCGATGAGCCACATCCCCTCCCCGCGCACCATGTGCAGCGGCTTGCGGTAAAAGAGCAGCGGCTTGGGGCCCATGGCGGCGATGCGGCGGCGCATCATCTCCGCATCCCCGCCGCCACCGGATTGCGGGCTGTCGCGGCCCGCAGCGCGAAGCACGACGTCGCTCATGTCCCTGGCCTGCAAGGCCCGAAGCACGTCGAGGCTGATCGCCGCCAGTGCCGCAATCTGCGGCGTGACGGCGCCGTCGGCATCCTTGCGCGACAGCGAGACAAGATAGCTGATGACAAGGCGCATCTTGGCGAGAGGCAGGAGAAGCGCAATCTCCGCATCCTCCAGCGGCACATGGGCGGTGAAGCCCGACACCAGCCCTTCGATGGCCGAGGCGAAGTCATGCCCCGGCACAAGGCAATCGCCGATGGCATTCGAGAGATCGAGCAGGCGGGCGCCATGGATCATGTCGCCGAAGTCGATGATGCCGGAGATGGCGCCGGAGGGCGCACGCAGGGTGTTGTAGGGGTGGACGTCTCCGTGGATCACCTGATGCGGGACATGCCTGAGCTTCGCCGCGACATCGCGCTCGAATTCCGCAATCACCGGGCTGATGAGCTTCGCTGCCTCGGCGGGCACGTGATCCAGCCGGAAGCCCGTCTCGCTGAAGCGGGCGGTGTTCCAGTCGAGCTTGCGCGACATGATGAAGGCGGAGGTGAAACCGCGCAACGCGTGGTTGAGGCGGCCGATCACCTCGCCCCAGGCCCGGTATTGCCCCGGGGTGAGGCGGGACTCGGCAATCACCTCGCCGTCGAGCCAGTCCAGGACCAGCACGGGATGGTCCTGCCCCTCATGCCGCAGCACCGGGACAACCGCGCCTGAGGTGGCGGCATGGCATCGCGGCACCGGGATGGCGGGAGCGGTTTCCGCAATGTGACGGAGCGCATCCGCCTGGGCTTCGGCCAGCGCCAGCCCTTCCGCCGGACTCATCACCTTCACGACATAGGCACCCGTCGCCGTGACCAGCCGGTGGTTCTGGTCACGCTCGCCGTCGAGGCGGGCATAGTCGCCCGTGAGCCCGAAATGCCCGGCAACGAATTCACGGATCACGGTCAAGGGCAGGGCGGGTGGTGGCGGCAACGGCATTCAGCTCTCGCAAGAAAAAAGGCGGAGGCGCTCATCGCGTCTCCGCCCACATGTCAGGACATCACGATACTCAGGCCGCCTGAATGGCGGTCCAGATCTCGTCGCGCACCTTCAGGGCCTCTTCGCCGAGATAGGCCGCATACTCGCACTTTGCCAGGATGTCCGAAGGCGGGAAGATGGCGGGGTTCTTCTGGTAGGCTTCGTCCATGATCTCGCGCGCGGCCTTGTTGGGCGTGGCGTACTGGATGGTTTCGGCAATGTGCTTGCCGTTGTCCTTGTCGAAGATGAAGTTGATGAAGGCGTGGGCGTTCTCCGGGTGCGGTGCGCCGGCGGCGATCGCAATCGTGTCTTCCCAGACGTTGGAACCTTCCTTCGGCACCACATAGGTGATGTCGTCGTCTTCGGCCATCACCTGGGCGATGTCGCCGTTGTATTCCATGGTGAGATCCACTTCGCCCTGGGCGAGAAGATCCTGGCCGTTGTCGTCGGCATACTTCTTGATGCCCTTCTTGGCGGCAATCAGCAGCTCCTTGGCCTTGTTCAACTCATCCATGTTGGTGGAGTTGTAGCCATAGCCCAGATACTTGAGGGCGACGCCGATGTTGTGTTCCTGGTCGCCGAGGGAAGCGATGCGGCCCGCATGGGCGGGATCGTCCAGCATCACCTTCCACGAGGAGGCATCCGCCACCTTCGACTTGCGGTAGCCGATGCCCACCGTGCCCCACATGTAGGGGAGCGAGAACTTGCGGCCCGGATCGAAGGACGGGTTCAGGAAGGCCGGATCGATGTTGGCGATGTTGGGGATCTTGCCATGGTCGAGCGGGATCAGCATGTTGGCCTTCGCCATGCGTTCCACCTTGTCGTTGGTGGGAACGATGACGTCATAGCCGGGATTGCCCGCCTTCAGCTTGGTGAACAGCTCATCGCCGTCGGCAAAGAGGTCCATCTTCACTTCGATGCCGGTGGCGGCGGTGAAGTCGGCAAGGGTGTTCTCGCCGATATAGGTGTCGTAGTTGTAGAAGCTGAGTTTCTTTTCTTCTTCCGACATCGCCTTGTATGGCAGGAGTGTCAGGCCCGCGAACAGCGCCCCGCTGCCCCGAAGGAGCTTGCGGCGATTCATCGTGGGGGTTGGGAGAATGGTCTTCATGCTTTTACGCCCTCCGTTCGGACCGTGTTTGGTCCATGATGCCTAGCAATATCCGGGCCAGATGGCACAGGGCCATCGCCCAAAAGTTGTAACTTCCCGCTCACGCCACCTCGGCCCTGACATCGGCCAGGGTCTTGTCGAGCGCAATCCGTGCCAGCCTGCCGATCTCGTCGATCTCCTTCTCGGTGATGCAGAAGGGCGGCGCCAGGACCATGGTGTCCCAGCAGGCGCGCATGATCAGACCGGCATTGAAGCAATGGTCGCGGCAGATGGTGCCGACGCGGCCCGGCTCGTTGAAGCGTTCACGCGTGGCCTTGTTGCGGGTGAGCTCGAGCGCCCCGATCAGCCCGACGCTGCGGGTCTCGCCGACGATCGGATGATCCTCGAGTGACTTGAGCATGGCGTTGAACCTGGGCGCCAGTGCGGCGACCCGCTCCACCAGCTTTTCGTCCTGCAGGATCTCGATGTTCTTGAGGGCCACGGCGGAGGCTACGGGATGGCCGTCGTAGGTCATGCCGTGATAGAATTCGCCGCCCTTCTCGAAGAAGGGCTTGATCAGGTCTTCCGAGAAGGCGATGGCGCCGATGGGCAGGTAGCCCGACGACAGGCCCTTGGCCATGTTGATGATGTCCGGCTGATAGCCGAACTGCTCGAAGCCGAACCACGTGCCGGTGCGCCCGAAGCCGCAGATCACTTCATCGGAAATGATGAGCACGCCATACTTGCGGCAGATGCGCTGCACTTCCGGCCAGTAGGTTGAGGGCGGAATGAGCACGCCCGCTGCACCCTGGATCGGCTCGCCGATGAAGGCGGCGACATTGTCCGGTCCCAGTTCGAGAATCTTCTTTTCCAGTTCCGCCGCGGCTTCGAGGCCGAAATCCTCAGGCGACTTGTTGCCGCCGAAATCATACCAATAGGGCTGCTGGATGTGGTGGAAGCCGGGAAGCTGGGTGCCGCCCTGCTCGTGCATGCCGACCATGCCGCCAAGGTTGGCCGCAACCCAGGTGGAACCGTGATAGCCACGGCGGCGGCCGATGATGTGCTGGCGATAGGGCTTGCCCATCACCTTCCAGTAGTGGCGCACCCAGCGCACGATGGTGTCGTTGCCCTCGGAGCCGGAGTTGGTGAAGAAGATGTGCTGGAAGCGCTTCGGCAGCAGCGAGGAGATCTTTGCCGCAAGCTCGGTGGCGGGCACCGTCGTCGTCTTGAAGAAGGTGTTGTAGTAGGGCAGGTCCTGCATCTGGCGATAGGCGACCTCGGCCAGTTCCTTGCGCCCGTAACCGATATTCACGCACCACAGGCCCGACATCCCGTCGAGGATCTTGTTGCCCTTGCCGTCCCAGACATAGATTCCGTCACCATGGGTGATGACGCGCGGGCCGCCGGCGGCATGGAAGCTCTTGTGATCCGTGAACGGATGAAAATGATGGGCGATGTCCTGCTTGACGATTTCTTCGATGTTGAGGTTCTTCTGATGAACGGTCACTGGATGCACTCCGGCCTTGAAATGGAAAGGGCCGCTGCGAAGGCGGCAGATTTTATTTCAGGAACAGGGGCTTACGGCTTGAAGCCGATGCGGGCGCAATTGACCAGGACATCCGTCTTGGCGGTGCGCGACAGCAGAGGAATGACCTCGCCCGATGTCGTGAGGTGGAAGCACATGGGTGTCATACTGCCATGCGGCAGGGGAGAGAGTCAAACACGCTCGCGGCGAAGACGGATTTGCGAAAGCACTCAGGCCGGATGTGATTGTGCGAAGGCCGCTGCCATCAGGCGGCGGGTATAGGGATCGCAGGGGTGGTCCATCACCTCGTCGGGCGTGCCTTCCTCAACGAGGCGGCCATCCTTCATGACCATGATGTGATCCGCCATGGCGCGCACCACGGCCAGATCGTGACTGATGAAGAGATAGGAAAGGCCGTTCGCCCTTTGCAGGTCGCGGAGAAGATCGACGATCTGCTTCTGCACCTGGCGGTCGAGCGCCGAGGTCGGCTCGTCCAGCACCACCACCTTGGGCTTGAGGATGATGGCGCGGGCAATGGCGATGCGCTGGCGCTGGCCGCCGGAGAATTCATGCGGGTAGCGGTTGCGCAGGGCCGGGTCGATCTG
>JAEUMJ010000143.1 GCA_016792865.1 Hyphomicrobiales bacterium | reverse complement strand
AGGCGTTCCATTCCGCCACCGTCACTTCGTAGCGCGACACCTTGAGGCCGACGCCGCCCGTTGCGACCGGAACCATATCCAGTGTGGCCGTGCCCGATCCTGCGAGGTGGAGGAGGCCCGCAGAAAGCACCACAAGAAGGACACTGGTTCCGGTGCGCAACATACGGCCTACCCCTGTGTAAAGGGGGTGGGCTTGGAGACCTGTGTCATCAGGTCATCGTTCCATTCGCCATCCACCACCACGTGTGCGGTGGCACCCAGCATCACGGCTTCGATGAGGTTGTGATTGACGTAGGCATAGATGCCCGGCTGGTCGAAGCGGTAGAGCATGGCTCCGGCGGAACCACCCCGGATGAACCATGTTTCCAGGTTCGTGTCGGGCCGGTCGTTGAAGGAGCCGCCCTCCCACACATAGTCCCCGTGACCGCCGATGAGGTGGGGGCGGGAGTCGCGGTTGGCCTGGGCATGGATGAAGAGAACCTTTTCCCCGACCTTGGCCGTCAGTGCGCCCTTCTCGGTGAGTGCCCCCTTGGCGCCGTTGAACACCACATGGGTGGGCGTGAGCGTGCGCATCACATCCATGGCGTCGGACATGTTCTCGCCCGCCACTTCATACTTCTTGTAGTTCCCGGCCTCGTCGCGAGGGATGTAGTAGTCCTGCTCGCCGATGAAATAGGCCCGGTCATAGGTGAGGGGCTTTCCCTCGCCATCCTTCAGCCCGTCGCGCGGCAGCACCATGACGGCGCCGTTCATGCCATGCACGACATGATAGGGGATCATGACGTCACCCGGTGCACAGTGATAGACGAATGTGCCCGGCTTGGTTGCCTTCCAGCGCAGAACCACCTGCTCGCCGGGAAGAACCTTGGTGAGCGCACCACCCCCCAGCGCACCCGTTGCGGAATGGAAATCGATGTTGTGCTCCATGATGTTGCCGGGCAGGTTCTGCAAGGTGACTTCAACATAGTCGCCTTCATGGGCAACAATCATGGGTCCGGGAACGCTGCCGTTATAGGTGAGGGCCCAGACTTCGGTGCCTTCATCATCGATGATCATCTTCTTTTCTTCGATGGTCAGCGTGACTTCGATCACCTTGGGGCCGCCTTCGGCCTTCTGGGTGTGTTCCGGGAGGAAGGGCGGGGCCACCATCTTCTGCGTCACGCGCGGGAGCTTGGCGATGTCGATGACCTCTTCCGCGGCCACTTCGACGACGGGGAGAGAGGCGGCGGCGGCGACGGTGGCGGCGGCGAACAGGCCGCGCCGGGAAAGATGTGGCGTGCCGAGAAGGGCCTTGAGGGTTGCGGGAGTTGACATGTTGTCGTTCCTTCTGAAAATTTCTCTTGCCGTTACTGGACTTCGACCACGGTCCACATGCCGGCCATGTAGTGCCCGGCGATGTTGCAATAGAGCAGGTACTTGCCGGGGGTCAGGTTGAGCGTGAGCGAGACGGACTTGTTGGGTGCGATCTCGTTCACCGAACCCAGGGTGAAAAGCTGTTCGGCATCGACCTTGCCGCGACCTTCGTCATAAGGGAGGATCTGGCTGTCGCTGGTGATCTGCGCCACGATCACTTCGTGCACGATGGCGCTGGCGAGATTGGTGACATCGAAGCGCACCGCGCCGCGCGGCACGTGATTGGGGTTGGCATTGACGGCCATCTTGGCCTTCGACATGTCCGCATTCATGCCCATGCCGAGGCGGAGATTGCCGGCGTCGGCAGCACCCGTCTTGTCGATCAGGGTCACACGGACAAGGCTGTCGGCCCAAGCCGTGCCGGACATCAGGGCCAGCGCGATCGGAAGCGCCATCATTCTCATTTTCATGGGTTTCTCCTCTTTCGATGTATTTCGCATGCATGTTTAAAGGAGGAATTCCCGCTCCACCTTGATTTGAATCAAGGCTGCAAAAGGCTGTACAAGCGCATGTTGTGCCCGAAGGACTTCTACATGCGGCTGACGAGTTTCAGCGATTATGCTCTCCGGCTTCTCATCCTCTGCGCCAGCCGTGCGCCGGAGCTGGTGACCATTGCCGATGCAGCCGCGATCTACGGCATTTCCCGCAATCACTTGATGAAAGTGGCCAACGAATTGACCCGCGGCGGTTTTCTGCGATCGGTACGTGGCCGCAATGGCGGCCTTCACCTGGCGCGACCGGCGGAAGAGATCTCGATTGGCGCTGTCGTCCGGCAACTCGAAGGCGGCGGGGATTTCGTGGAGTGCTTCGTGCCGGGTAACACGGGCTGCGTCATTGCGCCCGCCTGTGGCCTCAAGTTCCTGTTCTCGAATGCGCTTGAGGATTTCTTCAAGCGCCTGGACAGCGCAACACTCGCCGATGTGATTCGGAAGCCCGCGCAGATCAGGGCACTGCTGTCGCCGGCATGAAAAAAGAAGGGCGGGGAAAGCCCCCGCCCACTGGACATTCGTTTCGCCTGGTGAGGCTCTGTGCCTAGGCGGCCTTCTTCATGAGGCCGCGGTTGATGATGGCCTCGGCGATCTGCACCGCATTGAGGGCAGCGCCCTTGCGCAGGTTGTCGGAAACGACCCACATGTTGAGGCCGTTCTCGATGGTCTGGTCGTCGCGGATGCGGCTGATGAAGGTGGCGTAGTCACCGACGCATTCAACCGGCGTCACGTAGCCGCCGTTCTCGCGCTTGTCCACGACCATGCAGCCGGGCGCTTCGCGCAGCAGCTCGCGGGCCTCGTCGGCGGAGAGCGGCTTCTCGAATTCGATGTTGAGGGCTTCCGAGTGGCCCACGAACACCGGCACGCGCACGCAGGTGGCCGTGACCTTGATCTTCGGATCGAGGATCTTCTTGGTCTCGGCCATCATCTTCCATTCTTCCTTGGTGTCGCCGGAGTCCATGAAGACATCGATGTGGGGAATGACGTTGAAGGCGATCTGCTTGGTGAACTTCTTGGGTTCCGGCGCATCGGTGACGAAGATGCCCTTGGTCTGGTTCCAGAGTTCATCGAGGCCCTCCTTGCCCGCGCCCGACACCGACTGGTAGGTGGCAACCACCACACGCCGGATCGTTGCCGCATCATGCAGCGGCTTCAGCGCCACCACCATCTGGGCGGTGGAGCAGTTCGGATTGGCAATGATGTTGCGGCGGTTGTTGTTGGCCATGTAGGCGTTCAGGACATCGGCATTCACTTCCGGAACGATGAGCGGCACTTCCGGGTCATAACGCCAGCAGGAGGAGTTATCGATGACGATGCAGCCGGTGGCGCCGATCTTCGGAGACCATTCCTTCGACACCGACGATCCTGCCGACATGACGCAGAAATCGACCTTGGAGAAATCGAAGGTTTCGAGGTCCTTGCACTTCAGCGTCTTGTCGCCGTAGCTCACTTCCACGCCGATCGACTTGCGTGAGGCGAGGGCGTGCACCTCATCTGCCGGGAACTGACGTTCGGCCAGAATGTTCAGCATTTCCCGGCCCACGTTGCCTGTGGCACCGACAACTGCAACCTTGTATCCCATCGGGGTAACTCCTTGGTTTTCTCCGCCCCTGGAAGCCCGCATGTGTCGCGCTCCGCTCACGGCATGATCGTTCCGGCCTTCCGCCCCCGCAGGGGTTAAGGCCGGGGGAGAAGGCTCACAACGTTTTGGTTTTCGTGAGTTTCGTCTGTTTGGCGAGGGAGCGCACATGCAGCATCCCGCCCGGAAGGGCGCACGCGCGACGGGCGGTGGCAGGGAAGCAATACATAGTCAGCCTGTTCAAAACGGGGGGCTTCTAGCACCTTGGGAGGGCCAGTCAACCTGTAGGCGACGGGGCGCGGGCATCCCTTGGTTGGGGGCAGGGTAGGAGAGGGGAAGGAGGGGGCGGCAGGAGGGGGCGGCAGGAGGGTTGGAAAGAGGGGGCGGCCCACGAACGCGGCCGGCCCGTGAATGCGGCGAGCCGGGGCGCCGGGCCTGAACCGGGGCCGGATGATGGGCGGGACCGCTTCCCGCCGACTTCTGGCGGCAACCCCGAATTGGGGGTTGGCAGTCGCCGAAGCCTCGGCTAAGAGCCCGCCCACGACCACGGGGCAACCCGTCTGCGGAGAGGTGGCAGAGTGGTCGATCGCGTCGCACTCGAAATGCGAAGTACTCGCAAGGGTACCGGGGGTTCGAATCCCTCCCTCTCCGCCATTTTCCCCCGCCAGTGTCCGCTGATGACCGCCAGAGGCCCTCATTCAGGGCTTTTTGACGGGCCTGGTTCCCGCAATGGTTCGCTGTCGTCCATGGACGAATGCCCAAAGCCAGACCAAATTAGGGGTCTGAATAGGGGTCTGTACCATGGCCAAGGAGTCGCATTGAGAAAGTCCGAGTGACATGGATTGGAAACCTCCCGCTGCAACCGTCTGGAAGCGGATCAAAAGCGCCTTGGGGTCAGACACAAAATCCATGTTCGGGCTTCTGCTTTGCATGATTGTGGTGGGTGGCATCGGCATTGTAATCGCTCACTTCATATCTG
>JAEUMJ010000117.1 GCA_016792865.1 Hyphomicrobiales bacterium | reverse complement strand
TGCCAGCACGCCCGCCGACATCCGGGGCGAAACGGCTGCCGCCGCGCCGCGTCCGGTTGACCCGCGGGCAGGTGGCAGTCTCGATGTGCAGTTCCTCTCGAACGGCCAATTGACCTCGATGATCACCGCGACGGGAACCGGCTCTCTCTCTTGGCGCGGAATCTCGGTGACGCGCTGGCGTGAAGATGCCGTGCTCGATCCATGGGGGCAGTTCATTTTCCTGCGCGACGTGAATTCAGGTGAGCAATGGGCCGCCGGTTCCTCACCACGCTTCCGTGAGCCGTCACACTACGAGGCGGAGCTTGCCGAGCACAAGGTGAGCGTGAGACGCAGCGACGGGACGTTCTCGACCCAGCTTGAATGTGTCGTCTCGACTGAAAGTGACGCGGAAGCGCGGCGCATCAGCGTCACCAATCTCGCGTCGGGGCCGCGTGTCATCGAGGTCACGACCTATGTGGAACTGGCGCTGGCGCAGGCGGCAGCCGACATGGCGCATCCCGCTTTCTCGAAGATGTTCATCAAGACGGAATTCGATGCCGAGCTGGGCGTTGTCATGGCGATGCGGCGCAGGCGCGAGGTGAACGACCCGGAAATCTGGGTTGCGCAGTTCCTTCTGCCGGTGGGACGTGGCGCCCGCAGCCTTGAATTCGAAACCTCGCGCGCCGAATTCCTGGGGCGTGGCAACGGCGTGGCAACGGCGGATGCACTGCAACCGAAGCACCGGTGGAGCGGTTCGCAGGGGACGGTTCTCGACCCGGTGTTTGCCCTGCGCGACAGGATGCGCGTCGAACCCGGCCACCAGGGCTGCTGGACCTTGTGGACGGTGGTTGGCGAAAGCCGTGAAGGCGTTCTCGATCTTGTGGACATGCACCGACAGCAACAGGCGTTCGAGCGGGCAAGCGTGCTGGCCTGGACCCATGCCCGGGTGCAGCTCCGCCACTTCGCGATCGAAGGCAATGAAGCCGATGTCTTTCGCAAGCTCTCCAACCTGATCGTCTATGCCTCTCCGGCCGCACGCCCGCAATCACATGTCCTCGTGCAACAGTTGCGGGACCAGACGCGGCTCTGGGCCTCCGGCGTGTCCGGCACGCGGCCCATCCTGCTGGTGCGCATCGATGCGCTCGAAGATCTCGACATCGTGCGGCAGGTGTTGCGGGCGGCGGGCTACTGGTCGGCCAAGCGCATTTCCGCGGATATCGTCATCCTGAACGAGAAGCGCTCGTCCTATATCCAGGATCTTCAGGTTGCGATCGAGGATCTGGTGCGCAAGTCGCAGGCAGCAACCGGGGGAGGGGACACGACCGCCCAGATCTTCGCGCTCCGTGCCGATCTCCTGCCGCCGGAGACGGTGGCGATGCTGCCTGCCGTTGCGCGCGTCACGCTGCACGCCCGCGCGGGGAACATTTCCCGGCAGGTGGCCCGCATGCAGGTTCCCCCCGGCACACGACCCGCTGCGCCGCTGCCGGCCCTGCCTGCCGCCGTGCGGAAAACGCCACCGCCCGGTGGTGACGGCGGCGAGCTGCTGTTCTTCAACGGCTTTGGCGGATTTGATCCGTACACGAACGAATATGTCATCCTGCATGATGCCCGGAGGCCGTTGCCCGCACCGTGGATCAACGTGTTGGCAAATGCCGACTTCGGGACACAGTGCTCGGCGGAAGGTGGCGGTCATACCTGGTTCGAGAACAGTCGCGAGTTCCAGATCACGCCATGGATGAACGATCCCGTCAGCGATCCGCCGTCGGACGTGATCTACGTCAAGGATCTCGGCACAGGTCAGGTCATGAGTCCCTGCGTGCAGCCAAAAGGACTTGCAACGGGCGTGTTCAAGACCCGGCATGGCTTCGGCTATACCCTCCATGAAGCGCAGTTCGGCGATGTGACGCTGGAGCTGCTGGTGTTTGTTCCGGTCTCCGGGGCAGCGAGGATTTCGCGCCTCCGCATCAGGTCGGCATCGCCGCAGCCGCGCAGCTTTGCCGTCACCTTCTACGCTGACCTCGTTCTGGGTGCCGCACGCAGCACCACCGCGTTCCACATTGCGACTGAAATCGACAGCGAGACGGGCGCCCTGATGGCGCAGAACGGATGGTCGCCGGATCATGCGGGCAAGACCGTGTTCGCCGACATGGTGGGACGGCAAGGCACAATGATGGCGGACCGTCGGGAGTTTCTTGGTGTTTACGGCACCTTGGCGTCGCCCGCAGCCTTGCTTTCGGCAGAAGGATTGTCCGGCAAGACGGGTGCGGGCCTCGATCCATGCCTGGCGCTTCAGCAGAAGCTGACGGTGGGTGCGGCGTCGTCCGGCGTCGTGACGATCGTGCTGGGGGCGGGCGCAAATGCGGGCGCAGCGCGTGAGGCGGTGAAGCACTACCGCAGGGCCGACACGGAAGCCTTGCTCGACGAAGTGAAGGCGTTCTGGCGCGACACCACGGGGAAGGTGCGGGTGGAGACACCGGACCCTTCCGCCGATGTCATGTTGAACGGCTGGTTGCTCTATCAGGCCCTGTCATGCCGCATGTGGGGCCGTGCGGGCGCTTATCAGGCCAGCGGTGCTTTCGGATTCCGGGACCAGTTGCAGGACACGATGGCGCTGGCCGTTGCGCGCCCCGGCATTGCGCGGGCCCATATCCTGCGTGCGGCAGCGCGGCAGTTCCCCGAAGGCGATGTTCAGCACTGGTGGCTTCCGGGGTCCGGCACGGGCACGCGCACCCGCATCAGCGATGATCCTGTGTGGCTGGCCCATTGCACCGTGCACTATGTGGGCGTGACGGGAGACACGGACGTTCTTGACGAAGAGGTTCATTTTGTCGAGGGGCGTGCGCTGGAGCCGCATGAGCATGACGCCTTCTATCCGCCGCTCGTGTCCGGGCAGAAGGCAACGCTGTATGAGCATTGCTGCCGTGGCCTGGAACGGAGCCTGACCACCGGTGCCCATGGCCTGCCGCTGATCGGCACGGGCGACTGGAATGACGGCTTCAACCGCGTGGGCGAAAAGGGTCAAGGCGAAAGCACATGGCTCGCGTGGTTCATCATCGACACGTTGAAGCGCTTTGCGCCGCTTTCCGAGAAGCGTGGAGACAAGGCCCGCAGCACACGATGGCGGAAGGCAATCACGGCATTGGAGAAGGCGCTGGAACAGCATGGCTGGGATGGCAGGTGGTATCGTCGTGCCTTCTTCGATGACGGGACGCCGCTGGGCTCCAAGGACAGCAGCGAATGCCGGATCGACGCCATTGCGCAGTCATGGGCGGTGATCTCCGGTTCGGCACCTGAAGCCCATGCTGCCATGGCGCTGGACGAGGCTTGGTCGCAACTGGTGCGGACCGATGACAAGCTGGCGCTTCTCTTCACGCCGCCTTTCGATGTGTCCCAGCCGGACCCCGGTTACATCCGCTCCTATCCACCGGGGCTGCGCGAGAACGGCGGGCAATACAGCCATGGTGCGATCTGGTCTGTCTTCGCCCATGCCAGGCTGGGGCAGAGGGAACGTGCGTATCAGCTTTTTTCCATGCTCAATCCCGTCAACCACGCGCTGAGCGAAGACGAAATCCTCCGCTACAAGGCTGAACCATATGTGGTTGCAGCCGACATCTATTCCATGCCGCCGCATGTCGGGCGCGCGGGCTGGACGTGGTACACGGGCGCTGCCGGCTGGCTCTATCGTGCGGGACTGGAGGCCATTCTGGGTGTCACCTGGCAGAACGGCAGATCGGTTCGCATCAAGCCTTGCGTTCCCGCAGAATGGGACCGCTTCACGATCTCGCTCGGTCATGGAGAAGGTAGCCTGACTCTTGTGCTGGCCAGGGGTGCGGACACCCCGGCCGATGAGCGGGTGAGCCGATCCGCCGATGGCGCCTGGCAGGTTGACCTGCGCGGCGAGGGCGAGATCACGCTGCCTCTCGACTGACCCCATTACCCGGACGCAAAGAAAAAGGCTGGAGAGAACTCCAGCCTTCGAAGTTGGGGAGGAATGTCAGTTCAGTCATCTACATGCGGCCAAGCCACGTGTCGATTTCGCGGCGGGATTCATCCTGCGCATAGCCGTAACGCTGCTGGATGAGCCCCTCGAGTTCGTCACGCCGGCCCTCGATGCGGGCGAGGTCATCATCAGTGAGCTTGCCCCACTGCTGCTTGACGCGGCCTTTGAACTCTTTCCAATTTCCTTCCACATTGTTCCAGTTCATCGATTGCTCCTTCTCTTGTTCAGATCACTGATGAAATCAATGCTGCTCAAGATTGCCGCTGCACAGCGCGACCGAAAGGCCGAACACGCTGATGCCTCCGGCAAGCAGGACAGAACTGGAGAATGCTCCGGCCAAGCCCGCAAGTGGAAGCATCAGCATTGCAGCTGCAATTGTCGAAAGCGCACAGAAACGCACCATGTTGATCTCCTTTCCAGACTCCTGAAACGCTTTCGCGAAGAGTCTGGTTCCGTACATTCCGGCACGGTGGAGGTCAGGCGGCGGCGCGCGCCCTGGTGTCGAAGAAGAGTGCCTGGCTGATCACGGCCTTCACCATCTCAGGTGAGAAGGGCTTGGTGATGAGGAAGGCTGGCTCCGGCCTTTCGCCCGTCAGCAGACGCTCCGGGAAAGCGGTAATGAAGATCACCGGAACCTCGAAGGCGGTGAGGATCTGGTTGACCGCATCGATGCCTGAGCTTCCATCGGCAAGCTGGATATCCGCCAGCACAAGACCGGGCTTCTTCTGCTTCACCAGTTCTGCCGCTTGCCTGTGGGTGCGGGCAACCCCGGTCACTGTATGGCCGAGGCTCTCCACGATTTCACGCAAGTCCATGGCGATCACCGGCTCATCCTCAATGATCATCACATGTGTGGCCATCTGCTCGGCGATGGCGGAAGAAGCCTGGTTGATCAGCATGTGCACGTCATCAAGATTGCGATCCAGAATGATGGAGATTTCTTCGGGAGAGAAGCCCTCGACCGACCGCAGCAACATGGCCTCGCGGGCGAGGGGTGGCAGGCTGGCGAGGCGTTTCTGCGCCATGGCGATCCACGCCGGGTCGCCGGAGGGCGGGCTGGCCTTGAGGTTGATCGCGATGGATTCCCACCAGCGGCAGAACAGGCGATACAGGGCGATACGGGTGTCATCATGCGTATCGAGGCTTGCAGGTTCTTCGATCACCGCCTCCAGCACCGCTGCAACGTAGGCGTCGCCGGATTGCTGGGCCCCCGTTAAGGCCCTGGAAAACCTGCGAAGTTGTGGCAAGTACGGCGCCACGCGCGCTGACAGACCCATGTGTCCTCCCTCCTGTCGAACAGTATTCCGCGTTCACCTTAAACGGTTCCTGTGGGTCGTGGTTCCGCACCCGCAAAAAAATATGTCAAGCCGCTGGAACATTGCCAATGACAAGGCATTATGAAGTGTGCTGCCGGCGTCCGCCGCTCTGGGGACGGACAGCGCAGTGAAGGCTGGGACATTGATTATGGCAATTTCGGACGAGGACAAGGGCAAGAAAGCCAAGGGAAGTTCCAAGTTGAAAGCAGCATCTCGAACGCCACAGGATCCTGAAGTCTTCGACATGATCGGGCGGCGGCTCAGGGACTATTACGACGATGTTGCCAAGCAACCCGTCCCCGACCGGTTTCTCGAACTCCTGCGCAAGCTCGACAAGAAGGGTGAGGAGTGACATTGACCGATCCGAATGCGAAGCGTTCGGCGGAATCTGCTGCGGCGATGACGCCGGAACAGCATCAATTCCGCGAACACATGATCTCGGTCATTCCGAAGCTGCGGGCGTTTGCGCTGTCGCTCGCGTCGAAATCCGATTACGCCGACGATCTGGTGCAGGAAACGCTGATGAAGGCGTGGCATCACCAGACTGATTTCGAGCCTGGCACCAACATGAAGGCGTGGCTCTTCACCATTCTCCGCAACGAATACTTCAGCCAGTTGCGCAAGCGAAAGCGCAAGCGCGAGGTTGAGGACACCGATGGCGAGCTGATCAACCAACTGGCCACGCCGGCGGGGCAGGAATCGCATCTCGACATGGCGGATCTTCGCCAGGCCATGCTGCAACTCCCGGATGACCAGAGGGAAGCCATCATCCTCGTGGGCGCGTCCGGCTTCTCCTATCAGGAGGTGGCGGAGATCACGCAGGTCGCCGTGGGCACGGTCAAGAGCAGGGTGAACCGTGCGCGGGTGCGCCTTGCCGCACTGCTCGGCATGGAGACCGACAAGATCAACTCCGCAGGAGATGACTCAGGGCACTGAGCGGGGGAGGGGGGCTGCCACCGTGGGAGCGCCTCCCATGCAACCCTGTCACGAAGGGAACTTTCCCGGCAACACCTGCGTTTCCCTGAACGTCGATTGCAACGGAGGGAACTCTCTATGACCATCAGCACAATTCTGATCATCCTGCTCATACTCATCGTCATCGGCGCCCTGCCGACGTGGAACTACAGCAGGTCGTGGGGATATGGCCCCTCAGGCGGCATTGGCCTGCTGCTCCTGATCGTCCTCATTCTTGCCCTGACCGGCAGGTTCTGAGGCCGGAACGGCGGCGGCGGGACGGCGTTGAAGGTGATGCGTCCCTGCGTGGGACGGCTTTCCGAAAGGAGATTCTCCAATGCCTGCAAAATCCAAAGCCCAGCAGAAAGCCGCGGGTGCGGCGCTTGCTGCAAAACGTGGCGAGGCCCCTGTCAGTGAATTGAAGGGGGCAGCGCGCGGCATGTATGATTCAATGACCATCCAGGAACTGGAAGAATTCGCGGAAACCAGCCGCAAGTCATTGCCTGAGCATGTCGATAACCCGTAGGCATCGCTGCGCATGATGAAAAAAAGGAGGAGAGACGAAAGTCTCTCCTCCTTTCTCTTGGGTTCAAGCTTCAGACGCCCCAGTAGGGCGGCACGCGATAGTAATCGTGGATGTTGCGTTCCCAATCGCGGCTCTGCCAACTGTCGTCGCTGAACTCCGGGGAATCGCGGAGCTGGTCTTCCGTGACATTGGTGCGGAAGCCATCGAGCTTCTTGTCGAAGGACAGGGCGTCCCACGGCAGGGGATAATGGCTGTGCCCCAGTGACAGGAAACCGCCGAAGCTGATGACGGCGTAGTGGACGCGACCGGAGAGCTTGTCGATCATGAGATGATCGACTTCGCCGATCTTGTTGCCGGAATTGTCGTAGACACTGGTGCCTTCAACGTCTTCGCTGGAAATCCATTCGTGATTGGGATGTGCTGTGGCCATTGTCATGGTCTCCCTTGTGCTGAGCGCAGGATTGCGCGACCATCCACAAAACGCCTGCGCGCATGTGATGTTCCTAGAGCGTGATCTCGAAGCGGCAGCTCAGCCCCTTGGGACTGAAGCGGCGCGTCACATTGGCCGCTGTCGAAAGGATCAGCGCCGACCCGAAGCCTTCGTAGTCCGGAGCTTCCGGAATCTCAGGCCCACCCCGTTCCCGCCACAGGATCTTCAACGTGCCATTGCGGATGGCCCAGCACAGATAGACACGGCCTTTCGGCCGCGAAAGGGCGCCGTACTTCAGCGCGTTGGTTCCAAGTTCATGAAGCACGAGGCCGAACTGGGTTGCCGAATCCGCCGACAGGAGGACGTTTGGCCCGCGCAGCCGGAAGCGCTCACTCAGGTTGTCGGTCATTCCCGCCAGTTGCGACCGGAGGATGTCCGTGATCGATGCGCCGCGCCAATCCGCGTCGGTAAGGAGGCTGTGTGAGGCGGCGAGACTCTGGATGCGGCCTTCGAACACGCTCAGGAACCTGTCGGGGTCGCGATGCGAGCGCAGGGTCTGGCGGGTCATGGACTGGATCACCGCGAGCATGTTCTTCACCCGGTGGGACAGTTCGCGCAACAGCATGTTCTGACGGGTTTCCCAGGTCTTGCGCTCGGTGATGTCCTGGTCGATGCCGCGGGCGCTGGTCGCATGCCCCGTCTCGTCCTTGGTGATGTCGCCGACCACCGAAGTCCAGATCATCGAGCCGTCCTTGCGATGGATGGGAAACTCAAGGCTGAACGATCCTCCTGCCTTCAGCGCCTGCTGGTATTCGATGTCCACGCGCTCACGGTGCGCCGGATCGATCATGGCATCGCGCTCGGCCCGCCCTGGCACGCCGTGGACAGGGTCCACCCCGTAGAGGAGGAACATCTCCTGCGACCAGTGCAACTCGCCCTTCCGGATATCGAGATCCCAGGCGCCCGCTCGCGCACTCCTGAGGGCAAGGCGAAGACGCGCCTCGTTCTGCCGCAATGCCTCCGTCTGCTGGCGGCGGACGGTGATGTCCCGTGCAATGGTGGATGAGCCAATGACCTGCCCGCGTCCGTTCAGGATCGGCGACATGGAAAGCGAGACATGGATTGCCTCACCATCGCGATGCATGCGGCGGGTGTCATAGGGACGAATGGTTTCACCGCGCGTGATGGCTTCCAGTGCGGAAATCTGTTCGCCCGATTGCTTTGGCGGCAAAAGCCTCATGACCGGCTGACCGATGATCTGTTCCGGCGCATAGCCGAAAAGTTGCTGGGCGCCGTGATTCCAGCCCGTCACGGTTCCGGCCAGGGTGGTGGTGAAAATGGCATCCTCGGAGTGGGTGACGATGGATGCGAGGATGGCGACCGCCTCGTCCGATGACTTGCGGGAGGTCACGTCCATCAGGACGCCATGGCAGGTGCTGCCGCCGTTCGTGGCGCGAGACAGGAGCCAGCGCAGTTCGCCTTTTTCGGAGAGCACGCGGAACTCGGCCTCGTTCCTTGTGCGGCCGTTTCTCTCTGCATGCAGGCTTTTCCGCAGGCCATCAAGGTCGGCGGCATGAACGCAGCGCTCGATCGAGGACCACGATCCATCGAAGGAATGACGCTTCAGCCCGAAGAGGCTGAGGCATTGATCAGAGCAGGTGAAGATATTCGTGCTGAAATCCAGATGCCATGCGGCGATCCTTGCCGTCTCGAACGCAAGGCCGCCGACATCGTTCCAAGGATCTCTCTGCAGCGGTCCCGCCATCACGAACTCCATCCCGTGATCTTGTGGTTGCGGTATGAAGGGAACTCCCTGTCATCGTGACGGCAATGGCCCGGACCACCATTGCGGGCGGCCGGGCCAGAACCGAAGTGCAGCCGAAGCGGCCTATGCCCTCCAGACCGCTCCCGAACGCGCGTTCACATACACCTTCACGCGATGGCCGTTGCGCAGGGCGCGGAAGGTGTAGATGGGGCCGTTGCATTCGATCGTCGCCACATTGCGATAGCCGCGCTCGCGCACCTGCCATTTCGCCTGGCCGCAGGTGAGACGATACCTGTGGAAGCGGGGCGGCAGATACCAGCCGTGGCCGTGGCGGAAGCGATAGTCCGGACCAGGACGATACCGGTAGTGAGGAACACCGAGGTAGACATCCACGTCCACCTTCGTCTTGGCCTCAACCGGAGTGGCGGTGGTGATGGGCAGGATCGACCCGACCGCGAAAGTTGCGGCGAGTGCCGTGATCATCAGACTTTTCATTTCAGGCTCCTGTCGTTGCTGGTTTCAAAAAGACGGGGAAGCATTGCTCCCCCGTCGTTTGTTTCTGCTGCCGTTTTCCGCTTACCGCGCGAGGGCCGTGCGGTCGAAGGCCGGGGCCTTGTCAAGCTGTTCGCGGGTCATTGCGATGGTCAGCTTGGGCGTGGCGGTGGCCACGCCGGCCGTGGTGTTGTCAGTGGTGGTGCCGGTTCCGGTGCCCGTGCCCGTGGTCGTGCCGTCGGTCATGCCGGTGTTGGCGTCAGCCGTGACGGTGATCTGGTCAATCGGAACAGCCACGTCCTTTTCACCGATGCCAAGGAAACCGCCCACGCCAATGATGGCGACGATGGTGTCGAGATCCTTGTTCATCACGAGATCATTGATCTCGCCAACGTTCTCATTGGCGGAGCTGTAGACCGTGCGGCCAATGAACTGGGATGCGAGGAACTGCGTTCCGGTCGCCACGCCAGCGGTGTTGGCCGTGCTTGCACCATCCACCGGGGCGGTTGGCGTGGCAGCGGTCGAATCCGTCGATGGGGTGGTCGTGCCCGTCGTCATGTTGTCGGTGTTGTTGTTCTGGGCAGCATTGTCGTTGCCGGGAACGGTTTTGGGAACGGTGGTCTGGGCGGCGTTATTGTCTGCCGCGCCGGTCGTGCTGCCGGCGGCAGGAACCTGCCCTGCGGCAGCATTCGCAGCGCCGCTGTCAGTGTTGTTGTTGCCGGCATTGCTGCCCTGGTTGTTCTGGTTGTTGGACTTGTCCTTGCACAGATCGCTGTCCGTGCCCACGGCGCTGCAATCGCCCGCAGGCTTCGGCGTGGTTTCCTGTGCAAGGGCAGGGGCACCCATGAGAAGGGCGAGGACGGCGGTGGAACAAAGAATGCGTTGCATGATGTTTCTCCTTGGGAGTTGCTGAGGGGAAAACGCGGCTTGTACCGGATCGGTTCCGTCTGGACTGATCTCCTTCAGCCGCCGCGCGGAGGCCGTGGAGGTGTTTTCACTTCATGCTGTGCGGGACATGAAGCGCAGGGAAAGAGGCAGCGCGCCGCCCGGGCAGGGACGGCGGACGACGCGCGAGGTTGCCTCTAAGTCAGCTCGCTTTCGCGAACCGGCTCAGCAGCAACAACGGTGTGATGGTGATGATGTTCCGCACCCTCGCCATCTTTCGGCAACTGGAGCACGGTGGCGCGTTGGCCTTCGCGCAGCGCATTCACCTTGAAGATGCGGCCATCGGCAAGCTCGAGCGCATCGTGATGCGTGCCGGGCTTGTCCATGTCGATCTGGCGGAAGCGCGCGAGACGTGCATCGGCGCTGAGGGCCTGCTCGACATAGCCCCAGATGCCTGATGTCTGCACCGGGCCTTCAAAGGCGAGTTCCGTGCCGGGTTTCAGGCACACGGCCACTTCCGGCCGTTCCGGGGAACAGAAGCCGCGGGTGGTCGTGGTCTTGAAGCTGCAACTGACGATCACGTCGCCAACTTCTGCTTCACGGCTCACGAGGGATTCCAAACTGTAATCGCACATGATGTACCTCCTAAACGCTGCTGACGGTCTGTGCGGGAGACGGCGCATGCCGAGTTGGACTCGGCCTACCCCTGATTAACGAAGGCACATGGCGATTGTTCCGTACCGCAGGCCATGGCTTTTGCCGGACTTGCAGATGCGCTATCACATTCACCGGACTGCTGATTTTCCTGCGGAGGATGAGTCGTTATGACATATGCACGCGACATGAAGGGTTATGGCCGCGCCATTCCCGATCCGAAGTGGCCGGGAGGGGCCAACGTCGCCGTGCAATTCGTTCTCAATTATGAGGAAGGCGGCGAGAACAACATCTTGCACGGCGATGCCGCCTCCGAGGCGTTCCTGTCCGAGATCGTGGGGGCCGCAGCCTGGCCGGGGCAACGCCACTGGAACATGGAATCGATCTATGAATATGGCGCACGCGCAGGTTTCTGGCGGTTGTGGCGCATGTTCACCGAGCGCAGGGTGCCGCTGACCATCTACGGCGTTGCGACCGCGCTGATGCGCTCGCCCGATCAGGTGCAGGCGATGAAGGAAGCGGGATGGGAGATCGCCAGCCACGGCCTGAAGTGGGTGGAACACAAGGACATGAGCGAAGAGACGGAGCGCCGACAGATTGCCGAGGCGATCCGCATCCATACCGAAGTGACCGGTGAACGGCCACTGGGCTGGTACACCGGGCGCTGTTCCATGAACACCACCAAGCTGGTGATGGAGGAAGGAAATTTCCTCTATTCATCAGATGATTATGCGGATGACTTGCCATACTGGCTGAAGAAGCCGGACGGCGGCAAGCATCTCATCATCCCCTACACGCTGGATGCCAATGACATGCGTTTTGCGACACCGCAGGGCTTCAACACGGGTGATCACTTCTATCAGTACCTGAGGGATTCGTTTGATTGCCTCTATGAAGAGGGTCGCCGCGGCGCGCCGAAAATGATGTCGGTGGGCTTGCATTGCCGCCTTGTCGGCCGCCCCGGCCGCGCCCTTGGCCTGGCGCGCTTCATTGATCATGTGATGTCGAAAGACAAGGTGTGGATCCCGCGCCGCATCGACATTGCGCGCCACTGGCACGCCAACTTCGCTTAACGCCGCACATTCCGAAAGGCCCAGCATACGATGTCGTCGAAACTGTCCACCGACCTCAAGAGCGGTTCGCTGATTTATCATGAGGGCGCAAGGCCCGGCAAACTGGAGGTGCGAGCGACAAAGCCCCTCGGCAACCAGCGGGATCTGGCGCTCGCCTATTCTCCGGGCGTGGCTGCCGTGTCCGAGGCCATCCATGCCGACCCGGCAATGGTGTCGCGCTACACGGCGCGGGGCAACCTCGTGGGCGTCGTTTCCAACGGCACCGCGGTGCTCGGCCTCGGCAACATCGGTCCGCTCGCGGCCAAGCCGGTGATGGAAGGCAAGGCGGTGCTGTTCAAGAAGTTCGCCGACATCGACGTTTTCGATATCGAGATCGCGCAGACCGATGTCAGCGCGATGGTGGAAACCATCTCCGCGCTTGAACCGACCTTCGGCGGAATCAACCTGGAGGACATCAAGGCGCCGGAGTGTTTCGAACTGGAAGAGCGGCTGCGGCAGCGCATGTCGATCCCGGTGTTCCACGATGACCAGCATGGCACGGCGGTGATTGTCGGAGCCGCTGTCACCAATGCGCTCAGGCTGGCGGGCAAGGACATTGCCAAGGTCAAGATCGTGGCGTCGGGTGCCGGTGCTGCGGCGCTGGCCTGCCTCAACCAGTTGTTGAGCCTTGGTGCCAGGCGCGAGAACATCTGGGTCGCGGACCTCGAAGGCGTTGTCCATGAAGGGCGCCAGGTCCTGATGGACAAGTGGAAAGCAGCCTTTGCCCAGAAGACGGAAGCCCGCAAGCTGGCCGAGATCATTGCCGGAGCCGACGTGTTCCTGGGGCTTTCGGCAGGCGGGGTGCTGAAGCCGGAGTTCCTGAAGGCGATGGCGCAGCAACCGCTGGTGCTGGCGCTGGCCAATCCACATCCCGAAATCATGCCCGAGGAGGCGCTGGCCACCCGGCCCGACGTGATGATCTGCACCGGACGGTCGGACTATCCCAATCAGGTGAACAACGTCCTTTGCTTCCCCTACATCTTCCGGGGTGCGCTCGATGTCGGGGCGACCACCATCAATGAGGACATGAAACGGGCGGCGGTTCAGGCCATTGCCGAACTCGCCCGTGAAACGCCGTCCGATATCGTGGCACGCGCGTCTGGCGGAGAGACACGGCTGTTCGGCAAGGACTCCCTGATCCCGTCTCCGTTCGATCCCCGCCTTATCCTGCGCGTGGCCCCCGCCGTGGCGAAGGCGGCAATGGACAGCGGCGTGGCCACTCGCCCCATCGACGATTTCGAAGCCTATGCCGACAAGCTCCAGCGTTTTGTTTTCAAGTCCGGTTTCATCATGCGCAACATCTTTGCCCAGGCAAAGAAGGCGCCGCGCCGGGTGATCTATGCCGATGGCGAGGACGAACGGGTGTTGCGGGCCGCGCAAGTGCTGATCGAGGAGGGCATTGCCAGGCCGATCCTGGTGGGGCGTCCGGCGGTGATCGAATCCCGCATCAGGCGCTATGGGCTTTCGCTGCGCCTGGGCACGGACGTGACCAACATCAACCCCGAAGATGACCCGCGCTACCGGGATTATGTTGCGACACTCGTGGATGTGGCAGGGCGCAAGGGGATCACGCCCGACGCGGCGCGGACCCTGGTGCGCACCTCCACCACGGTGATTGCGGCGCTGGCCGTGCATCGTGGCGAGGCGGATGCGATGATCTGCGGACTGGAAGGGCGATACCGTTCCAAGCTGCGACTGATCCGCGACATCATCGGGCTTGCGCCGGGAGTGAACGAACTTGCGGCGATGAGCCTGATGATCACGTCGCGTGGCATCGTCTTCCTGGCCGACACCCATGTCCAGCCGGACCCAACGCCTGCGGCCATTGCCGACAATGTGCTGATGTGCGCGGACCATGTGATGCGCTTTGGCCTCGTGCCGCGCGTGGCGCTTGTCTCGCATTCCGACTTCGGGGATTTCGACACGCCCTCCACCACGAAGATGCGGTCGGCGCTTCATCTGGTGCGGCAGCGCGCCCCTCAGCTTGAGATCGACGGCGAGATGCAGGCCGATACCGCGCTGATCACGGGGGTCAGGCAACGCAAGCTGCCGTCTTCCACGCTGACGGGCGATGCCAACCTGCTGGTGATGCCCGACCTGTCATCGGCAAACGTGGCCTATCAAACGGTCAAGGTATTCGGCGACTCGCTGCCCGTGGGGCCGATCCTTCTCGGCACGGCAAAGCCCGCGCACATCCTCACGCCCTCGGTCACATCGCGCGGCGTGGTCAACATGTCGGCGATTGCCGTGACGGAGGCACTGGCGCTGGAACGGAACTGAGGATCAGAACAGCGCGGCGAGCACCTTCTTCTCCGCATCCGTCATGTGCAGCCCGGACTTGGTGCGGCGGAGAAGGATATCGTCGCTGCTCATCGCCCATTCATGGGCGCGAAGATAATCCACCTCTGCCTTGTAGAGCGTGCTGCCGAGATGACCACCGAGATCGGCCAGTGATTTCGCGCCATTCAGCAGCCTTTCCGAAAGCGAGCCGTACAACCGCGCATAATGCCGGGCGACCTCGGCAGGGAGCCAGGGATATCTTGCCTGCATCCCTTTGAGGAAGGCATCGAAGCCGCCGGGCATGTCGCCACCGGGGAGGCCCGCTTTCGCAGTCCAGTCGCCGCCCATGTCCGGAAAGGTGGGGCGGAGCTTTTGCAGCGCATGTTCGGCGAGCTTGCGATAGGTCGTGATCTTGCCGCCGAAAACCGAGAGGAGCGGCGGCGTGCCTTCCACATCGAAAACATAGTCGCGCGTGACTGCCGACGGATTCGCAGCATTGTCGTCGTAGAGCGGGCGCACGCCCGAGAAGGAATGCAGCACGTCGGCGCGCTTGAGCTGGGTGCGGGAATAGCGGTTCACGGCCTTGAGAAGATAGTCGATCTCATCTTCACTGATGGCCACGTCTTCGGCCTTGCCTTCGTAGGGAATGTCGGTCGTTCCGATAAGCGCCTTGTCACCTTCATAGGGGTTCACGAAGATCACGCGCTTGTCGTGGTTCTGGAACAGATAGGCATTCTGCCCCTCCCAGAACTTCTTCACGATGATGTGGCTGCCTTTCACAAGGCGCACG
Source organism: Hyphomicrobiales bacterium (assembly GCA_016792865.1). Lineage (GTDB taxonomy): Bacteria > Pseudomonadota > Alphaproteobacteria > Rhizobiales > Aestuariivirgaceae > Aestuariivirga. The sequence continues at coordinate 5,414 of JAEUMJ010000117.1, read as the reverse complement.
CGCCGCGCCGAGTTCGATCCCACCACACCGTTGATGACATTCTCCACCCACGGCCCGGCGGCATTGACCAACGCCTTGGCCGTGGCGCGGAATGCCTCGCCGCTGCTGCTTGTGAATTCCACCTCCCACGCGCCGTTGACGCGGCGGGCCTTGGTGGCGGCCGTGCGCACCATGACGCGGGCGCCCTTGGCGGCGGCATCGAGCGCATTCAGCACCACGAGGCGCGCGTCATCGACCCAGCAATCGGAATACTCGAATGCGAGCTTGTAGTCGTCCTTGATCGCCTTGCCTTCCGGGTCGCGCCGCAGGTCGATGCGGCGGCAGCCGGGCAACTGCTCACGGCCACCGAGGTGGTCGTAAAGGAACAGGCCGAGGCGAACGAGCCAGGCCGGGCGTTGCTCCGGTGAATGGGGCAGCACGAAACGCATGGGCCAGACAATGTGCGGTGCGGCCCGCAAGAGGACTTCGCGCTCGATCAGGGCCTCGCGCACCAGACGGAATTCGTAATACTCGAGATAGCGCAAGCCGCCGTGGATCAGCTTGCCGGACCGGGAAGATGTTCCTTCGGCAAGATCGCCCTTCTCGCAAAGGATGACGGAGAGGCCGCGTCCGGCGGCGTCGCGGGCGATGCCTGCACCATTGATGCCGCCGCCAACCACCACCACATCGACTTTGCCCAGGTCTTTCATAGCTACTCCATCAGCACCGGTTCAGCGGACCCTCTCCGGCGAAATAGCGGCGCACTTCCTCTGCCGCGAGACCCGCCGCATAGCGCACCGTCTTGACGGATGCACCTGCGATGTGAGGCGTCAGCGTGACATTCGGGAGCTTGAGCAGGGGGGAGTCGGGCGGCACCGGCTCCACCGAGAAGGTTTCCAGCATGGCGCCGCGCAGGTGCCCTTCCTTCATCACCTCGTAGAGGGCCTCATAATCCATCAAGGGGCCGCGGGCGGTGTTCACGAGTGTTGCGTCCTTCTTCATCCGGCGCAGCGTTTCGGCATTCATCATCCGGGTCGTTTCCGGCGTGACGCGGGGGTGCAACGAAAGCACGTCCGACTCTTCCAGTATGCGGTCGAAGGAACACTGGATCACGCCGTCGCGCAGGTCTTCTGCGGAAAGCTGGACATACGGGTCGCTGACGAGGATGCGGCAGCCGAAGGCCTTGAGGAACTTCACCACGCGGCGGCCCACTTCTCCGTAGCCGACAAGCCCTACCGTCATTTCGGACAGTTCGCGGCCCGTGACATCGGCGCGGTAAAGGTCGCCGCGATAATCGCCGTTGCGCAGGGCCTCGTGGCCACGCGTGATGTTGCGGGTTTCGGCGAGGATGGCGCCGATGGTGAATTCAGCCACGGCCGAGGCATTCCGGCCCGGCGTGTTCACGACGGTGATGCCGCGTTCGCGGGCGGCCTTCATGTCGATGTTGACGGGGCCGCCGCGCGACACCGCAACGAGTTTGAGCCGGGGCAGGCGATCCATGATCGAGGAGGACAACGGCGCAAGGTGGGTGACGAGGATTTCGGCGTCTCCGGTCAGTTCCACCACCTGGTCGGCGCTACCCATGTATTCCTTGAGGCCATCCATGCCCTGGACGGCATAGCCATGTTCCATGGGTTCATCCGGCCACGGAAGATCGTGGCTGGAGATCTCGATTTCAACGAGCTTGCAACGCTCGCGGAGTGCCTCCTCGAACATGGAGGACAGCATGAAACGGTCGCCGATGACGGCAATCTTGCGGGGAGGTGTCTTGGTCATGATCAGTTTCCAGCACCCATGCGGCGGGCCTCGGCAAGTCCGCGCCAGACCGGGCGCATGACGTTGCGGGCCTCGACATAGGCTTCGTAGGCGGCGTCGTAGGTTTTCACCCACCCTTCTTCCGGTTCGGTGATGGCGGTGAGGTGTGGCTCAACCCATTGGGCCGCGCATGCGGTCATGTCCGGGTAGAGCTTCTGTTGCACGGCAGCGATCATCGCGGCTCCTGCGGCGCCCGCTTCCTCGCGGGTAATGCTGCGGATCCGCGCTTTCAGGATGCTGGCAAGAATGGAACGCAGGGCCTTTGAGCGGGCGGCCCCGCCGGTGATCCGCACCTCGGCGGGAATGGGGCCCATGGCGGAATAGCAATCGCGTGCTGCATGGCCCAGGCCCTCAAAGACACCCCGCATCAGACCGAAATAATCCGTTCCGGTATCGAGGCCATTGAACATGGCGCGGGCGGACGGTTCCATGAACGGACCACGCTCGCCCGCCTTCGAGATATAGGGATGATACAGGATCGCGGCGGGGGCGCGGGCAAGGAGCTTGTCGTCCATGCCTTGCAGCATCTCGGCGCGGCTCTTGCCGATGCCATGCTCCTGCAGAAGCCCGCGGCCCATGTCCAGCAGCCAGTCGATGTTGAGCGTCGAGGCCATGTTCGACTGGATCTGCGCCACCATGCCGGGTGCGGGAAACACCATGGTGTAACCCGACTTCTCGCTGTTGAGCTTCACCTTGCCCACATCCGTCTGGAGGCGCATGTGCATGCCGGTGGAACCCACGATGGTGCACCCGGACTGGCCCGTCGGGTCGTACAACCCGCCGCCCAGCCCGGTGCAGAGCACATCGACATAACCGAGGCAGATGGGCGTGCCCGCCTTCAACCCGGTTTGCCTTGCGGCTTCAGCGGTGAGCGTGCCGTTCACGCGCGTGCCATCGACCATGGGCGTGACCAGGCGCTTCAGGGCGCCGGAGCCGAGGCTGTCCATGATGTCGAGATGATATTCGCGCGTGGCATAATTGCCGAAGGTGAAATTGCCTTCCGACGGATCGGTGACGCGGTCGCCCGTGAGATTGAAATAGATCCAGTCCTTGCAATGGAAGCAATGCGTGGCCTTCTCGAGGATGTCCGGGCGATTGCGGCGCATCCAGGTGAGCTGAACGCTCATCTGGCAGACATTCACGCCCGTCCCGGTGCGGCCGTAGTGGGCTGCATACTCGCCGGTCGAGGTGAATTCGTTCACCTCACTGATGGCGCGGGCATCGAGCCAGAGCCACGCCGGTGCAACGGGTGCACCCGCCTTGTCGATCATCCAGATGCCGTCGCCCTGGCCGGTGACGGAAATGGCGACAAGACGCTCCGCCAGGTTGGGAATGATTTCGGTCAACTGCTTGAGCGTCTTCGCCGCATCTGCCCAGGTGCGGGCCATGTCCTGTTCCGCACCACCATCCGGCAACGTGACGTAGGAATTCGGAATGGCCGCCGCAGCCAGTTGCGTGCCGTCGATGGTGAAGGCCACGGACTTGATGACCGATGTGCCTGCGTCGATGCCGATGAGGATGGCGTCCTTCATGCGAGCGCGCCTCCATGGGCGATGGCATTCTGGCTTTCGATGTCGAAGATGTGCAGGCTGGCGGCGGCGACATTCAGCGAAAGGTCGCTGCCCGGCTTCCTGACGATACGCTCGTGCGCCACTGAAACGACGGTGCGTCCACCGACTTCAACCGCCACATGCGTTTGATCGCCCAACCACTGGCACGACAACACTTTTCCGGTGATGGGGCCATCGCCCACATGCAGCGCATAGGGGCGGATGCCAAGGGTGATGCGGTTCCGCGTTGACAACTGCTTGAGCAGGTTGCCGGAGAATTCGGACGCGGGGAATGAGAGCCTGGCGCCGCCGTCCGTGGTGAAGGTCACGGTGCCGGAGTCGGCGGTCACGCTGGCGTCGAACACGTTCATGGGCGGCTCGCCGATGAAGGTTCCGGTGAAAAGGTTGGCCGGTTCCGCCTTCAGTTCCGCAGGCGTTGCATATTGTTGCAACATGCCGCCTTCCATCACCGCGATGCGGTCAGCGAGAGCATTGGCCTCGGTCTGGTCGTGGGTGACGAGAATGGTGGTGCAGTTGTGTTCGCGCAGATAGTGCTTGATGCGACCCCGCAGGACCGCACGGAGCTGTGGTTCAAGCTGGCCCATGGGTTCGTCGAGCAGGTAGAGTCCGGCCTGGCGAACAAGGGCGCGGCCGAGACTGGCGCGCTGTTGCTGCCCGCCTGAGACGCTGCTCGGATACTTGTTGAGGATGCCGTCGATCTCCAGCATGTCCGCCATGGCCTTGACCCGCGCCTGCTGTTCGCTGGCGGGCAGCCGCGCAGCCTTGAGTGCAAACGCAATGTTGTCGCCGATCGTGAGGGGCGGATAAAGCGAATAGGCTTCGAAGGCCATGGCCACGCCGCGTTGCGACGGCGGGAGCGTGTGGATGGGCTTGCCCGCAAGGGTGATGCTTCCGTTCGAGACTTCCTCGAACCCCGCAATCATCCGGAGCGTGGAGGTCTTGCCGCAACCCGACGAGCCGAGCAGCGCGACGATCTCGCCCGATTTCACCGTCAGGTTCAGGTTTTTCACGGCGTGAACGGTTTTCTTCTTCGTGCGGTAAATCTTGTCCACCGCATTGAGGACGAGTTCAGCCATTGAGGCGATCTCCTGTCGTCTTGTCGAACAGATGGGTGCCATCGGCAGCGAAGCCAATGTGAACGGTGCTGCCGGGTTCCGGAATGGAGGCGGTGGAAGAGGGCAGCGAGGCCAGCAGTTCCCAGCCGCCTTCCGCCGCGAGCAAGAGCACGACGCGCTCGTTGAGCGGTGTCACCGCCATCACTTCCGCCGCCAGCCCTGTGCCTGACAGCGAGATGGCTTCGGGCCGCACGCCGAAGATGACGGGTTTTCCGCCATGGGCCTTGTGGCCCGCCGGAATGGCGATGGACTTTCCCGCAATCGTCACGGCGCTGCCGTCGGCCGAAAGTTCCGTCTCCAGCGTGTTGATCGAGGGGTCGCCGAAGAGGCGGGCGACGCCGAGGTTCGCCGGGCGGAGGTAGATGTCTTCCGGCGTTGCGATCTGCACGAAACTGCCGCCCGCGAGCACCGCGATGCGGTCAGCGAGGGCCATGGCTTCCTTATAGTCCTGGGTCACATACAGGACCGTGGCGCCGGACTGGCGGAGGAGGCGCGGCAGTTCCAGGCGCATCTCGAAGCGCAGCTTGGCATCGACGTTGCGCAGCGGATCATCGAGCAGCAGGATCTGCGGTTCCGCCGCAAGGGCGCGCGCCAATGCGGTGCGCTGCTTCTGCCCGTTGGACAGTTCACGCGGCGCATGGCCCAGGACATGATCGATCTTGAGAAGCTTTGCCGCCCTGGCGACGCCCGCCTGCACCTTGTCTTCGGACGCTTTCACGGCGCGGAGCGGGCTGGCGATGTTTTCCGCCGCCGACATGTGCGGGAAAAGCGCGAAGTTCTGGAAGGCCATGCCGACGTTGCGATGTTCGGGCGCAATGTCGGTGGCATCCTCGCCATCGAGCAGGATGCTGCCCGATGTCGGTTCTTCCACACCTGCGATGAGGCGGAGCAGGATGGTCTTGCCGGTGCCGGAACCGCCGAAAATGACCACGAT
>JAEUMJ010000047.1 GCA_016792865.1 Hyphomicrobiales bacterium | reverse complement strand
GACCGCTATTGGTTCAAGAGCCTCTACTTCCGCGAGCCGAACGGCATCCTCTTCGAGATAGCCACCGACGGCCCCGGCTTCCATGCCGATGAACCGATGGAAACGCTGGGCGAGACACTTTCGCTGCCGCCCTTCCTTGAAGGCCGCCGCCAGCAGATCGAAGCGGGCCTCAAGAAGCTCTGAAGCGGCTGCCGTGCTGCAATGGCCGGGGTGGTGATGGTCGCCAGCCCGGCCTTTTTCATGTCTTACGGAAGATTGTCGCGCATGAAGATATCGATGCGAATGCGTTCCTGCGCTTCAACGAGTGGCGCATTGTCGGCCTTGGCGATCAGCACGCGCACGGCCGAGCGCACCTCATGGCCCGCATCCTGATTGATGATGGCATCGATGGTGCCACGGATCAGCGCCTTGCGTGAGCCTTCCGTCACCTCGTGGGCGATGAACACCACATCACCCGCCCGGCCCGACGACTCCAGCCCCGAGACGATGCCCTTGGTGCCGCCACCCACATTGTAGATGCCGATCACGTCCGGGTGTTCCTTCAGGAGCTGGGCGGTCAGCTCCGCACTGCGCTCCACGTCGTCGCGGCTTTCGCGCACCGGCAGGATTTGCAGGTGCGGGAATTCATGGGCCATCACCTGCTCGAAGCCGAACTGCCGCTCGATGTGGTCACGCAGGGAGAGGGAACCGGCGAAGAGGCCGATCTTGCCCTTCTGGCCACGCAGGAAGCGGCCCATCAGGCCCGCCGCCGTGCGGCCGGCGGATGAATTGTCGATCCCGGCGAAATGGGTGCGCTTCGATCCCGGCACGTCCGACACCAGGGTCACCACCGTCTTGCCCCGTGCCACCAGCGCATTGATGGCCTCGCGCACCGCCGGGTGATCGAGGGCCACCACCGCAACGCCGTCCACATCATCACCCATTTCATCCAGGACATGGGCGAGGAGCGGGCCATCGAACACGTCCACCTTGCGCACCATGATGGTCACGCGCTCTGCCGCCATGCGGCGGGCGGCATCTTCCACCTCGGCGGCGATGGACTGCATGAACTCGCCTGCCGTGGTGGGCAGGATGAACCAGAGGCGGTAGTCCTTGCCGCGGGCAAGGCGGGCGGCAATCCGGTCGGGCTGGTAATTCAGTTCGCGGATGGCGGTTTCCACCTTCTCCACCGTCAGCGCCTTCACCCCCGGCCTGCGGTTCAGCACGCGGTCGATCGTGGCGACGCTGACCCCTGCCCGCCGTGCCACATCCTGGATGGTGATCTTGCTCATGGAAATGCTCTCTTTGGACTGTTCAAGCTGAGGTCGTGGTGCTTGTCAAACGTCAGTAGTTGCGGCATTGCCATCAAGACCATGGCTCATCCCCTCAAGCTTGCCGCCGACATCGGCGGAACCTTCACCGACATTGTTCTGGAACAAGGCCCCAGGCGCTGGAGCGGCAAGCTGCTCACCACCACCGCCGCCCCTGAAGTTGCGGTGCTGGAGGGGGCACTCGGGCTTCTGGCCGAGGCCGGATTTTCACCGGCAGACGTGGACGTCTTCATTCATGGCACCACACTTGCCACCAACGCCCTGATCGAGCGCAAGGGCGCCACCACTGCCTTCATCACGACGGAGGGTTTCCGTGACGTGATCGAGCAAGGCTACGAAAAGCGCTTCGACCACTACGACCTGATGATCGACCGGGCAGAACCGCTGGTGCCGCGACACCTGCGCCTGACCGTGCGGGAACGCCTCGCCGTGACCGGTGAGGCGTTGATCCCGCTCGACGAAACCGCAGTGCCGGAACTGGCGGAGAGGATCCGCGCCGAAGCCGTGCGGGCCGTGGCGATCGGCTTCCTGCATGCCTATGCCCACCCCGCCCATGAACAGCGCCTGCGCGAACTCCTGCGCCCGCTGCTGCCGGAAGACGTGACGGTGTGCATCTCCAGTGAAGTGGCGCCGGAGATCCGGGAATACGAACGGTTCTCCACCACCGTGGCCAATGCCTATGTGCGGCCCCTGATGGCGGGCTACCTGCATCGCTTGCAGGAGGGGCTTGCCAGGGCGGGCCTTGGCGCACCGCTCTACCTGATGATGTCGGGCGGCGGATTGACGACACTTGAAACGGCAGCCCGCTTTCCCATCCGGCTTGTGGAATCCGGCCCTGCGGGCGGTGCCATTCTCGCCAGCCGCATCGCGCATCAATGCAAGCTGCCGGAGGTCGTATCCTTCGACATGGGCGGCACCACCGCAAAGATCTGCCTGTTGAGCAACGGCGAGCCTGAACGCGCCCATCGTTTCGAGATTGCACGCGCTTATCGTGACATGAAAGGCTCGGGCATTCCGGTGCGCATTCCGGTGATCGAGATGGTGGAGATCGGCGCCGGGGGCGGCTCGATTGCCCGCGTGGACAAGCTTGGCCGCCTGACTGTCGGCCCCGATAGCGCCGGGTCCACGCCCGGCCCCGCAGCCTATGGCCGGGGCGGCACGAAACCCACCGTGACCGACGCCAACATCGCGCTCGGAAAGATCGATCCGCAGTTCTTTGCAGGCGGCAAGATTGCCCTTGATGAAAGGGCGAGCGTCACGGCCCTTGCAAACGACATCGGCAAGCCCCTGTCGCTGGCAGACTATTGGCCCGCCGCCGGGGTGGCCGAGATTGTCGAGGAGAACATGGCGAATGCCGCCCGCGTTCATGCCATCGAGCGCGGCAAGGATATCGCTTCGGCCACCATGATCGCCTTCGGAGGAGCGGCACCGCTGCACGCCTGCCGCCTTGCCGAAAAGGTCGGGATCGACCACATCATCGTCCCGATGGGAGCGGGCGTCGGTTCCGCCATCGGCTTCCTGCAAGCGCCCATCGCCTATGAGATCACCCGCAGCGCCATCATCAGCCTGGACGACTTCGACGCACGGCGGGTGAATGCCTTGCTGAAGGCGATGATCGAGGATGCCACCGCAGTGGTGAAGCCCGCGATCGGCGGCGCAAGGCCGGTGGTGCGGATCGTGGCCGATGGCCGATACGTCGGCCAGGGTCACGAAATCCAGATCGGCATTCCGGTGCGCACATTGGCCGACAGCGACGGCGCAAGGCTGAAGGCTGCCTTCGAGACGGCCTACGGAACCGTCTATGGCCTCACCATTCCGGGCCAGCAGGCCGAAATCACCACATGGTCGGTCACGGTGTCATCCACGGTGAAGCCGCCTGCCGCGGCACGCAAGGCACCGCGCAAGGCGGCGGCCAAGGCGAAACACGTTCGCAAGGTGTTTGACAGCAAGGCGGGCAAGCCGCTGCCCACGCCCGTCTACTGGCGCTTCGACCTCAAGGCGGGCGCGACGCTCAAGGGTCCGGCCATCATCGCCGAGCATGAAACATCAACGATGGTGGCGAGCGGTTTCAGCGCCCGCATCGACACCGCCGGCTACATCCACCTGGAGCGCACGACATGAGCAAGGCCGCCCTTGAAGCCATCCGCACGCAGGTGATGTGGAACCGCCTCATCGCGGTGGTCGAGGAACAGGCGCAGAGCCTGCTGCGCACTGCCTTCGGCACCATCACGCGCGAGGCGGGCGACCTGTCCGCCGGTGTGTATGATGTGGAGGGGCGCATGATCGCCCAGGCCATGACCGGCACGCCCGGCCATGTGAACACCATGGCCACGGCGGTTTCGCACTTCTTCGCAAAGTATCCGCCCAGAACCATGAAGCCGGGTGACGTCTACATCACCAACGATCCCTGGCTCGGCACCGGCCACCTGTTCGACTACGTGATGGTGACACCGGTTTTCCTCAAGGGACGGCTTGTGGCCTTCTTCGCCTCCACCTGCCATGTCATCGATGTGGGCGGCGTGGGCATGACGGCGAAGGGCAACTCCTCCTTCGAGGAAGGCACGCTGGTGCCGCACCTGCCCATCCGCAAGCAGGGCCGGATCAACGATGAACTCCTCGACGTGATCCTGGCCAATTCGCGCAGCCCCATCGAAGTGAAGGGCGACATCCTCTCCCTCATCTCCGCAAACGACACGGGCGCCCGCCGCCTGATCGCGATGATGGAGGAATTCGGCCTCACCTCGCTCGACAAGCTGGCGAGGCACATTCTCACCCAGTCCGAGAAGGGTGCGCGCGAGGCGATCAAGGCGCTGCCGGAAGGCGAATGGCATTACGAGATGCCGCTCGACGGCTATGAGCGCCCGCTCACCCTCAAGTGCAAGCTCACCATCAGGGGCGGCAAGGTGGTGATCGATTTCACCGGCTCCTCGCCCGCCTCGCTGTATGGCATCAACAGTCCCCGCACCTATACGCTGGCCTATTCGGTGTTCGGCCTCAAGGCGGTGATTGCGCCCCATGTGCCCAACAACATCGGCTCGCTTTCGGTTTTCGACATGATCACCGAACCCGGCACGGTGATTGATCCCATCCGCCCCTCGCCGGTGACGGCGCGGCATGTGGTGGGGCAGATGCTGGCCGATTGCGTGTTCGGGTGCCTGGCACAGGCACTGCCGGGGCGCGTTCAGGCGGAGAGCGCCGGACCGATCTGGATCCTGTCGCTTTACTCCGCACACGGACGGGTTTCCGTCGAGGAGACGAAGGACGCGACACCTTTCAGCGTGATTTCCATCGGGCTTGGCGGCATGGGCGCCCGCCCCGGCAAGGACGGACTGTCCACCATGGCCTTCCCGTCGGGCGTCGGCGCCATTCCGGTCGAGATCACCGAGGGACAATGCCCGCTGTGGTTCCGCGAGAAGCAGTACCTTCCCGGTTCCGGCGGTGACGGCGAGTTCCGTGGCGGCCTCGGCCAGCGCATCGTCGTGGAGAATCGCGAGGCGGCACCCTTCGCCATTTCGGCGGCCACCTTCGACCGCATCCACAACCCGGCAGCGGGCCGCGAAGGCGGCAAGCCCGGACAACTGGGCGCGGCACGGCTGGGCTCCGGCAAGGCATTGCCGGACAAGGGCCTGCACATCGTTCCCACAGGCGATGCCCTTGTGGTGGAACTGCCCGGCGGCGGCGGCTTCGGCGATCCGGCCCGGCGCGACCCCGCCCGCGTGGCGGACGACAGGCGCGCCGGACTGGTTTGATCCCTTCGGTTCAGCGCCCGCGCAACACACGCAGGCGCAGGTCTTCGAGGGCAGCGCCGGCGTCCTGGGCGAGCGGCAGCCTTTGCGCCCAGCGCAGGTCTTCCCGTGTCAGACCCATGTCGCGCAGCATGTGATCATCCATCCGTTCAAGCAGGCGCACGCTGCGGCGCGCGCGCCAACTGCGCCACAGGCGCGGCAGGAGGGCCTGGCGCGGGTGCACGCCCATCTGGATGGCTTGTGTTTCAGTGTAGTTCCGCATTGTGGTTCTCCACGGCTCGTCATGAACCCCCTTTAGGTGTTGCGCATATGGAGAAGCCACCCGAAAGCCGACAGTGCAGATTGTGGAGCGCGGCCAGTACAGATTGTGGAGTGGATGGAGCGCCCGCCACCGCTCCATTCAAGGCGAGAGATTGCCCGCCACCGCAGGGGTGGCGATGGCTGGGAGGTGGGACGCAGGGAGCGATCACATCTCCGGCGCGGGGATGCCCTTGATCGCGCAGGCGGCGCGGACGGTGTTGTAAAGCAGGCAGGCGATGGTCATGGGGCCGACGCCACCGGGCACCGGCGTGATGGAACCCGCCACCTTTTCGCAGGAGGCGAAATCGCAATCGCCCACCAGCTTGCCCTTGCCATCGCGCTCGATGCGGTTGATGCCGACATCGATCACGCAGGCACCGGGCTTGATCCAGTCACCCTTCACCATCTCCGGGCGGCCCACGGCAGCGATGACGAGATCGGCTCCGCGCACGATCCCCGGCAGGTCCCTGGAGCGCGAATGCGCCACCGTGACGGTGCAATTCTCGGCCAGCAGCAGTTGCGCCACGGGCTTGCCGACGATGTTCGAGCGGCCGATGACAACGGCGTTGAGGCCATCGAGCTTGCCGAGCGCGTGCTTCGCCAGCATCACGCAGCCCGTTGGCGTGCAGGCCACCAGCGCATCCTGGCCTGTGGAGAGGCGTCCCACATTCACCACGTGGAAACCGTCAACGTCCTTCTCCGGCGCTATGGCATTCAGCACCTTGGCGCTGTCGATGTGCTTCGGCACCGGCATCTGCACCAGTATTCCGTGCACGGACGGGTCCTTGTTGAGCCTGTCCACAAGCGCCAGCAGATCGGCCTCGGAGGTTTCGGCGGGCAGCTTGTGCTCCCACGAGTTCATGCCGACTTCCACCGTCTGCTTCGCCTTGTTGGCAACATAGACCTTTGAGGCCGGATCCTCGCCGACGAGCACGACCGCAAGACCCGGCGTCAGGCCATGATCCTTCTTCAGGCCAGCCACGGCCGACGCGATGCGGGCACGCAGACCCTCGGCATAGGCTTTTCCATCGATCAGTTTGGCCATGGCAGGGCTCCGTCTGGTGGCACAGGCTTCGGGGCGTGGCGTCTCGGCAACGCATCCGGCGGGGAAAGAACAGAAAGGCCCCCGCCCCGCGAAGGGCGAGGGCCGATGGGTATCAGAACAGGCCCTCGATCTGGCCCTTGGCGTCCAGCCCGATGACCTCTGCCGACGGCACCTTGGGCAGGCCCGGCATGGTCATGATCTCACCGCAGATGACGACGATGAATTCCGCACCCGCAGAGAGGCGCACTTCGCGGATCGGCACCACATGGTTCACGGGTGCGCCCTTGAGGTTCGGGTCGGTGGTGAAGGAATACTGCGTCTTGGCCATGCAGATGGGGAACTTGCCGTAGCCCTGCGCTTCCCAGCCCTTGAGCTGGTCGCGCACCGACTTGTCGGCCACGATATCGTCGGCGCGGTAAATCTCGCGGGCAATGGTCTTGACCTTGTCCCAGAGCGAGAGCGAGTCATCGTAGATGGGCTTGAACTGTGCTGCACCCTTTTCGGCCAGCGCCGCAACGTGGGTGGCAAGCTCACGGGTGCCCTTCGAGCCTTCGGCCCAGTGGGTGCACTTGAAGGCTTCCACACCATGGGTCTTGCAGAAGTCCTTGATCACCTGCACTTCCGCGTCGGTGTCGGTGATGAAGTGGTTCACCGCAACGGCAATCGGGACGCCGAACTTCTTCACGTTCTCGATGTGGCGGCCAAGATTGGCGCAGCCCTTCTTGAGGGCTTCGACGTTTTCCTTCTTGAGGTCTTCCTTGGCAACGCCGCCATGCATCTTGAGGGCGCGGATGGTGGCGACGATCACCGTGGCGGCAGGTTGCAGCCCCGCCTTGCGGCACTTGATGTCGAAGAACTTCTCGGCTCCAAGGTCGGCCCCGAAGCCCGCTTCCGTCACCACGAAATCGGCCAGCTTCAGCGCGGCCTTGGTGGCCATCACCGAGTTGCAGCCATGGGCAATGTTGGCGAAGGGGCCGCCATGCACGAAGGCGGGATTGTTTTCCAGCGTCTGCACCAGATTCGGCTGCAGCGCATCCTTGAGCAGAACGACCATGGCACCGGCTGCCTTCAGGTCGCGGGCATAGACCGGGCTCTTGTCCTTCTTGTAGGCCACGACGATCTGGCCGATGCGGCGCTCGAGATCGGCAATCGAGGTGGAGAGGCAGAGGATGGCCATGATTTCCGAAGCCACCGTGATGTCGAAGCCGGCTTCGCGCGGATAGCCGTTGGCAACGCCGCCCAGCGAGCAGACGACTTCGCGGAGTGCGCGGTCGTTCATGTCCATGACGCGGCGCCAGGCCACGCGGCGGGTGTCGATGCCCAGTTCATTGCCCCAGTAGATGTGGTTGTCGATCATCGCCGACAACAGGTTGTGGGCCGAGGTGATGGCGTGGAAGTCGCCCGTGAAGTGAAGGTTGATGTCTTCCATCGGAACGATCTGGGCATAGCCGCCGCCTGCCGCACCGCCCTTCATGCCGAAGCACGGGCCGAGCGACGGTTCGCGCAGCGCCACCATGGCCTTCTTGCCGATGGCATTGAGACCGTCGCCCAGGCCCACCGTCGTCGTGGTCTTGCCTTCGCCCGCCGGTGTGGGGTTGATGGCCGTCACGAGGATGAGCTTGCCGTCCTTCTTCGAGGCGAGGCTGTCGATATAGGACAGCGTCACCTTGGCCTTGGTGTGGCCATAGGGCACGAGGTCAGCATGCGGAATGCCCAGCTTCTGGCCAATCTCCATGATGGGCTTCATCTTGGCGTCGCGGGCGATTTCGATGTCGGAACGAACGGTCATCCTGGGCTTTCCTCTGGGTTAACTTAGTTTCTTGCAAAGAAAATACACAATCCAGCCCGGCGGTCCAGTCCTGGATCGAAAATTCCAACGACTTGTTAGACGAGCCGGGCCTTGAGCGCAGATGCGTTTTCGCCTCAGCACAAATCGGGAGCGACATGAGAGCCAAAAGCGACGCCTTTCCGGAACGGTCGCATGGTCAGGACTTCATGGCCAATCAGTTGCGGAGCAGCGGCCAATCGCCTAACCGCTCACGCTCTCATGCACCTTGCTTCCTCGACCATCGGCATTGATTTCGGCACCACCAACAGCGTGTTGGCGGTGGCGGACGACAATGTGTCAGCCCGCGTGCTGCCTTTCAGCTTCGAGAACAGCATTCTCGACATGGTGCGTACTGCACTTGCGTTCCGGCGTTCCGGGCGGCACGACCCCCTGGGCGAGGCGGGGCCATGGGCCATCGACATGTTTCTCGAAGCGCCCGAAGACACGCGCTTCCTGCAATCGTTCAAGTCGTTCGCGGCAAGCCACGCCTTTACCGACACCGCCGTGTTTGCGCGCCGCTTCAACTTCGCGCAATTGCTGGAAGTGTTCCTGCAGCGTCTCCGCGAACATGCCGGCATCACCTTCCCCAAGCGGCTGGTGATCGGACGGCCCGTCACCTTCGCGGGCGCCGTGCCGGATGAAAGGCTGGCCCATGCCCGTTATGGCGAGGCCTTCCGGGCATTGGGTTTCGAGGAGGTCCATTTCGTCCTGGAGCCGGTTGCCGCGGCGTTCTTCTTCGCCCAGCGGCTCACCCGGCCCGCCACCGTTCTCGTGGGCGACTTCGGGGGCGGCACCTCGGATTTCTCGATCATGCGCTTCGTGCCAGGCCAGACGGCGCAGGCCCTTGCCCATGCGGGCGTGGGACTCGCGGGCGACACCTTCGATTACCGCATCATCGACAATGTGGTCTCGCCACAACTGGGCAAGCATGCGACCTATGCAAGCTGGGGCAAGGAGCTGCCCATTCCGCTGCATTACTTCACCAGCTTCTCGCGCTGGAACGAACTCTCGATGATGAACCGCCCGCCCGTGCTCAAGGCATTGCGGGAATTCGCCGACGCCAGCAAGGATCACAAGAAACTGGAAGCCTTCATCGCGCTCATCGAAAGCGGCGCCGTTTATGGCCTCTATCAGGCTGTTGCCGGGGCCAAGGCTGCGCTTTCGTCGGCAGACAAGGCCGCGTTCTCCTTCGCGGTTGAAGGCGTTTCGATTGCCCGCACAATCACGCGCAAGGAATTCGAAACCTGGATTGCCGAAGACCTGGAGAAGCTCGACGAGGCGATCACCATGGTTCTGGCCCGCGCCGGCACGCGCGCCGAGGGCATCGACCGCGTATTCCTCACCGGCGGAACCTCGCATGTCCCGGCGGTACGCGCACTCTTCCGGCGTCGCTTTGGTGACGAGCGGGTTGAGTCGGGTGACGAACTGATTTCCATTGCCAAGGGCCTTGCCCTGATCGGCGCCCGCAACGACGCCTCGCAATGGGCGGTCGATCCCGCCGCGTGAGGGTCAGCCGGTCTGAAGCGGTCGCGTGAGCAGCCGGCGCAAGAGGTTGCTGGCACGGCGGCGCCATCGCCGCATGAACCGAAAGCCCTTTTTTTCCACGATGTCCGATCGGGACGCGAATTGCTCGACCACGCGCGGCAGGCAAAGCCCCGAACGCACGCCGTAGAACCGGTGCCAGACATCGAAATGATCAACCGGGAACCAGTACTTCCGGCAGCGCAACATCTTCCGCGCCCCGTCCAGAGTGAGAAGGTAGGCGAGGGTTCCCGCGGTCTGGTCGAGTGAAATGTCGAAGCCCGGACATGAGCGGCTGACGGCCTTCAGGGGCGTGCGGGTGACCTGATTCCGGTAGTTCCCGTAGCGGGTCGGGTTGGCACCGAGGCGGAGCATGTCCAGCCCCATGGCCGGAAGATCAAGGGCGGTGACCTCAGGCTTCCAGGCTCCGAACGTGCAATCGTCCTCAAGAACGAGGGCCATGGGTATCTGTTCGTCCACCATGCGGCGCCAGATGATCCGATGACTGAGAAAGCAACCGATCGCGCCCAGCGTCCGGCGCGGACTGATGTTGTAGAGCCACATCCTGACATGATGGATGCAGCCCCTCAAATCGGCTTCCCGCCCGTTGACGGCCTCGATACGTTCGACATTGCCGATCCCCACCTCAGACAGGGCCCCTGACATGTGTTGCCACCGATCCCTGCGATGGGCGAGGTTGATCACGAATACTTTCATTCGCCGCTCCATGGGAGCGGCTTTTCTTTGCAACTATACTTATAGGCAAATTAGCTGAGTAATAGCCAGCTAAGTTTATTTCGTGTTTCTGGCCTGAAGTAAGCAATCATCCGGCCATGCCCTGAGGCCGTTGCGTGTTCGCCCCAGGGGGCAACACCATGCAGCGTGAAGCGATGCACCAGCGTGGCTTCGCCGGGTGATGCGGGAAGCTCCACCCGCGGGCAGGTCTCCATAACCCGCTTGCGCGCTGCCTGATACACGTCCGTGACATCGGCCTCGCCCCAGTGCTCCGGCGCAAGACCCGCAAGCGCGGTCTGGAAGACCTGCTGCATGATGCGGTGCGAGCCGGGCCAGACCACCAGCGGCGCAGCATCCTTGCTCGCTTCGCTGAGCGGCAGGCCGAGAATGAAATCGTGAAACTCCCGCATGTGACGCCGTCGCGCCGGCCCTTCACCATGCAGGCCATCGACGTGCGCGGCATCCCGGAAGCGCCGGAACCGGTGCTGTGCTTCTGTCTCATCCTCGTCGCGCTGCGGATAACCCGGAAAGCAGACCGACACCTGCGCCTGATGCCACGGACCGGCAAAACCAAGACTGTCGCGGAGAAATGAAATCACCTCTCCGGCAAGAGGCGGAGCACCCGGCAACGCGCCGTCGGGCAGATTGGGAAGGCAGTCCACGCCGACGAACCATGTGCGGCGGTGCCGCCACCACTGGGCATGCCGCGCGTCCTGCATGGCAACGCGGCCGGCCTCACGCGCCGCTTCCACCCAGGGCAGCAGGTCGCGCGAAAGCGGGAAGCGCACATAGCCCAGGTCATGGAAGGTCTTGAAAGTGTTCTGCATTTATCTCCGCTTATTTGCGAGTGAAGCAAAAACGATGCGATTGGAGGGAATCAGTCGCGTGACGAGGAAGCCATGTCACATTTTTCCAGGGTCATGACCTATGGCCTTATCAGTTGGATGGTTCCATTTCTTGTCTCCATGGCATTTGCCGGGCGGGGTGGATACATTCAAGGCGACTATGCGGTCTTTCGCACCACCATGTTCATCGCCAGCACCTTTACCACCGCAGTTCTGCTGGCGGCCCACTTCCGCCATATCACCCGCAAATACCTGCGCGAGGGCATCCTTGTGGGCGCGGTGTGGCTTGAGATCAATCTCTCGCTCGACTTCTTGATCGTGGTGCCGCGTTCCGGCCTCGGCATGATGACCTACCTGACGCAGGTGGGCGTCGATTACGTCGGCATTCCCGTTCTTGCCGTGCTGGTGGGATATTTCCTGTGGGAGCGCGAACAGCCGCCGCTCCGCTTGCGACGGCAGCAACGCACGGGCAAGAGCCCCAAGGTGGCACCGGAGACACGTCCCCTCGCAGAACCTGTTCCGGCAACGCTGGTTGCGGAGAAGGTGGCAGGGAAGATGGAAAAACCCGGCCATGCACTCTCCGCGCCGCCGAAGATGGAAAAGCCCGGCAACGCCGTCGCCGCGCTGCCCACGCCCCAGGTGCAACCGCGGCTCTTCGCACCGTCGCCACCTGTGGCGCAGCCTTCGCCCGCACCTGCGCGGAAGCCGGAGATTGCCACTTTCACCGCAAAGCCCGCGATCGAGTCGCGCGCTCAGCCACCTGAGCAGCCCTCAACCACGGTGCCGAACCGTCAGCTTCCCACACCCCCGGAAATGAAACTGCCGATGATCAGCGAACAGACCCGCCTGATGGTGCAATCATACCTGACGTTTGCGCAGAAGCTGGCTGACCTTAACCAACAAAAGCCCGCTCAACCACGTAAGTCCCCGGCTCGCTATTCGAACCTTCCTTGAAACCCAACGCATCCACGATGCGGCGGATGTCGTTCATGAAGGCCATGGAACCACATACCATGATGCGATCCGTCTCCGGGTTCAGCGGCTCGATCTTCATCGCTTCATAGAACGCGCCGGTCTCGATCAACGCGGTGATGCGGCCCATGTGCTGGGTCTCTTCGCGGGTCGTGGAGGCAAAGTAATGCAGATGGCCCTGAGCCACCTCACCCACGAGCGGATCATTCAGCGTGTTGTGCACGGTGTCGGCGGAGTATTTCAGTTCATCGCGCTGGCGACAGGTGTGGCTGACATAGACCTGCTCGAACTTCTCGTAGGTTTCCGGGTCGCGGATGAGCGAGGCGAAAGGCGCAAATCCCGTTCCGGTCGAGAAGCAGAACAGGCGCTTGCCCTGAATGAGCGCGTCATTCACCAGCGTGCCGGTGGCCTTTGGCTTCATGATGATGGTGTCGCCCACCTTGATCTTCTGCAGATGCTCCGTCAGCGGACCATTCGGCACCTTGATGGAGAAGAACTCCAGTTCCTCGTCCCACGCCGGTGAGGCGATGGAATAGGCACGCATCACGGGGCGCGGGCTGTTGGGCAGGCCGATCATGACGAATTCGCCGGAGCGGAAACGCAGGGATTGCGGCCGCGTGATGCGGAAACGGAACAGCCGGTCGGTGTAGTGCTGCACTTCCGTGACCTTCTCGGCATAAGCCCCGGCAGGAATGAAGGGGCTGGCCGGAGCGGCATCAGGTGCAAGGGCGGCATCGGTCATGGCAGTCTCGAACGTCTCGAAATCAGGTCAGGTTGGTGTCCGGCAATCGGCGGACCGGTTGTTCTTTATAACGAACGGTCCCTATAGGGGAACTGCTAAGCCGCCGCAAGCCCCAACACCATGACGCATATCAACGCTGGGTTGGATTTGCGGTCCTCAACGCCTCAGCCTGCACATTGCGCCCGCTCCCTGCCCTGCCCATATTCGCGGAATGGCAAGTGGCTTTGAAAGCTGGCTCCGGCCAGAGGCGAAGGGGCTTTATTGCGCACCCGGTGATTTCTACATCGACCCGCTGCTTCCGGTCGAACGAGCGGTGATCACCCATGGCCATTCCGACCATGCCCGCCCCGGTCATGGCAAGGTCCTGGCCACGTCGGAAACACTGGCGATCATGAGGGCGCGGCTCGGAGATGGCGCGGGCCACAGCCGGCAGGCCATCGGCTATGGCGAGCGCCTCGCCATCAACGACGTGACGGTCTGGCTTGCCCCGGCCGGTCATGTGCTGGGATCTGCACAAGTGGTGCTGGACTACAAGGGTGCGCGCGCCGTGATCAGCGGCGATTACAAGCGCCGCGCCGATGCCACCTGTGCCGGCTTCGAGGTTGTGGCCTGCGATCTCTTCATCACCGAGGCGACTTTCGCCTTGCCGGTTTTCGTGCACGAAAGCGATGCCCATGAGATGGCCAAGCTGATGGCTTCGCTGGCGGCCTTTCCCGAACGCACCCATCAGATCGGCGCATACGGACTAGGCAAGTGCCAGCGCCTGATCCGCATGATGCGGGCCGCGGGCTATGACAAGGCCATCTGGCTTCACGGCGCAATGAAACCGCTCTGCGATCTTTACGTGCAGCACGGCATTGCGCTGGGTGATGTCAGGCTGGTGAGCGAAGCCACGCATGATCTTGCGGGTGAGGTGGTGATCTCGCCGCCTTCGGCCATCGGCGACCGCTGGAGCAGGCGCTTTGCCGACCCCCTGCCCGCCTTCGCATCGGGCTGGATGCGGATTCGCGCCCGCGCCCGCCAGCGCGGTGTCGAACTGCCGCTCATCATCTCCGATCATGCGGATTGGCCAGAGCTGGTGCAGACAATCCGCGATGTCGGCGCGGGCGAAATCTGGATCACCCACGGGCGCGACGATGCACTGACGCTGCAGTGCCAGGCCATGGGACTGAAGGCGCGCGCCCTCTCCATGGTGGGCTTCAGCGAGGAGGATGGCGAATGAGGGATTTCGCCACGCTGCTCGACCGACTTTCTTATACCCCTGCCCGCAACGGCAAGCTGGCGTTGATGGCAGACTACTTCAGGCGGACAGCCGATCCGGACCGGGGCTATGCACTGGCCGCGCTGACCGATGGCCTGCCCTTTTCCTTTCCGGTGCGGCAGACGATCCTCGATCTTGCGGCGGAACACATCGATCCCGAACTTTTCCGGCTGTCCCGCGACTATGTGGGCGACACCGCGGAAACCCTGTCGCTGATCTGGCCTGAAAGGCAGGCAGGCGAACCGCCGGGCCTTGCGCAGGTTGTCGAGACACTGGGGTTGATTGGCCGCAACGACCTCCGGGCAACGCTCGCCGGGTGGCTCGACACCCTTGACGTGAATGGCCGGTGGGCCTTGCTGAAACTGGTGACGGGCGGACTGCGGGCGGGCGTTTCGGCACGCCTTGCCAAGACGGCGCTCTCCCTCGCTTTCGACAAGCCGGTCGAGGACATTGAGGAGGTATGGCACGGGCTTTCCATGCCCTATGCCCCGCTTTTCCTGTGGCTGACCGGGGTCGGCGCACGGCCGGACGTGAAGGACATGCCGGTTTTCCGTCCACTCATGCTCTCCCATCCCCTCGAGGAAGCAGACCGCACCGCGCTTGACCCGGCAGAGTACCAGATCGAATGGAAATGGGACGGCATCCGCGTGCAGGTGTGTGCACGCGGCGGCGAAAGCCGCATCTATTCCCGCTCTGGCGATGACGTGAGCGCGGCCTTTCCGGAGTTCTCCGGCCTGCCCTTCAACGCCACGCTGGACGGCGAGTTGCTGGTGCTGCGCAACGGCGAGGTGGCGCCGTTCCAGGATTTGCAACAGCGGCTGAACCGCAAGAGCGTGACGAAAAAGATGCTGGCGGATCATCCTGTCCATATCCGGCTCTATGACCTCCTTGAGCATGATGGCGAGGACATCCGCACCCGGACGATGTCGGAACGGCGGGCTTGTCTGGAACGGTGGTACGCCGGCACGAAGCCCGCCCGCATGGACCTGTCGGAGATCATACAGGTGCCCGATGCCGCGGCGCTGGCGCGCATCTGGTCGGCCACGCGGGCGGAAGGGATCGAGGGCCTGATGCTGAAGCGGCGCGACTCAGCCTATGTGTCGGGCCGTCCCAAGGGCCTGTGGTGGAAGTGGAAGCGTGAGCCTCTCGCCGCCGACTGCGTGCTGATTTATGCCCAACGTGGTTCCGGCAAGCGCTCGTCCTTCTATTCCGACTATACCTTCGCGGCATGGGACGAAAGCAGGTCGCCGCGTGAGCTTGTGCCCGTGGGCAAGGCCTATTCCGGCTTCACCGACGAGGAACTGAAGCGGCTCGATGCCTTCGTGCGTCATAACACCGTGAGCCGCTTCGGGCCGGTGCGCCAGGTCGAGCCAAGGCTGGTGCTGGAGGTGGCCTTCGATGCGATACAGCCCTCCAGCCGCCACAAGAGCGGCATTGCCATGCGCTTTCCCCGCATCTCCCGCATCCGCTGGGACAAGCCCGCGAACGAGGCCGATACGGTGCAGGGATTGAAGGCGCTGATCGGGTGAGGTGCAGTGCCGTGGCCCGCTGTCGGGTCTCTCAGGTGCGCATGAAGTCACCGGCGCGTTTCTTCACGCCATCGACGATCGCCCGATAAACCTCCGCAACACGCCGGGTATCGTGGGTGTCAGGGTGGGTCATCAGCCAATAGGTCCGGGAAAAGCGCATGTCCGGGAGGATGCGAACCAGTTCCGGGTGCCGGGCGGCGGCATAGTCGTGCAGGATTCCGATTCCCTCGCCCGCGAGGACCGCCTCCATCTGCGCCACCACGCTGCCGCACTCATAGTGCCGCACCATGCGCTTTGCGAGTTCGGCAGTGTAGTCCAGCGCCCGTGAATAGGCCATGTCCTCCACATAAGTGATGAAAAGCTTGCCGTCGAGATCATCCGTGGACTGAATTTTTCCCTGGCGCTTGAGATAACCCTTCGCGGCATAGACCGAGAGTGAATA
>JAEUMJ010000025.1 GCA_016792865.1 Hyphomicrobiales bacterium | reverse complement strand
GACGCGCGGGTGATCGAGTGCCACCACGGCCACGCCGTCATAGCCCTCGATGCCATCCAGGGTACGGGCAAGCTGCGCGGCATCGAACACATCGGTGTGGGTGACGTCCGCCATCACCCGCTCGGCTGCGAGGTGTTGCGTGTGGGCGGCAATCTCGCGCTCCAGCCCGGTCATGAACACGTTGTCGCCTTCCGGCAGCACGAAGCAGAAGCGATACTCGCGGCCCCGCGCCAGTCGCGCGGCCAGCCGGTCGGGGTGATAGTTGAGGGCACGGATGGCCGCTTCCACGCGCTTGAGATTGGAGGGGCGCACCGCGGCGCGGGCATTGAGCACGCGATCGACCGTTGCCACGCTGACGCCAGCGCGTGCCGCAACATCCTCGATGGTTGCCTTTGCCATGGCCGCGACTGAATCCCATGGACGGAATATTGTCAAGAACTGATAGGCGCATGTCAGTTTAGGGCCTTGACCTTCGCCGCGTGGGAGCGCGGCAAGGAAGCAGGCCGGAGATGAGGCCGGAGATCGGGTGAGATCAGGCCTTTCCGTTCAGGCCGGTATCGATATGCGGTTCCCAGAAGGCGACGGATTCGCGGATCATCGCGACGACATTGCTGTCGGTGGGTTCGCGTTCACGGAACGACAGCTCCATGCAGATCTCGGTGTCGTGGCCGCCGGCCTTCTTCACCGTGTCGATGAGCTTTTCGGGCTGGATGCGGCCATCCTTGTTGTGCTGCGCCGTGAACGGCCAGTGACCGCCCTTGTTCATGGACGATTGCTTGACATGGATGATCGGCGACTCGACCGGGAAGGCCGCCGCCCAGGCATAGGGGTCGGTGTCGTCCGGATTGGATGAGGTCACGTCGCCATGGTCGATATCGACAATCATGCGGAAAGGAATGGCAAGCCCGGCATCGGCCAATTGCCTGTCGAAGCGGCGGCATTCGGCGATGGTGTGGCCGAATTCGCGGCCGACCGACATGGGTTCCCAGAACACATACTTGAGACCCGCAGCCTTGGCATGCTCGGCCACCTCCCGCCAGCAATCGATGACGATGCTGATCAGCTCGTGGCGACGCTTCTCGTCGTTCCAGTCCTGCTGGGTGAAGATGGCGAACTGCGATCCCATCGACTCCGCCCCGACGGCACCGGCAATATCGGCCAGCGTCTTGAACCAGTTCACGTAGTAGCGCCGCACATCCGCATCCGGGTGCCCCATGTGGTTGAGGCGCGAAAAGGTCGAGGTCATCACCGAGGTGGCGCGCATGGCATTGCGCTCGAACGCCTTGCGGAACTGGCGCTCGCGCTTGGCAATCACCGCCGAGGGCCAGGAGGGATTTAGGAATTCCGGAACAAGCTGGATGTAGCCGGCCCTGATGCGCTGGGCGATGGTGTCACAGAGGTCATCGACATCGGCAAAGCGGTTGACCAGCGGATTGACATTGAGCGACAGGCGAAGCGGCATGGGCGGGTCCTTCAGGCGAGTGCGGGAATGCGACGGAGGGCGGCAGGGATTTCGGCGAAGCTGTGGGCGATGGCATCGGGCGCAAGTTCGGCCAACGGTTTCTTGGTGTAGCCATAGGCCATGGCGATCACCGGGCAGCCCGCGGACCTCGCGGTTTCCACATCCACCTCGGAATCGCCCACGAACACCAGCGGGTCGCCGCCATTCACCGCCCTTGCGGTTTCGAGCAACTGGCGCGGATCGGGCTTGCTGACGTTGAAGGTGTCCGGCCCGCAGACAAAGGCGAAGTAGCGAGAGAGATTGAGGTCGGCGACGATCTGGCGGGCGAAGACCTCGCGCTTGTTGGTGCACACGCCCATGCGCCAGCCGTCCGACTGAAGGGTCGCCAGCGTTTCCGCAACACCCTCATAGGGGCGGGTGATGCGGGTGAGGCGTGCGCCATAGATTTCGGTGAAGCGCACGATCAGCTCCGGTGCCAGGGCCTCCACGTCGGCCACGCCCCGTTGCCGGAGTGCACCCTTGACCAGATTGGCAATGCCATGACCGATGAGCTTGCGGCCCTGCTCCAGCCCGAAGGGTGCGAAGCCGCGCTCGCTCATCAGGGTGTCGAGTGATCCGGCAATGTCTCCGGCGCTATCGACAAGCGTGCCGTCGAGATCGAAGATCAACGTGCCACGGGAAGATGACGTCATGATGCGGTCAGGCCCTGCTCTTTCGCGCTGGCCAGTGCCTTAGCGAGTGACGGATGCCGCCGCAATGACTCATCCGGCACTGCGCACTGTATCGCTGACCAGCCGGGCGACGAGGCCCGCCGCTTCAAGCTGCGGCAAGTGCCCCACCTGCGGCAGGCGATGCAGTGCCACATGGGCGGGCAGGACATCGGCGTAGCTCGCGGGAATGATGCGGTCGTTGTCCCCCACCATCACGCGCACCGGACCCTGATAGCGCGCAAGCGCCTCGCGGATCGAGAAGAGCTGCGTGCTGCCGGCAAACACCGCCTCGGCGAGCCTGCCCTGCTGGGCGGCAAGGCGGGTGCCCTCGCGTCCGGCCAGGGTCGCACGCAACAGGGCGCCGGGCAGCCTGGCGGCATCATGCACCAGCACATCGAGCCACGCCTTGAGAGGCGCTTCGCTCTGTGCGGCCAGGAAGCCGGCGACGAAATCGCCGTTCACCTTCGGGCCAAGGCCGGCCGGTGCAATCAGGCTGAGGGAACGCACATCGAGCCTTCCACCACCCGCCAGTTCGGTTGCGACGGCAGCCCCGAGGGAATGGCCGACGAGGTGAAGGCGCGTCAGGCCCGCCGCCTCGATCTGGCGCTGAACCTGCGCCACAAGGTCAGCGAAGCCCGTGACAGTTCCGTCCTGGCTGCTGCCATGACCCGGAAGGTCGAGCGCCAGCAGCGGATTGCCCGCATTCATCAGCATCACGAATGGACGCCACGAGGACAGATCCGCACCGAAGCCGTGGATGAAGAGAACCGGATCGCCCGCACCCTGTTGCAGCGACTTGATGCCCTGGCCACCGCCCCCGGCCGCCGGACTTGAAGACGGGAAGCTGAGGACAGTGGCAGCACCCGGCCCGGCCTGGCGGACGGCCTCGACATCCTTCATGACCACGGCACCACCAGGGCCGGTGCCCTTGATCTGCCGGATGTCGAGGCCGGCTTCACTCGCCAGCCTGCGGGCCAGCGGGGAGGAACGGCCAGATGCAACGGCAAGCTGCGCGGCTGCGGGGGACGCGGCCACGACTTGCGGAGCGGCCTTCACGGGAATTGCGGAAGCGGGCGCAGCGGCAGAAGGCACAGGAGTTGCTGCGGCGGGGGATGCTGCGGGAGCCGTGGCCTCGCCCTCATCGCCCACCATCATCAGCGGCTGGAGCACCGTGGCTGTATCGCCCACCTTGTGACGGATCTCGATGATGGTGCCCGTTTCAAAGCACTCCACATCGAAGGACGCCTTCTCGGATTCCACTTCGGCGACGATGTCGCCCTTCTTGACCTTGTCACCGACCTTCACCTTGATGGCGACAACCTTGCCTTCGGTCAGATCCTGTCCGACCTGCGGCATGAGAATGGGGCGAGCCATTGTTCAATCCCTCCTTCAGGCGGCGCGCTGCTGGTCGGCTTCAACGGCCTGCGCCACGAAGTCCACCGTCTTGCGGGTTGCACCTGCGAATTCATTTGCTGTCGCCGCGAACGCGCCGAAGCGGGCGAATTCCTCCGGCTTCATGCCATCAGGCTCATAGGCCTGGCGGAAGTAGGGAATGCGCATCAGCTTGTCGATGACGGCCTTCGGGGCCTCCTCGTCGATGGCCTTGGCATCGAAGGCGGGCAGGCGGTCTTCGGCCTGCATCAACTGGAGAATGTATCCGGGCGGGCAGGTGTAGACGAAATCCCCGCCTGCGATCTTGGAAATGTGCCAGCTTGAGGCGGTGCCGCCCGGCCCGGCATCGGTGACGCGCATCGAGCATTGCAGCATCTTGCTGGGATGATTGGTCTTGCGGCCATGGAAGTAGGCGCGCTTCAGCACCGCCATTTCGCCATGCAGGATATCTTCGGGCGAGAGCGCAATGCCACGGGCTTCGGCCTGGGCCTTGAGATCGCCGACATTGCCGAGACGCGCCGACATGTGGGTGATGACCGAGCGCCAGCGCGAGACATCGATGCCCGCTTTCCGCGCCCGCTCAATTCCGCGCGACACGGCGTTCATGCAGGCGATGTACTGGGGCACCGTGAATGAGGTGGTGTTGTTGGTGGAAATGCCACGGGCGGTCAGCTCCTCGATGACCTCGTAACCTTCCCTGGAACCGGGAATCTTCACCATCACGTTGGGCGCAATCGCTGCAAGCTCAAGGCCCTGTTTCAGCATGGCCTCGCCGTCGGTGACGAAGCGCGGGTCAACCTGGCCCGACACCATGCCGTACTTGCCGCCTGACGTGTCGTAGGCCTTGCGGATGAGATCGGCACCCCGGCGCACCACGTCGAGGTAGGTTTCCCAATAGATGGCTTCCACATCGTTGCCCTTGTGCCTGGCCGCGATCTTGCGGATCTCTCCAGCCCAGAAGGTCGGATTGGCCTGGATGGCCTGAAGCGACAGCGGCGGATTGGTCGTGACGCCACGGAAGCCCATGGTGCCCTTGCTCCTCACCGTGTCCTCGTCGAAGAGGCGGGTGAGCTGTTCGCTCCAGTCCTGCTTCTTTTCGGGCGGCGCATCCTTCAGCACCTTGTCCTTCCAGCCCGCATAGACGAGCGGTGAGGAATCCCACCAGATCTCACAATCAGGATTGGTGGCGGCGAGCTTTTCGAGAACATGAAGCGACATGGGGTTTCCCAACTAGGCTGTGGCGGCGTTACTGCGCGGCAATGGCACGGGGCTGAAGGTGAAGCGTGCGGCGGGCGGCAGAGATGATGTCCGGCACCTGCGGGACGCTGGCCTTTTCCAGTTCGAGGTTGAAGGGAACCGGAATGTTGAGGCCGGCCACGATCTCGACCGGCGCGTCGAGGGAATAGAACGCCTCTTCCTGGATGATGGAGCAGATGTCGGAAGCAACGCCACCGCGGCGCACCGCTTCCTGGACGATCACCACGCGGTTGGTTTTCGCAACCGAAGCCAGGATCGCTTCCTTGTCGAGGGGAACAAGCGTGCGCGGATCGAGCACTTCCGCCTCGATGCCCTCTTCAGCCAGCTTGGCCGCTGCCTCAAGGGCGCGCGGAACCATGTTGGACCAGGCAATGATCGTCACGTCCTTGCCGGGGCGCTTGATGTCGGCCTTGCCGAACTCGATCACGTATTCGCCTTCGGGCACCGGACCCTTGGTCATGTAGAGATGCTTGTGTTCGAGGAAGATCACCGGATCTTCCTGGCGCAGCGCATATTTGAGCAGGCCCTTGGCATCGGCAGGCTGCGAAGGCATCACCACCTTGAGGCCGGGAATATGGTAGAACAGGGCTTCAAGGCTCTGCGAATGCTGTGCAGCCACCCCGCCACCCGTGCCGCCCTGCGTGCGCATGATGAAGGGCACCCGGCCCGATCCGCCGGTCATGAGGCGGAACTTCGCAGCCTGGTTGACCAGCATGTCCATGCCAAGCATGGCGAAATCGACGTAGAGGATCTCGACGATGGGGCGCGCGCCCGCAATGGCGGCACCGACACCGACGCCGATCATGCCGGCTTCGGCAATCGGCGTGTCGCGCACACGCTTGGAACCGTACTTGGCGAGGAGTCCCTCCGTCACCTTGTAGGAACCGCCTCGCTCGGCGATGCCTTCACCGATGATGAAGACAAGCGGGTTGTTTGCCATTTCCTCGTCGATCGCTTCGCGGAGCGCATCGCGGTACATGATTTCGCGGGTCATTGTCGTGTGCTCTCTCTTGCTCAGTAGGCGGCGATGAACTGCTGGAATTCCTCGATGGTGATTTCGCGGCTGTTGCGCGAGAACTCCACCGCGTCATCGAACTCCTTGCGGATTTCCTGCTCGATCGCCTCGATCTGTGAAATCTCGATGCCCGACATTTCGGTAAGGGCGGCGCGGGCGCGGTCCACGGGATCCTTCGCCTTCCAGGCCGCCAGCTCTTCGCTGGGCATGTACTTGCCGGGGTCGTTCACATGGTGACCCATGTGGCGGAAGGTCTTGGCCTCGATCAGGATCGGCCCCTTGCCTTCACGGCACTTGCGGGCGGCGTCCTTCATCAGGTGATAGACGGCAAGCGGATCGTTGCCATCGACCTGATGGCTTTCAACGCCGATGGCCAGGCCACGCTTGTAGAGATCGGTATCGCGGGTCGATTCCTCGATGCGGGTCGAAACGGCGTAGTGGTTGTTCTCCACGACCAGGACGAAGGCGAGATTCCAGATCGCCGCGAGATTGAGCGATTCAAGGAAGGTGCCGTTGTTGGCACCGCCGTCCGACGAGAAGGTGACGGTCACGGCGTCGCTGCCGCGAATCTGGTTGGCAAGCGCAGCGCCCACACCCAGTGGCGTACCCGCACCGACAATGCCGTTGGCGCCGAGATTGCCCTGCGAAATATCGGCGATGTGCATGGAACCGCCATAGCCGCGGCAGTAGCCCGTTTCCTTCTGCAGGAGTTCGGCCACCATGCGCTTCACGTCCGCGCCCCAGGCAATGCAGTGCCCGTGGCCGCGGTGGGTGGAGGCGATGTAGTCGCCTTCCTTGAGGGCGGCGCAGACGCCGGTGGCGATACCTTCCTGGCCCAGATAGGGGTGGAAATAGCCGCGGATCAGGCCCTGGCGGTAGAGCTTGATGCCTTCGGATTCGAAGACGCGGATCTTGTAGGCGGTTCTGAAAAGTTTTTCCAACAACTCACGGGATGGAGCGTTGGCGCCTTTGGCTGATGCAGACATGGATTTCCAATCCTTTTCGCGGCCCTGGTGGAGACTTCGGGGAGTCACTATCACCGCTTCCGGAAGCTGTCGAGTAAAACTTTCTTCACAGCCACCGCTTTGTTGACCCGGGCGCCGGGCTGATGCCCGCAAGTCTTTACAACATGCTGATATGACGAGTGAACTTTTCCTGCTCGTGGATTTTTCCGGGCTGTGGGCAGGCGCCCCGCGTGGTGCAACCTGCACCTTCGCGCGGTTCAACGGCGGGAGACCCTGAAAATTATTGCCATGCACCCAAAAGCCAGCTCCGGCAGCGCCCCGGGTCCCGCAGGGCGTGCCAGCAGGAAACCATCCACAACCGTCCGGCGAACAGCGTGTGCATCCCTTCGATATGTGTGGAACTTTTCTCCGGATGTGACACAATTGCAAGCTTGCAAACCGCTGACTGGACATCCAATCCGGAGCCTGAAACAAAGCTTGGTCCATGACCGAAAGCCCTGACACCTTGCCGCCCCTGGCGGGCAGCCTTCTTGAACGCATCCAGGAACGCTACGGCATCCTGCGCAAGTCCGAACGCGTGGTTGCGGATTACCTCCGGGACAATGCCGGGACGCGCCTCGATTCCTCCATCACCGAACTGGGCCGCAGGCTGGGCGTCAGCGAAGCCACGATCAGCCGTGTCAGCCGGGCACTGGGCTATGAGGGCTATCCCGATCTCAAGCTCTCGGTGGCGGAAGGGGCCCGGCCGCGCGGCACCTTCGCCAACATCCCCGTCGAGATCGATGTCCATGACAGCCTCATCCAGACAAGCGGCAAGCTGCTCTCGCTGCTGACGGCGGGGCTTGAAGGCACGCAGCGGATGCTCGACGCGCAACGCCTTGAGCAGGCGGTGGACGCCATGAGCCACGCCCGCCGCATCGTCTTCGTGGGCGTGGGCGGCGGCGCAGCGATTTGCGACGAGGCCGCGCACCTGTTCATGAAGGCGGGTTTCGAGGCTTCGAGCTACCGCGACGGCTACACCCAGACAATCATCGCCGCCAAGCTGACCGCCGAGGATGTGATGGTGGGGATTTCCCACACCGGCACCACCCGCACGGTGGCCGATGCGCTGTCACTGGCCCAGGATAACGGCGCAACCACAATCGCCATCACCAGCGATGCCGGGTCCGACGTGGCCAAGGCCGCCGATGTCTGCCTGACGACATGGAGCGCCACGCAGCAGGTGGTGCCGCTGCACGGCGACTTCCTCGAAGGGCGGCTGAGCCAGCTTTTCCTGATCGACCTTCTCTATGTCGGTCTGTTGTTCCGTGCCGGGGAGAAGACCGCCCACAACCTGCGCCTCACCGGCATGGCGCTTGAGAAGCACTACCTGCAACAGGGCAAGAGCCGCGGCAAGTCCTGAGCCGGCCCCCTCGCCTCCCGTCCTGCCTTGCCCTCGCCCTTCAAAACAAAACCGCCCGGAGTTGCCCCCGGGCGGCGTGATGTGTTCGAGCGAAGCGGTTACTTCTGCCAGGACTTGATCAGCTCGTCGTAGTTGACGGTGATCGGCTTGTCCTTTTCCGGTTCGATCTTGAGCTGCGGAGCAACGCCACCGGCCTTCACGGCTTCGGCGTTCCAGTAGGCGAGATCCTTTTCCTCACCGAGGACTGGACCCTTGTCGCCCTGCACACCGGACTTCTCGATACGGCCAAGCACCTTTTCCTGCTCGGCACAGAGAGCGTCCATGGCTTCCTGCGGCGTCTTGGCGCCGGAAGAAGCGTCACCGATGTTCTGCCACCAGAGCTGGGCCAGCTTCGGATAGTCAGGAACGTTGGTGCCGGTGGGCGACCACTGCAGGCGGGCCGGCGAGCGATAGAACTCGATCAGGCCGCCGAGCTTCGGCGCACGGTCGGTGAAGTGTTGCAGGTCCAGCGTGGACTGACGGATGAAGGTCAGGCCGACGTCGGTCTTCTTGGCGTCCACCGTCTTGGAGACAACGAACTGTGCATAGAGCCAGGCGGCCTTTGCACGGTCATCCGGCGTGGACTTCAGGATCGTCCAGGAACCGGCGTCCTGATAGCCAAGCTTCATGCCTTCCTTCCAGTAAACGCCATGCGGCGAAGGAGCCATGCGCCACTTCGGCGTGCCATCGGCGTTCACGACCGGGATGCCTTCCTTCACCATGTCGGCGGTGAACACGGTGTACCAGAACATCTGCTGGGCGATGTTGCCCTGTGCAGGCAGCGGACCGGCTTCACCGAAGGTCATGCCCTGAGCTTCCGGCGGAGCATACTTCTGCAGCCACTCAAGGTACTTCGTGATGGCATAGACCGAGGCCGGGCCGTTGGTGTCACCACCGCGGGCCACGCAGGAACCGACCGGCTGTGACTTTTCGTTCACGCGGATGCCCCATTCGTCAACCGGCACGCCGTTCGGAATGCCCTTGTCGCCGTTACCGGCCATGGAGAGCCATGCGTCGGTGAAGCGCCAGCCGAGCGACGGGTCCTTCTTGCCGTAGTCCATGTGGCCGAAGACCTTCTTGCCGTCGATTTCACGGCCGGTGAAGAACTCGGCGATGTCTTCGTAGGCAGACCAGTTCACCGGAACGCCGAGATCATAACCATACTTGGCCTTGAAGTCGGCCTTGTTCTTCTCGTCGTTGAACCAGTCGTAACGGAACCAGTAGAGGTTCGAGAACTGCTGGTCGGGAAGCTGGTAAAGCTGGCCGTCCGGAGCCGTGGTGAAGGACTTGCCGATGAAGTCATCCACGTCGAGCATCGGGTTGGTCACATCCTTGCCGGTGCCGGACATCCATTCCGTCAGGTTGCGGGCCTGCTGGTAGCGCCAGTGCGTGCCGATGAGGTCGGAGTCGTTGATGTAGGCGTCGTAGACGTTTTCACCCGACTGCATCTGGGTTTGCAGCTTTTCGACAACGTCGCCTTCGCCGAGAAGGTCATGCGTCACCTTGATGCCGGTGATGGCTTCGAAGGCCGGGGCAAGCACCTTGGCTTCGTAGTCGTGGGTCGTGATCGTTTCGGAAACGACCTTGATCTCCATGCCGGCGAACGGCTTGGCAGCATCAACGAACCACTGCATTTCCTTTTCCTGGTCCGCGCGCGAGAGCGCGGAGAGGCCGTTGACTTCCTTGTCCAGGAAAGCCTTTGCCTCGTCCATACCGGCATAGGCCGGGCCGGACAGGGCCAGAGCGAGCAAGGTGCTCGTCATCAGTAGGTGCTTTCGCATTGTTTCCTCCTCGGTTTGCGACTGCATCGTTCTTTTTAGTCGAATGGCCCGGTTGCCGCCGGACCACCCTTCGGATCAGGCCTAGACGAACTTGAATACGCCGATAGCGTAGACAATCGACAAGGCCAGAGCCCACCACAGGCTGAGTTCTGTCAAACCCAGCCACGCGATATGAATGTAGGCGGCGCCCAGAAGCGAGATGAAAAGGCGGTCGCCGCGCGTCGTTTCAATGCGCAGGATGCCCACGCGGGGAGAGCCGCCCGGCGAATAGTATTCCCACACGCCCATGCCGATGAGCATGGCGAAAATGGCGATGAAGAAAAGCGCCGTCGGCAGTGTCCATGCCATCCATGAGAAATCCATGACGAAACCTCCTCAGACGCGGCCCAGGGCAAAGCCCTTGGCGATGTAGTTGCGGACGAACCAGATGACGAGTGCGCCCGGTATGATCGTGAGTGTTCCGGCGGCGGCAAGGAGGCCCCAGTCAACGCCCGTCGAGGAGACGGTGCGGGTCATGGTGGCCACGATGGGCTTCGCAGCCGTGGTGGTGAGGGTGCGGGCGAGCAGCAGTTCCACCCATGAGAACATGAAGCAGAAGAAGGCCGTGACGCCGATGCCCGACGCGATCATCGGCACGAAGATCTTCACGAAGAACTTCGGGAAGCTGTAGCCGTCGATATAGGCCGTTTCGTCGATTTCCTTGGGCACGCCCGATATGAAGCCTTCCAGGATCCAGATGGCGAGCGGAAGGTTGAAGAGGCAGTGGGCGAGCGCCACCGCAATGTGGGTGTCGATCAGGCCGAAGGCCGAATAGAGCTGGAAGAAAGGCAGCGCGAACACGGCCGGCGGCGACATGCGGTTGGTGAAGAACCAGAAGAAGGCATGCTTGTCACCGAGGAAGCGGTAGCGCGAGAAGGCATAGGCCGCCGGAAGGGCCAGCACGATGGAGATCACCGTGTTCATGACCACGTAGAGCGCCGAGTTGATGTAGCCGGAGTACCACGACTCGTCGGTGAAGATGTTGCGGTAGTTCTTCAGCGTCCACTCATTCGGGACGATGGAGAAGTTGGTCATGATCTCCAGGTTGTCCTTCAGGCTGGTGACGATCAGCCAATAGATCGGGACCATCAGGAATATGATGTAGACCGTCAGGATGATGATGCTGGACCAGTTCCGCTTCTCGTCGGTGTGGGCAAGGCTCACATGCGGCGTGTCAGCGGGCTTGGCAACAGCAGGTGTGGTGGCGGTGTCGGTGCTCATGATGACCTCAAGCCGTTTCGTCGTTGCTGGTCATGACGGTGTAGAACACCCACGACACGAGCAGGATGATGAGGAAGTAGATGATCGACATCGCCGCCGCCGGGCCAAGGTCGAACTGGCCGATGGCGCGCTTCACGAGGTCGATCGAAAGGAAGGTGGTGGAGGTGCCCGGCCCGCCGCCCGTGACCACGAAAGGCTCGGTGTAGATCATGAACGAGTCCATGAAGCGGAGCAGGAAGGCGATGATCAGCACGCGCTTCATCTTCGGAAGCTGGATGTAGCGGAACACCGACCAGCGCGAGGCCCCGTCGATGCGGGCTGCCTGGTAATAGGCATCGGGGATGGAGACGAGGCCGGCATAGGCAAGCAGGACCACAAGGCTCGACCAGTGCCACACGTCCATCACCACCACGGTGATCCAGGCGTCCTTCGGGTCGGCGGCATAGCTGTAGGGAATGCCGAGGCTCGCGATGGCATAGCCCACGAGGCCGATGTCGGTGCGGCAGAGAAGCTGGAAGATGGTGCCGACGACGTTCCACGGAATGAGCAGCGGCAGGGCCATGAGAACGAGGCAGAAGGAAACGCCGATGCCCTTGCGCGGCATGTGCAGCGCAATGAAGACGCCGAGGGGAATCTCGATCAGCAGAATGGTAAAGGAAAAGGCGAAGTTGCGCACCAGGGCGCCCCAGAAGCGATCGGATTCCAGCACTTCCCGGAACCATTCCGTGCCGTTCCAGAAGAACTCGTTGTTGCCGAAGGTGTCCTGCACCGAATAGTTCACCACCGTCATCAGCGGGATGACGGCGGAGATCATCACCATCAGCATGGCCGGAAGGATCATGAACCAGGCTTTGTTGTTCCAGGTCTTGTTCATGATCAGGCCTCCTGCCCGACACGCCAGGAATCGGCGTAGATGTTGATGCCCTTGCCCTGGAACGAGACGCGCGGTTCCGACGGGATCTCCGCGCCTTCCTTCATGACGATGGAAACGGCCTGGCCGGCCACATCGCCGCGCACGATCTTCTGGCGGCCGATGTCCTCGACCTTGCGGATCGAGACGGGCAGGCCCTTCTTTCCGATTTCCATGAATTCGGGACGGATGCCGAGTTCGGTCTTCTGGCCGGCTGCGACCTTGGGTGCGAAGCCGAGATCGATCGCCGCGTCACCGAGGCGGGCCTTCCTGCCCTCGAGGGCGATGGGGAAGACGTTCATGCCGGGCGAGCCGATGAAGTAGCCCACGAAGGTGTGCTTCGGCTTCTCGAAGAGTTCTTCCGGCGTGCCGATCTGCACGATCTGGCCCTCGTACATCACCACCACCTTGTCGGCGAAGGTCAGGGCCTCGGTCTGGTCGTGGGTCACGTAGACCATGGTGAAGCGCGAATGACGGTGCAGGCTCTTCAACTGCGAACGCAGCACCCATTTCAGGTGCGGGTCGATCACGGTCAGCGGCTCGTCGAAGAGAATGGCATTCACGTCGGAACGCACAAGGCCGCGGCCAAGCGAGATCTTCTGCTTCTGGTCGGCGGTCAGGCCGCGCGCCTTCTTGTCGGCGCGATCGGAAAGCTCAAGCATCTCCAGGATGTTCTTGACCCGCGTGGCCACGAGGTCTTCCGGGACGCCGCGATTGCGCAGCGGGAAGGCGAGGTTGTCGTACACCGTCATGGTGTCGTAGACGACCGGGAACTGGAACACCTGCGCGATGTTGCGGGCCTCGGTCGGCAGGTGGGTGACATCCTGGCCGTCAAAGAGGATGTGCCCTTCCGACGGGCGCACGAGGCCGGAGATGATGTTGAGCAGCGTGGTCTTGCCGCAACCGGATGGACCCAGCAGCGCATAGGCGCCGCCATCAGCCCATTCGTGATGCACTTCGCGCAAGGCATAGTCCTGCGGTGCCGTCGGGCGGATGCCGTAGGCGTGGCGGATGTGGTCGAGATTGATCCTGGCCATGTCGCCCCCCTTAGCCCGCGTTGCCCGAAAGCGATGCGCCATCGGCACCGAAGGCCATCAGGTGCCGTGTGTCGAGATGAATGTCGATGTCCAGTTCGGGATCGAGGTTGCAGACGCCATGGGCCAGCATGACCCAGCGCTTGTCCCCGAAGAGGACGTGGATGAAGCTTTCCGAGCCTGCGATTTCCGAAACCTGGGTGCGCACCTTGAGGGTGGGCGCCTTCTCGAACGGCTCTTCCAGCGAAAGGTGATGGGGTTGCAGGCCGAGTGTGACCGGGCCGTCGGCGATGGCCGCAAGGTGCTGCGGCACGGGAATTGTGATCTTGTGCGGCTTGCCCTTGCCGCCTGCTTCCTTCTCCGCAAGCACGAAGGTCTTGCCGTCCTTCACCGCCGTGTGGGTGTTGATCGGCGGATCGGAGAAGGTGCGCGCCGTGATGAGGTCACGCGGATTGCGGTAAACCGTGATGGTCTTGCCGAACTGGCTGATGCGCCCCTGGTTCAGGGTGGCGGTGTTGCCGCCGAGAAGCAGCGCCTCGGAAGGTTCGGTGGTGGCGTAAACGAAGATCGAGCCGGAGGCGGCGAAGATCTTGGGCAGTTCCTCGCGCAGTTCCTCGCGCAGCTTGTAGTCGAGGTTCGCGAGCGGCTCGTCGAGAAGCACGAGGCTGGCCTTCTTCACGATGGCGCGGGCGAGCGCGGTGCGCTGCTGCTGGCCGCCGGAAAGGCTCAGCGGAGTGCGCGAAAGATAGGGTGTGAGGCGCATCAGCTCCGCCACCTTCTTCACCTCGCGGTCGATCATCTCGCTGCCTTCACCGGCCACGCGCAGCGGCGAGGCGATGTTCTCATAGACGGTCATCGCGGGGTAATTGATGAATTGCTGATAGACCATGGCGACGTTGCGCTGCTGCACCGGAACGCCCGTCACATCCTTGCCGTCGAAGCGCACGCGGCCCTCGGTCGGCTTTTCCAGTCCCGCCATCAGGCGCAGGAGTGTTGTCTTGCCTGAGAGGGTCGGCCCCAGCAGCACGTTCAGCGAGCCGCGTTCCAGCGTGAGTGTGGTGGGGTGAATATGGACCTGGCCACCCTGGACCTTGCTGACATTGACCAGTTCAAGCATGGCTGCCCGGAACTCCT
Source organism: Hyphomicrobiales bacterium (assembly GCA_016792865.1). Taxonomy (GTDB): domain Bacteria; phylum Pseudomonadota; class Alphaproteobacteria; order Rhizobiales; family Aestuariivirgaceae; genus Aestuariivirga. The sequence continues at coordinate 12,610 of JAEUMJ010000025.1, read as the reverse complement.
GAAGAAGTGTATTTGCATTCGAGACTGTTCATGCGGCAGTTGCCTTCCCTGCGGCTTGCTGGCGCTGCCAGTCCGCGACGTTGGAATTGATGGCCGAAATGAAGCGGCCGTACTTCGCAAGCAAGACCTTTGCACGCGCCGGCTCCGGCGTGAAGCGGCGTTCGAGTTTCACCATGCCCTTCATGGCGGCGCTCATGTTGGCGTAGGCGCCGGTTGCAACCGCACCACACATGGCGGCGCCCTTTGCACCCAGCTCGCCACCGTTGGTGACTTCAAGCGGCAGGCCCATGCAATCGGCAAACATCTGCGCCCACACGGCGCTGCGCGACGGGCCGCCAGCAAAACGCATCACGTTCGGCTTCGCGGCGTCAGGCCCGGTCAGCAGGTGCGTCATGTCATAGCGATGGATGCAGGTCACGCCTTCATAGATGGCCCGCAGCATGTCGGGCAGTGCGGTCTGCGCAGTCATGCCGGTGAAGCCCGCGGGGGCACCACGCGGGCCGTCAAGCAGGAAGGGGAAGAAGAGGATGTCGTTCTGCTTCGCCATGGTGGTCTCGACCAGCTCGTTGCAGAGATCATAGACGCTGCTGCCCCTGGCGCTTGCAGCCTGACGTTCCGCCGTCATGAAGGTCTTCACGAACCATTCGAGATTGCTCGCCGAGGTGGGCGTCGCCATGGTGGCGATGACGAGATCATCCACCGGGTAACGGTTCTGGATGGTCGGCAAGGGATTGAGCGTCGGCTTCCTGTGCAGCGTGGAATGGATGGCAAAGGTGCCTGCCACGACGGCGAGCTGGTCGGCGCTTTCGAAGCCCGTGGCAAGCCCGCAGCCCACCACATCATAGACGCCACGGCACACGGGCGTGCCTTCGAGCAGTCCGGTTTCACGCGCCGCCCTGGCGGAAATGCCGCCGACGACTTCCGCCGCCTGGCCAGGCTCCGGCAGCTTGGGCAGCCACTCCTTCATGTCGAGGATGTCGAAGGCGGCCCGTGAGATCTCGTTGCGGGTGATGTTCATCATCCCGGCGCAACCGCCGTCGCTGTAGTCGGTGGAGACATCGCCGCACAGGCGCATGCGGAGAAAATCCTTTGTCGGAAGGACATGCACCGTGCGCGCCAGCGTCTGGGGCTCGTTCTGCTTGAACCAGGCGAGGAGCGCCAGCGTCTGCCCCGGCCACAGGCCCGATTCGATCTCCGGGGTGAGCTGCCTGGCCTGGCCCGTGGCCCGCCAGTGCTCCAGAAGAGGGATGGTCCGCGTGTCGGCCGAGATGACGCCGTTCCTGACGTTCATGCCTTCGCCATCGACCAGATAGACGCCGCTGCCATAGCCGGAGGGCGTGATTGCAAGAATGTCGGACGGCTTGGTGCCGGTCTTTTCGAGCAGCGCCTTCAGGTTGGTGCAGACGGCCTGCCACATGGCTTCGCCGTCGCGTTCCACCCAGCCGGGGTGCTTCAGCACAACGTCATTGGATTGACGCTCACAGGCAATTTCGTTGCCCTGCAAGTCGAACAGCACGACTTTTGTCATCGTGCCGCCAGCATCAATGCCGATCAGGCGTTGCTTCATTGGTCCTCCCGTCATGAGCGTGCGCTGCTTTAGGTGCAGCCTTTCGCGGCCCTGCGGAGGCCCTCGCCCGTTGATTTTTCGTCAGGCTATTTCACTGACAGGATTTGTCAATGAGCCTCATGAGAAAATTTTTTTCAAAAATATCATCATGAAAACAATGGATATTTTTTGTGCACCGCCGAAAAACGACGCAGACGACGGTTCCAAAAGTAATAAACTGTCATTATGGGGAAAAACGTATCACAATCGTTCAGGGAGCGAGGAGAACCTGTCCCATGCAAAGCCGTGAAAGCATGATCCGCCGTCTGCGGGAGCAAGTTTCAAAAGGCACGCCGGTGCTCATTGCCGGGGGTGGAATCAACGGCATCGGCCTCTTCCGCGACCTCGCCCTGCAGGGCATTCCCTCCATCCTGGTGGAGAAGGGCGATTTTGCCTCCGGCACCACGGCAGCCCCCTCCCGTCTCATCCACGGTGGACTGCGCTACCTCGAAACCGGCGAATTCGCTCTCGTGCGCGAGTCGGTGATCGAGCGCAATCACCTGCTTCGGAATGCACCCCACCTGGTCAAGCCGTTGCCGGTCTGGGTTCCCGCCTTCAACTGGCTGGGCGGCGCCTGGTCTGCGGTGCTGCGCTTCCTCAAGCTCACCAAGACGCCCGGAGCCAAGGGCATCATGGTGGTGAAGCTCGGACTCATGTTCTTCGATTGGTTCGGCAAGGGTACGCAGGTGATGCCGCGCCACCGCCTTGTGCCGATGAGCGAGGCGCGTTCGCGCTGGCCCGGCCTTTCGCCGAAGGTTGCGGCTGTCGCCGAATACTACGACGCCCGCCTCACCCATCCCGAACGCCTGGCGCTTGAACTCATCAAGGATGGCGAGCGCGATTGCCCGGAGGCGATGGCGCTGCCTTATGTCTCGCTGGCCGGGCACGAAGACGGCAAGGCGGTGCTCAGGGACGAACTGACCGGCGAGACCTTCAAGACCACGCCGCAGCTTGTGGTGAATTGCGCCGGTGCCTGGGCCGACCACGTCAATCGCGGCCTTGGCATCAGCCAGCGCCTCATGGGCGGCACGCGCGGATCGCATCTCGTCATGCGCCGCCCGGACATCGCCCGCCAGCTCGGCAACGGCATGTTCTATTTCGAAACCCATGATTTCCGCGCCTGCCTTGTCTATGCACTCGATGACGAGCTGATCATTCTCGGCGCCACCGACATCCGCGACGAGAACCCCGACACGGTGCGCTGTTCCGATGACGAGATCGATTATCTCTTTGGCGTGCTGGAGGAGGTTCTGCCCGGCAGCAACGCCAGGAAGGACGAGATCGTCTTTGCCTATGCAGGCATCCGCCCCCTGCCGTGGAGCGGGGAAGGTGCCACGGGCGCGATCAGCCGCGATCATGCGTTGCGGAATTTCGAGGCCGACGCGGCACGCCCCTTCCCTGTGCTCACGCTGGTGGGCGGCAAGTGGACCACATACCGCGCCTGTGCCGAACAGATTGCCGATGCCGTGCTCGCCCGCCTTGGCAAGTCGCGCCGCAAGAGCACGCTGGATGCCGTGATCGGCGGGGGCGTCAACCTGCCGGGCGATGCCGGGTCACGCCACGCCATGGCAGCCGCCCTCGCGCGCGGCGCCGGGCTCGATGAAACCATCGGCCAGACCTTGCTCCGCCGCTATGGCACGACTGCGCAGGAGGTGGCCGAGGCCCTCTCGCAGGAGGGCGGAAAGGCGCTGGCGGGCAGCGCCTATCTCGATGGCGAGATCCGCTGGATCATCCGCAACGAACGGGTCACGCGCCTGTCCGACATCGTGCTTCGCCGCACGCTCATTCCCTTCGAAGGGGCCGCCACACCCGCACTCCTGTCGGCCATCGCCGACATTGCCGCAGACGAACTGGGATGGGACAAGGCCCGGAGCGCGGAGGAAATCCGGGCCGTGACCGATCATCTGCGCAGCCGCAACCGCGTGCCCGGCCTCTGATCCTTTCGGCTCAGGCGATGGGCCGGTAGTGGCTAAGGGCTTCCTCGGCTGTTTCCAGCATGTCTTGCGGCACGGTGGCGAGCGTGGCCTTGCTGGCCGCGATGGCATCGTCTCCCGCCTTGCGCCAGCAGCGTTCCAGCTCGTGCAGGAGGTGACGCGCGTACATGATGCAGCGGAACAGCTTGAGGTGCAGCACATCGCTTTCAGGAAAAAGCAGCCCGCCCTCGGTCTGTCGGGGATGGACAATCCCCTTGTGGACGCAGAACAGGATCACGTCGAGCGGCAGGCCGGTCGCCTTCACGACGTCGTGCTCGTCAAGGGCTTTGGACCAGTCTGCGAGAGACGAAGGGGGGTTGCCAGTTATCATTGTCTGTCGCTTCCCAGCTCATTCCGCTTTCGGCACGGTGCGGCTTATGGCCGGACCATTGCCCCTAGGTTTCCACTTTCACCTGATGGGTTGCCTTGCCTGCGCGAATCCTGTCCGGATAGGGCAAGGGCTTGTCGAGCGTGAGGGCATAGAGCGGCACGTGGGTCATTTCCTCCAGGCCGAACAGCTCGCGAAGCCCGGTGTGGGAGAGCGCCGCCGTCGGGCAGGCACTGAGACCCTGATCGGTTGCGGCGAGCATGATGTTCTGGGCGATGTGGCCGGCTTCGATCAGGATCACGCGATAGGCATTGGGGTCTTCGTATTTCCACATGGTGCGTTCAAAGATCGCCGTCAGCACGACGATTACCGACATGTCGTCAACCCATTCCTGGTTGGCAAAGAAGTGGCTGAGGCGATCAGGCAGTTCCGCATCGATGCGGCCGAGCGAATGTTCAAACGCGGAGTAATGATAGATGCCGGGCGAGATTTCCGCGCTGCGGCGGACGATGACATAAGCCTCGAACGGGTTGCGGGCGCCGCCCGACGGAGTGACGCCCAGAGGCAACCAGCCCGACGGCGTTTCCACTTCGCCGGTGATGCCCAACCCGGCAAAGAGGCATTTGCCCAATTGCTGTGACGTGACCGGGTGAGCGGTACTGGTGCGGTTGGTGCGGCGCGAAATGATGGTGGAATAGAGCGGCTCGTTCACGCTGTCCGGGATCGGCGGCAGCATCACGGCGGGGCCGGCATTGGCCCAGGCCAGCGGCGGCTGCGGCATGTGCGCCACCTTTTCCGCAACGATCTCGCTGGCGTCCTGCTCGGAGTGGAAATCGTTGTCGGTGACCGTGAAATGAAAGAGCGCGGTGGTGAGATCCCACTTCCAGTTCTGGCGGTAAGCGCCGTAGAGCGGGCCGTTGTACTCTTCCTCGGTGATGAGGAAGCCTGCCTCCACGAGATCATCGATCTCGGCGCAGAGGGTTTCATAGGGGCAGTGCGGATGGGCGCGACGCGCCTCCCGGAAGCTGTGCAGCTCGCGGAAATAGGTCATCCAGTGCAGGGTCTCACACGGATAGTAGGCAAATGCCTTCTTCAGGTAATCAAACACCGCAAAGGCATTCCGCGTGGTGCCGCTGGCTGGTGCGGGCACGATCACGAGCGTGGGGGAAACGATCAGCTTCTGATTGCCATATGACATGTGCCTGTCCTCCCGTGTGGAGACTCTGCTTGCAGGAAGAATTGAGGGAGACGCCGTGGGGGGCGTCTCCCCCAAGGACGCGGATCACGTCTTGTTGTAGCAAAGGCCCTTCTTGCCAAAACCAGCGGCGGAAGCTTCAACCTTGGAAGGCTTGGTTGCGGTCTTCTTCATGAAACATCTCCATTTCCAGTTTGCTCCGGGACATCCGGTGCGGAGACGGTCTCACCAACCTGATGAACGATTAATGCACTTGCAGTTGCATATTGTAAGCGTCAGTGACGCGAATTCTGCTTCATGTGCTGCTCATTCTACGAACTATCCAAGAGGCCGGCTTCACGGGCAAATGCTTCAATGCAACCGCAAGACGGAGCGAAAGAATGAGCAAGAGCCGCACCGCCACCAGGAACAGAATGAGCGTCAGCGAGACACGCGAATTCCTCAACGATGTCTCGAAACATCCGCGGCTTGTGGACGATCTGGGCGATTGGGCCCTTGATGACAAGGAAGTGGCACGCTTCATTGCGCGCAAGGCAAAGACCCTGTTCCTCGTGGCGAGCCACAGCAACCTTGAACGTGTGCAGAAGCTTGCTGAACTGCTGTTCTATTCCGCCTACCTGAACGGGCGCACGAGGCCGCAAGGGGGATTGCCGGACAACATCGACTGGGAAGAACTCTTCGACAAGCCCGCCGGCCTTCAGGCGGAATCCAAGGAAGAGATCATACAATAGCCTTCTGGCGTTCGGGCTTTTTGGCGTCGCCCTTGCCCATCTCAGGCCAGTCCTGGTGCTGCGTGAGCATCAGCTCCTCGAAGTAGGGAAGCCCGATCTGGGCCGAGCGCGGCTCCTGCTGCGTGGTCATGAGCAGCGCGATCGTCGGATTGAGGTCGGGTGCCGTCACCGGAACGATGCCCAGCGACCTGATGTGGCGCTTCATGGCGCTCAGGCCCGTTCCCATCCGCTCGATGCAGACGCGGGAGGCGAAATGCGTGGTGGTGCCCCTTGTGATCGACAGGCCCTGCAAGACGTTGCTTCCGGCGATCTGCTGACGCTCCAGCACGATCATGCTGAGGTGATGCGGGGTGAGGGTGTTGACGCCGACGAGATAGACATCGCTGCTGTTGGCGAGAACGACACCGCGGTGCCTGCCTTGCGCCAGCGTGGCCTTCTGCGAGGAGGCGGAGCGGAAAAGCGTGCGGCGGGAGAAATACCGGCAATTGCCCTTGGCCACGATCTTCATGGCCGATTTCACCAGGAACTGGTTGCTGCCCTGGAGCGGAAAATAGCAGCAATAGAAGCCGGGCTGGAGCATGGTCTGCCGGCCACCCTCAAATGCAAGCTCGCGCGGGGCGGGCATGTGGATGCCATCGGCGATGAGATCACCAGAGGCTTCGGACTGTTCCTTCGCCTTGCCCTGACGCGAGCTGAACAGGGTCGCTTCCTCCACCCCCAGGAACTTGGCGAGGCGGCTGATGGTGCGTCGGTTCGGGATGTTTTGCCCGGAAAGATAACGGTTGAACTGCTGGCGGTTGATGCCGGCCTGACGGCTGACTTCCGATATCGATCCGAATTTCTCGCACAAACCCCGGAGGTTTGCGGCGAATATGTCGTGAATACTCATCGTTCGCCCCTGCTCGGTGACAGTTTCCACTCTTTCGTTTCGAAACATATCGAGTTGCCACTGCTAGAAGTAGCAATAAACCTCTCTATTAGACCTACGAAATTATTTGCGTATTTCCTAGAGAAGAATGAGCAAACGGCTCAAGACACCATGATATCCGCTCGGATTGGACGAGCAAATACAACTTCAAGTGATGGACCGGGAAGTTCAGCCCCGGAATCTGCTCAGCAACTGTTGCACCAGCCGGGCCAGTTCGTCATTGGTTTCGTTCAGGTCGCTGCCGCGGTCGTCCATCAAGTCGCGTCCGATTCGAAGGAAGGCGCTGTCGAGAGCGGCGGAGAGCTTGCGGCTGAGAAGCAGGGTGCGCAGGAGCTTGAGCTTGAGGATGTCGGAGCCGGTGAACCAGGTCTTGCCGTCCTTGCTGACGGGCTTCACCAGATTGTGCTGGACACAGTAAGCAACTACCTCCGGATCCAGCTCGCTGAGGCGGGACGCGTCGGATTGGTCATAGAGCACCGGCTGCCCGGCCCCCCCATTGCTGTTGCCCTCGCGTGCCATCTGTTCCCTTTATTCGAGAAACTGATGATGTTGCCTATTCCTCGCTCACACGCCCCCAAGGAACAACCGTGTATTGCGATGACCTGCTCCTCGTCTTTAGCAGAGCTTGGCCCGATTTGAAATGACCAATGTGACATTTTGCTGCTGAGATGGAACAATGTTCCCGATCAGCTTGGCATTTCCAACGCCCCCGATTTGGTGTATGGAGCCGCCACCCGGCTGACTGACTGGCCGGAACCGCCAAATGCGCCGCGTGGGCCTTCCGCCCACTGACAAAACCAGAAGCGCAGTTTTCGGGGATGAATGCAATGCGAAGCCGATTGATTGGGCGCGAAGACGTTGCGCGAGCGCTCAACACAACCGTCGAAGATCTTGAGAGTGTGCTTGCGCACCTGAAGCAACTCGGCTTTCCCGATCCCGTGTCCGAAGACGGCAATCACTGGGCGGTCAGCGATCTCCTCGACTGGATCGTTCAGCGTCAGGAAGAACTGGTGGGGTTCGTGTCCCACATCTCGAACTACATCGATCAGTGACCGGCACCGCGCGCGCCGGATTGGGCCAGCGCGACGCCTGCCAGCATGATGGCACCCCCCAGCACAAGCCATACCGTGATTGCCTCATCGAGGATGAGCCACCCCGCTGCGACTGCAATCACCGGAACGAGATACAGGAACGAACCCACGACAGCTCCGGGCAGATGGCGAGCGCCGTGGTTCCACAACACCGAGCCGAGCAGCGAGTTGAACGCCGCCAGGTACAAAAGCTCGCCCCAGGTGCGCAGCGAAGCGGCAGCGGCGATTTCGCCATAGGGCTTGCTTGCCATCAGGAAAATCACCGGGCTTGCGATCAGCATCGACCAGCCTGAAATGGCAAAGCCGGAATAACGCTGCAACAGCGGCTTCGCGCCGATTGTGTAGATCGCCCAACTTGTGGGTGCCAGCAGCAGGAAGAAGATGCCAAGCGGGTCGGCTGGGTTTGCCGCCGACGCGGTGATGTCGGGCCAGAACAGCACCATGGCCCCGACAAACGACACGGCAAGGCCAAGCCAGATGCGCGGCGACAGCGGCTCACGGAGCACCACGAAGGCAAGCAGCGCAATGACGATGGGTTCGATCATGGCGAAGACCGTGCCCTGCCCCGCCGGCACGCGGGCAAAGCCCTGCATGGTGAACCAGCTTGAGCCGAACATTCCGATGCCGGTGACGAAGAGGCGCGGCCAATCCTCCCGCGCCACGCGCCAGCCTCCGGTGAGCCAAAGGCCCGGCGCCACCATCAGGATGAGAATGACATAGCGGAGCGCCAGGGCATTCTCCGGGGCAAGCGCCAGCGCCGTCGTCCGCATGAAGACGGCCGACGTGCCCCAGATCAGCATGGTGATGAGCACAGCCACCACGGCTTCCGTGCGATGCGAAGACATCTGCTCCTGCTGCCAGATCATCAGGTCACGGTCAACGCGAAGGCGGTGAGGATGCCACGACCGGCGCCAACATCCGGTTGTTGCGCCGCGCAGTTTCGCGCCTGCGCATTAGGCGTTCGATTCGAATCAGGCGCATACTGACGCCGCCGTTGCGACAAGACAGCGGCATGGGAACAAAGACCAAGGGAACACAGCAATGCAGATCAAGAACCCGTCACCCTCGTTATACAACGAGGATCTGGCGCCTGCGACCGAACGGAAGTGGGGTGCCTTCTCTATCTTCAACGTCTGGACATCCGACGTGCACAGCCTGTGGGGATATTTCCTCGCAGCCAGCCTTTTCCTCATGTGCGGGAGTTTCATCAATTTCGTGCTGGCGATCGGCCTCGGCTCGCTCGTCATCTATTTCCTGATGACACTCGTGGGCAACGCAGGCGTGCGCACCGGCGTGCCGTATCCCGTCCTTGCGCGTGCCTCCTTCGGCACTGTGGGGGCAAACCTTCCCGCCATTGTCCGCGCCATTGTCGCCTGCTTCTGGTACGGCGCGCAGACGTCGGCCGCATCGGGAGCGATCGTGGCATTGCTGGTGCGGAACGAGAGCCTTCTCGCCTTCCACCAGAACAGCCACATGCTGGGTCACTCCACCCTGGAGGTGATCTGCTATGTGATCGTCTGGGCGCTGCAACTGCTCATCATCCAGCGCGGCATGGAGACGGTGCGCAAGTTCCAGGACTGGGCGGGTCCGGCGGTCTGGATCATGATGCTGCTGCTCGCGATCTATCTCATCATCAAGTCGGGCACCTTCTCCTTCGGCAGCGAGATTCCGCAGGACGTGCTGCTGAAGGCAACAGCCGATGCGGGCATCCCCGGCACGCCGGGTTCCATGACCGCCCTCTTCGCCGTGGCCGCCACCTGGATCACGTATTTTGCCGCCCTCTACCTGAACTTCTGCGACTTCTCGCGCTATGCGAAAAGCGAAGCGGAATTGCGCAAGGGCAATCTCTGGGGCCTGCCCGTCAACCTGCTGGCCTTCTGCCTTGTGGCAGGTGTCACGACAACGGCGGCCTTCACCGTCTACAATGAAGTGCTGCTGCACCCGGACCAGATCTCGGCCAAGTTTGACTCGATCTTCCTGGCGGCGCTGGCGGCGCTCACCTTTGCGGTGGCGACGCTCGGCATCAACGTGGTGGCGAACTTCGTTTCGCCCGCCTTCGATTTTGCCAACGTCTTCCCCAGCAAGATCAACTTCAAGCGTGGCGGCTACATTGCGGCGGCAATTGCGCTGGTGCTCTATCCGTGGGCGCCATGGCAGACGGGTGCGGCACAATTCGTCAACTTCATCGGCTCCACCATGGGTCCGATCTTCGGCATCATGATGGTGGACTACTATCTGGTGCGGAAGGGTCAGCTTGATGTGGCCGCGCTGTATCAGGAGAACGGCGAGTTCCGCTTCCAGAGCGGATGGAACGTGAATGCCCTGATTGCCCTTGCCGTGGGCGGGCTGTTCTCGTCGATCCTGCCCACCTTCACCTCGGTCCTGCCGTCGTGGTGGGGTACCTATGGCTGGTTCTTCGGCGTCGGCATCGGCGGCGCCGTCTATTACCTGCTGCGCACGATGGGCACGAAGCCGGTCGCACAACCGGGCACCTGAAAAGAAATCGGAGGGCGGCCTGGTGCCTCGGCCGCCCTCCGGTCGTTGGGTCAGTTGGAGACCCCCGCCGCTCCGCTGTTACGCGGCGAGACGGTTGTTCTGTTCCACCGCCTTGAGGCGGGCGGCCTGGGCCAGCGTGAAGCGGGCCACGATGCCGGCGAGATCGCTGGACTGCTGCGTCAGCGTGCGGGTGGCGGCGGTCGTTTCCTCCACCATGGCAGCGTTCTGCTGCGTGACCATGTCCATCTGCTCAACGGCGGTGTTCACTTCCTGAAGTCCGCTGGCCTGATGTTCGGCGCTGGCAGCAATGTCGGAAATGATGTCGCTGATCTCGGTGATGCGCTGGATGATGGAGCGGAGCGACGTGCCGGTTTCGGCCACGAGGTGCACGCCGTCATCCACCGCCGACTGCGAGGACATGAGCAGTGCCTTGATCTCCTTTGCCGCTTCGGCCGAACGCTGCGCCAGCGCCCGCACTTCCGATGCGACCACGGCGAAGCCACGGCCCGCCTCGCCTGCACGGGCAGCCTCGACGCCGGCGTTCAGGGCGAGAAGATTGGTCTGGAAGGCGATTTCATCCATGACGCTGATGATCTGGGTGATCTTCTGCGAAGTGTTCTCGATGGCCTTCATGGCAGCCACGGCACGATCCACGATCTCGCCTGAGGTGTTGGCATTGTCCCTGGCAAGGGCCACGGCATTGCGGGCGTGCACGGCCCCGGCCGCGGTTTCCTTGACCTTGTTGGTGATTTCGGCAACTGCAGCCGCTGTCTGCTCCAGGTTGGCCGCCTGGTTTTCGGTGCGGCGCGACAGGTCATCCGATGCGAGCGAGATTTCGGCGGAACCGGAAGAGATGCTGTCCGCGCCGGTGCGCACGCTCAGGATGATGCCTTGCAGGGCTTCCACCGTCTCGTTGTAGCTGATGCGCAGGGCGTCAAGCGTTTCCGGGAAGGGGTCGCTGATCTTGGTGGTGAGATCGCCACGGGACATCTTCTCAAGTCCAGCACCGAGATTTTCGATCACATATTCATTTGCGGCCTTGGCGGCGTGATTGGCCTGGGCCTGTTCCCTGAACACCGATACGGCTCGTGCCATGGCCCCCACCTCATCCCGGCGGGTCTCATATGGCACGGCGACCTGAAGGTCTCCACCTGCAAGCTTCGACATCACGGCGGAAATCTCGGCAATCGCCCGCACCACAAGACGGTTGCCCAAGAAGAAGATGAGCGCGAGCAGGACGCACAGGGAAATCGCCACGACGGTGCTGGTCGCCATGGCAAAGTCGGAGGCAGCGCGGCTGCTTTCCTCGTCCCGGGTCAGGGATTCGTCGATGAACGAGTGGGTGTCTTCAACCATCTTCGCGTGTTTCACGAAGCGGCTGGTCAATTCCTCAATGGCCGCATCGGCCTTCTCCAGATCCTTGGCCTGCAGCGCCGGGATCACCTTGCCTTCGAGCTGGTCCCAGAACTCCTTGCCGTTGACGGCGAGGCCATCGCGGAAGTCCTTCCACTTCGCCTCATCCAGGAAAGGCTTTTCCGCCATGACATTGTCCCAGTGCGCCAGCCGCTCATCAAAGGACTGATGCAGTTCCTTCCACTTGGAGATCTGCTTGTTGACATCACCGTCCGCAGTGTCGCGGGTGAGGTGTACCAGCGTGAAGGCCTGATAGGGCAAGAGCGGCGGCGGCAGGTAATCCGCAATGAGATCATGGCCGTCGAGAATGCGGTGGAAGCGCTCTCCACCAATCCGGTGTTCGAGAAAGGTGCTGCCGTTGTAGACCGAGAAGGAGGCCACCATGCCGATGATGGCAATGGCGGCCAGGAACATCATGCGCGAAATGGAGAGTCCTGTCGTGCCAGCCGAAGATGCGCTTGTGCTTTTCATGATCTGATTGGACATGTTTTTTCCTGCGCCCGATACCGCGTTGCCTGCACCCCTGCGCAGGCTGTTCGGGCCGGCACAACCTGTGCGTCAGGAAGCTGGACTGAAGCTGGAAAACCGCCCCTTTTTGCAACCACACTTGCGGCCAGAGTTTCCGCCGTCTCTCGGCATTTCATTCAATTTTTCATGTGTGGAGCAACGGCTCAGGAGCAACTGGACCAAGCCGCGGGCCCTGGTGAATGGCGGGTTTATTCGACCCCCGCCCGGTTCTGCAAATCCGGACAACATGGCAGTTTCCCGCCTGACTTGCCCGCCATGACCGGCATTCGAGCCTCGCCGCGTTCCAGGAGGGTCGCCTTGCGGACATGAGCAGCGCGGGGG
>JAEUMJ010000033.1 GCA_016792865.1 Hyphomicrobiales bacterium | reverse complement strand
GGAGAGCGAGCAGGACTATCCAAAGTCTGAGAGAGATGAGTACGCGTTCAGGTTCACCACTTTTGTGCGTAAAGCGAAGACCGTAAGGCATCGCACAAAATCAGAGTTTCTTACTGAGCACTTCGCGTCCGCAGAATGGAGAAGACTCACCGAAAAAGCTATCGACGATTGGGAGAAGTCGCATCCTGTCGAGAATGACAAAGTAGAACACCCTAGGGAGCAGCAGAAGTTTGCGTTTGCTGGCTAATCGCCCGGCCCCTGCCTTTGAGCTCAGGATTGCCAAACTGTAACTTTTGTCTGCTTTTCCAGAACATGGACAATCCGGAGTGCCATGCCTATATCCGGTGGCAGTATTGCATCGAGAGGGTGACGAATGCCGTGGAACAAGGATGAAGGTGGCGGTGGCCAGGGACCGTGGGGACAGGGCCCGAACGGCGGCAACCGCGACAATCCCCGTAACCGCAACAATTGGGGCGGCCGCAACAACGGCCCCGGCAATCTCCCTCCCGAACTTGAAGACATCATCCAGCGCAGCAAGGACCAGTTCCGCAACGCCATCCCCGGCGGCGGTCGCTTTTCATGGCTGATCCCGGTGGCACTGGTCGCCGTCTTCGTCGTTTACAATTCCGTTTATCAGATCCAGCCGGACGAGCGCGGCGTTGTTCTCCGTCTCGGCAGCTACGCGCGCACGGTTGATCCCGGCCTTGAATTTGCCCTCTGGCCGGTCGAGCACATCGAGAAGCCGCGTGTCGGGACTGTCCGCCAGATCAACATCGGCACCGAGCAGCGCGACAGCCAGATGCTGACCGGCGACAAGAACATCATCAGCGTGCCCTTCACCTTGCAGTGGCGCATTTCCAATCCGAAGGACTTCCTTTTCAACATCGCCAATCAGGAAGCCACGATCCGCGCACTGGCCCAGAGCGCCATGCGTGAAGTGGTGGCCCAGAACAGTGCACAGGCGGTGCTGACAACCAAAAAGAGCGAGATCGCCGCACAGGTTTCGACGATCACCCAATCACTGCTGGACGAGTATCAGGCCGGTGTCATCATCACCGCGCTCAATCTCGGTGAGACGCAGCCGCCGGCGGAAGTGGCCGATGCTTTCGCCGACGTGGTGCGTGCCGAGCAGAACCGCCGCCAGCTTGAGAACGAGGCGCAGCAGTACCGCAACCAGAAGAACCAGCAGGCCGAAGGTGAAGTCGGCAAGCTGATTGAAAACGCAACCGGCGACAAGGCCGCGGCCATTGCCGAAGCCAGGGGTGAAACGGCGCGCTTCATTGCCGTCTACGAGCAATACAGGCAAGCCAAGGACGTGACCCGCCGCCGCCTGTTCCTGGAAACAATGGAGAACGTACTCTCGCAGTCCAACAAGGTCGTGATCGAGCAAGGCAAGAATGGATCGGGCGTCGTGCCCTATCTGCCCTTGCCGCAGATCCAGCCGAAGGCAAACTGAGGGAGCCGAGACATGAGCACAATCCGCAACATTGCCGGCCTCGTCATCGCTGCCATCCTTTTCGTGGGCTACATGAGCTATTTCGTGGTGGACGAGCGCCAGAAGATGATCGTGCAGCGCGTCGGTGAGATCAGCCGCATTGTCGATGCGCCTGGCCTCTATTTCAAGCTGCCGGTGATCGAGACCGTGACGCCGGTGGAAGACCGCATCATCCTCTGGGAAAGCAACGACCGCCCGGTGCAGGACAAGGCGAGCCAGGTCTATATCGTTGATGCCATCACGCTGGCCCGCATCAGCGATGCACGCCGCTTCCGTGAAACCCTGGGCGCAGACCTTGAACAGGCCGAAACCCGCGTGGGTGCCTTGCTCGACGCCGCTCTCCGCCAGACCTATGGCTTGCGCTCCTTCGATGAAGTGCTGTCATCCGACCGCCTGACCATGATGAGGGAAATCAAGGAGAAGGTGGAGAGGGAAGCCGCCGACCTCGGCATCGACATCGTGGACGTGCGCATCCGCCGGACCGACCTTGACGGCGCGGTTCTGCAATCCACCCACGAGCGCATGCGCTCCGAGCGCAATGCCCTTGCAGCGCAGACCCGCTCCACGGGTGAAGCCTACAAGACCCGCATGAACGCCGAAACCGACCGCCTGTTCATCGAAAAGACGGCGGATGCCCGCCGCCGTGCGGAAGTCATCCGCGGTGAAGGCGACGCCGAGCGGAACAGGATCTTTGCGGAAGCCTTCCAGCAGGATCCCGACTTCTTTGCCTTCTATCGGTCGCTGCAGGCCTATTCCAAGGCACTCGCCAACAAGGATACCACCCTGATCCTGAATCCTGACTCGGAGTTCTTCCGCTATTTCGGCGGCGAAGCGAAGGATCAGTCACAGGTGCCGGCGCCCAAGCAGTAGCGTTTGCGGCCGGGGGAATGAGCCGTGCTTGACAACATCGTGATGGCCATCGGTTTCGTGCTGGTGATCGAGGGCCTTCTTTATGCCTTTGTTCCGGGGCATTTGCGCAACATGGCCAGCAGGTTGCGCAATCTGGGGGACGAGCAGATCCGGGTGATCGGAATGGCTGCGATCGGCGCTGGCGTTCTTGTGATATGGTTTGCGCGGGTTTTCCTGCAGGGTTGATCTTGCCCGCCGGGGACAGGGCATTCGGCAAATGGTGAATGGGGCCATGGAGAAAATGATGAAACGGCATGTCTTTGCGGCGCGGCTGCTGGGAGCAGCGGCCCTTCCGGCACTTGCGGCTTTGGGGATGGCCTTGCCGGGGACGGTGGCCCCCGCGCTTGCCCAGCAGGCGACGACCCTGCCCAATGTCGCCGACCTTGCCGACAAGCTGCTTCCGGCGGTTGTCGAGATTTCGGTCGAGAGCAAGGTTGCCGGTGGCGCAACCGTCGAGATGCCGCAGCTTCCCGATGACTCACCCTTCAAGGATTTCTTCGACGACTTCTTCAAGAAGCGCCAGGGCGAAGACAACGGCGAGCGCACGGTGAATTCCATGGGCTCCGGTTTCATCGTCGATGCGTCCGGAGTTGTCGTCACCAACAACCATGTCGTGGAAGGTGCGCAGTCGATCCAGATCCGCATGCAGGACGGCACGACGCTGAAGGCAGAACTGAAGGGCCGCGATCCGAAGACCGATCTTGCCGTCCTTACCGTGAAGCCGGACAAGCCGCTTCCCACCGTCAGCTTCGGCGACAGCGATCATCTCCGCATCGGCGAATGGGTGATGGCCATCGGCAACCCCTTCGGCCTTGGCGGCTCCGTTTCTCTCGGCATTGTCTCGGCGCGCAACCGCGACATCAATGCCGGACCATACGATGATTTCATCCAGACCGACGCTGCCATCAACAAGGGCAATTCAGGCGGCCCGCTCTTCAACATGGAGGGGCAGGTGGTCGGCATCAACACCGCCATTTTCTCTCCGACGGGAGGCTCGGTCGGGATCGGGTTCTCCGTGCCCGCCAACACGGCCCGCACTGTCGTCGATCAGCTCGCCAAGTATGGCGAGACGCGCCGGGGCTGGTTTGGCGTGAAGGTCCAATCCGTCACCGATGACATTGCCGAGAACATGGGGCTTGGAAAGCCGCGGGGAGCCCTTGTCGCTGATGTGGTGGAGGGTTCGCCCGGCAAGTCGGCGGGCGTGGAAGCGGGCGACGTGATTGTCGAGTTCGATGGCAAGCCGATCCGCGAAATGAAGGAACTCACCCGCACCGTTGCCGACACGGAAATCGGCAAGCAGGTGACTGTCAAGGTCATCCGCAAGGGCAAGGAAGTGGAACTGAAGGTGGCGATTGGCCGCCTTGAGGATGTGGAGAAGGCCGAGGCCCAGAAGAACGGAACGGCTGGCGACGATTCATCCTCGCCGCCGCCTGCCGCCGCGACTTTGCTCGGCATGACCGTCAGCACCATGACGGATGAACTCCGCAGCAAGTATGGCGTGGACGACAAGGTATCGGGCGCCGTGGTGACGGAAGTCGCCAGCGAAGGCCCGGCTGCCGACAAGGAGATTGCACCCGGCGATGTCGTCATGGAAGCGGGCGGAAAGCCGGTGACGGCGGCGTCCGATGTCTCGGATGCCATGGCCGGTGCACAGAAGGCGGGCAAGTCGTCGGTCCTGCTGCTGATCTCGAAGGGCGGCAAGGCGGGTGAAACCCGCTTCATCGCACTCAAGGTGAAGTGACGGAAAAGCAGATGGCCGGGTCAAGCCCGGCCATTCCTTGATCGTTCCCCGCAGGGTTAACTGGTCGCGGCTCTTGCTGTGCGCTCTTACTCCGCGGCGATTTTCGGCAGTTCGGCAAGTGATGCCTGAAGTGCCGCCTCGTCGTAGGATTTGTCCTCCAGCTTGCCGGAGGCATAGTCCATGTAGGCCTGCATGTCGAAATGGCCGTGGCCGCAAAGACCGAACAGGATGGTGGGCGAGGTGCCGTCGCGCTTGGCGCGCAGGGCCGCTTCGATTGCGCCCTTGACGGCATGGGTCGCCTCGGGTGCCGGAACGATGCCTTCCGCCTTGGCGAACAGCACGCCCGCATCGAAGCATGCCACCTGACCATAGGCTTCCGCCTCAATCAGCCCCAGTTCCTTGAGGTGGGAGACGAGCGGCGCCATGCCATGATAGCGCAAGCCACCTGCATGGAAGCCCGGCGGCATGAAGGCCGAACCCAGCGTGTGCATCTTCACCAGCGGGGTCATGTGCGAGGTGTCGCCGAAGTCATAGGCATACTTGCCGCGCGTCAGCGACGGGCAGGCGGCGGGTTCGGCGGCGATCACTTGCACCTTCCTTCCGCCGCGCAACTGCGCACCGATGAAGGGGAAGGTGAGGCCCGCGAAGTTGGAGCCGCCGCCGGTGCAGCCCACGATCACATCGGGATAGGCGCCTGCCATGGCCATTTGTTCGATGGCTTCGATGCCGATCACCGTCTGGTGCATCAGGACGTGATTGAGCACGGAGCCGAGCGCGTATTTCGTGTCGGAGTTGGTGGCGGCCACTTCAACCGCTTCGGAAATGGCAATGCCGAGCGAACCGTTGGAATTCGGGTCTTTCGCCAGGATGCTGCGGCCCGCGTTCGTCTCGGTGGATGGCGAGGAGATGCACTGCGCCCCGTAGAGTTCCATGATCGCCTTGCGATAGGGCTTCTGGCGGAACGATACGCCCACCTGGAACACCTTCACGTCCATCCCGAACATGGCACCTGCCATGGCGAGAGACGAGCCCCATTGGCCCGCACCTGTTTCCGTGACCAGCTTCGTGATGCCTTCTTCCTTGTTGTAGAAGGCTTGCGGCACGGCGGTGTTGGGCTTGTGGGAACCGGCGGGTGAAACGCCTTCGTACTTGTAGAAGATCTTCGCTGTCGTGCCCAAAGCCTTCTCCAGCCCATAGGCGCGGTAGAGCGGCGTTGGCCGCCACATGCGATAGATGTCGGTGACGGGCTTCGGAATATCGATGTAACGGTCCTGTGCCATCTCCTGCATGATCAGGGCCATGGGGAAAAGGGGGGCAAGATCATCCGGCCCCACAGGCTGAAGAGTGCCGGGGTGCAAGGGTGGCGGCAGCGGTACCGGCAGGTCGGCCATGATGTTGTACCAACCCTTCGGAATGCGCTCTTCGCCCATCTGGATCTTGCGGGTTCCGGCGGGCACGCGGGCAATTGCAGGCTTCTTCGCCACGGCCTTCGCGGCCTTCCTTGCGGTCTTCTTCGCGGCTGTGCGGCTTGCCGCCTTCGCCGGCTTCCGTGCGCTTGACTTGGCGGCCTTGGCGGCGGCCTTCTTGGCAACCTTCCTGGCTTTGGATTTCTTTGCGGTCTTGGCCATATGTGTCTCCTGACGTTTCACCGGGAAGACTTGCCGAAAACGCAGGGTCAGGCAAGGTGTCACAACGTACCAGTGGCCCCGTGCACCGAGGAATGCAAACGGGGCCACCAGTGCGGGAGCCGGACTGCGGACAGCACAGTAGACAGTCCGGTCCCGCCGCCGTCAGGACTTGTTCGACAGCGCCGCCCGGCGAGGAAGGGTGGTGCCGGGGGGCGCTGGCGCTCAGTCCATCTCGTGCGTCACACCTCGAACTTGCCGCCCTTGATGGTGATCTTCTTTGTATGGGCGTCGCACTGGCCGGATGCCTTGCCCAGCGTCAGGGTGCCGCCCTTGGCGCAATTGATGTTGACGCTATGGCCGCCGGCCAGCGTGAAGTGTTTCGTCTTGCCGTGATGTGTCGCGAAGCTGACGTGGTGCACCGACTTGTCGGCATTGACCAGCGAGGCGGCATTGGCAGCGCCGGAGACAAGGGCGAGGGCGATGGCGGCAGTGGCCATACGGGTGAAGTTCATGGGTTTCTTCCTTGAGTGAAGTATCTTGGGGTCTTGCAGGTGGTCGTTCGGTGCGTTCGGGGGGTGACGCGCAGGAAGCGGGATCAGCTTGCGACGAGGTGGCCGTCCTTGATCATGACCTTGACGGTCTTGCCGTCAACGGAGAGGGCCTTGCCCCCCAGTGTGAGGGTGCAGCCCTTTTCGCACTTGAGGTCGAACGAGGCCCTGGATTTCACATCCACGATTTCCGCCTTGCCGGACTTGGGCTTTACGGAAAGCTTGTAGGCCGTAGCGTCTTCGTTCTGGACGGTGAAGGCGTTTGCAGCAGTTGCAAGTGATGCGAGGGCAAGCGCCCCCGTGATGAAAACACGTGTTTTCATTTGAGTGACTCCGGATTTTCCGAATGGTACCGGGCGTGATTGCCCGATGGGTGGAAAGCTACGCCCGCGTTTTGCGCCTTTGGAGTTAATTGCCGTTCATGTGACCGCGCCATATGCCGCGCAAGCAGAACGAATTCATGCCGCAATTCAGGGGCGTGTCACGCTGCGTCGCCACGCTTCAGGCACATTGATTGCGCGCAGTTCATCAAGCGTGCACGAATTGCGAACGCTTATATCCTTGCAAATAAAGTAGAGCGGTCAGGTCGGCGTGATTGATCCGCACGAGGCTGCTTTCCTGCACATGCGGCTTGGCATGAAGGGCCACGCCGATTCCCGCTTCCGACAACATGGCGAGATCATTGGCGCCATCGCCCACGGCAATGGCATCGGATGAATCGAGTCCATGCCGTGCCGCCAGTTCCTTCAGGCCGTCGATCTTCGCCTTCTGTCCGAGGATGGGCCGCGCGACGGTTCCGGCCAGCTTGCCGTTCTCGATGACAAGCGTGTTGGCGCGGTGCTCGTCAAAGCCCAGCGCACCTGCGACATACGTGGTGAAGGCGGTGAAGCCGCCGGAGATGAGTGCGGTATAGGCGCCATGGGCCTTCATGGTGGCAAGCAGGGCCTTTCCGCCCGGCATGAAAGTGATGCGCGTGGCAATCAGCGTGTCGATGACCGAGGCGGGAAGGCCCTTCAGCAATCCGACGCGCTCGGTCAATGCGCCTTCGAAATCCAGCTCGCCCCGCATCGCCCGCGCCGTAATCCCGGCAATGCGTTCCCCCACACCGGCGGCGATCCCCAGTTCGTCGATGCATTCCTGGTGGATCATGGTCGAATCCATGTCGGCCACCAGCAGGCGCTTGCGGCGATTGTGGATGGAAACGGTGGCGGCATCCACGGCATGCCTGCGAAGCTCGATCAGGAACTCCGGCAGCCGCTCGAAGGCTTCCACTTCAAGGGCTTCGCCGGGCGACAGCCAATGGGGCTCGCCGCCGCCATGGTCGCGCATGGCCTCGACCACCTCCGTCGTGATTGCGCCGGACCCCGGCGCTGCCATAAGAACAAGGACGGAATCCATCGATGCGCCAGACCCTTTCAAAATCCGCGCTGCTTATTGCAGGCCCCACCGCCAGCGGCAAGTCGGCCCTGGCGCTGAAACTGGCGCGGGTGCGGAACGGCGTCATCATCAACGCCGATTCGATGCAAGTGTACCGCGAACTGCGCTTGCTGTCGGCGCGGCCCACGGCGGAGGAGGAAGCCTACGCCCCTCACAGGCTCTACGGTCATGTCAGTGGAGCCGACGACTACTCCGTGGCCCATTGGCTGGCGGACGCCATCCACGCCATCGAGACGACCTGGCGGGCAGGGAAGCTTCCCATCATCTGCGGCGGCACCGGGCTTTATTTCATGGCGCTTGAACGGGGCCTTTCGGAGGTTCCCCCCATTTCGGCTGAAGTGCGGGAACATTGGCGGAGCTTCACCGGCGACCTTCATGCCGAGCTTGCCGCCCGCGACCGCATCATGGCGATGCGGCTGGCGCCCTCGGACCGGCAGCGCATCATCCGGGCACTGGAGGTGTTCGACACCACCGGGCTGTCCCTCGCGCACTGGCAGGCGGAGGGTGAGCGCAACGCTTTCCTGAATCAAATCAATGTCGAAAGGCATTATGTCGAAGTGCCGCGCGAGGTTCTTTACGGGCGGGCCGAACAGCGTTTCGACGCCATGATGTCCGCAGGTGCCCTGGAGGAAGTGGCCGCCCTTCCGCCATTCGATGCGGCACGGCCCATCATGAAGGCGATCGGCGTTC
Source organism: Hyphomicrobiales bacterium (assembly GCA_016792865.1). GTDB lineage: Bacteria > Pseudomonadota > Alphaproteobacteria > Rhizobiales > Aestuariivirgaceae > Aestuariivirga. The sequence goes on along the minus strand of JAEUMJ010000033.1, from coordinate 7,371 downwards.
CGGAATTGCAGGCGCATCTGCGCGGCGAAAAGACCCTGACGCAAGCAGTGAGTGACGCCAAGACCGCCACTCGCCATTATATCAAGCGCCAGACCACCTGGTGGCGCGGGCAGATGAAACACTGGACAACGCAGGCCAACAGCAGCGAGGCATCGGCATGACATCGTGGCGCACTTCTCCCTATCATCGGCAATGGCTGCTTCAGCAGGCGGACGGCCTGTTCGATTTCTTCCAGTACAGCAGCCTCAACCCGAAGGGCGGCTTCTTCGACCTTTATGACGATGGCCGACCGATCGGCAATCTTCGCCAGCTTCATGCGACCACCCGCATGGTCCACTGCATGGCGCTGGGCCACCTGCTGGGGCGCCCCGGTGCCGCGGCGATGGTCGATCACGGCATGGAGTATATCTGGCGCGGGCATCGCGACCAGAAGAACGGTGGTTACATGTGGTCGCTCGATGACAGCGGCCCACGCGACGACAGCAAGCAGGCTTACGGCCATGCCTTCGTGCTTCTGGCCTCAGCGAGTGCGAAGTGCGTCGGGCATCCGCTTGCCGACAAGGTTCTTGCCGATGTGACCGAGATTCTCGAAACACGCTTCTGGGAAGCCTCGCCGGGCGTGACGTCGGAAGAATATGCCCGCGACTGGTCGAAGATCTCGGATTATCGCGGACAGAACTCCAACATGCACCTGACCGAAGCCCTGATGGCGGCTTTCGAGGCGACGGGGGAGGGCGGCTATCTGGGCAAGGCCGAAAGCATCGCTTCCTTCATCATCGGCAAGCATGCGGCGGCACTCGACTACCGTGTGGCCGAGCATTTCGACGCGCAATGGAACATCGACAATGAATACCGGGGGTCGGACATCTTCCGCCCGTCAGGTTCGACGCCGGGGCACTGGCTGGAATGGGCGCGTCTGCTCCTGCAGTTGTGGGAGCTGGGAGGACGACGCCTTGCGTGGCTGCCGGAGGCGGCGGACAGGCTTTTCCGCAACGCCGTGAAGCTTGGCTGGGATCACGAGAAGGGCGGCTTCTTCTATACCCTGAACTGGGACAACCATCCGCGGCTCCGCCAGAAACTCTGGTGGCCCGCAACCGAAGGCATCGGTGCGGCCGCCTGGCTTGCCGCCCGCTCCAGCGATCCATTCTATGAGGATTGGTACCGTCGCATCTGGGGTTTCTCGGCCATGCACCTGATCGATCATGCCCATGGCGGATGGCACCCGGAACTGGGCGAAGACCTGAAGCCGAAGCGCGGTTTCTTCACCGGCAAGCCCGACATCTATCACGCCCTGCAAGCCTGCCTGATCCCGCTCTATCCTGCGGCGGGAAGCCTGACCAAGGTGATGGCTTAGGTGCCTGAACCGCTTGCGGTGCCGCCACCGGATTCGTCCAGCCCGTTTGCAGGGGCAGCACCGCGGCCGCCTCTTGACCTTCTTCGCGCTGCACAATAGAAGGGCGGCCATGAACACCATTCTTATCGTAGTAGGACCGCGTGGCGCCGGGCAGGGTTAACCCTGCCGGAGTTTCGGTGCTGCGCGGTAAACAGGCTCCCAAAGGGGGCCTTTTTTATTGGAAAATTTGCTTTAGAGACGCTGGACGACAAGTGAGGACAAGATGGCTGGAACACCAAACGGGGAATTGATGACGGGCGCGGAAATCGTGCTCAAGGCCTTGGCAGACCAGGGCGTGAGCACCGTTTTCGGGTACCCGGGCGGCGCGGTACTGCCGATCTATGACGAATTCTTCCAGCAGGAGAAGGTGAAGCACATTCTGGTGCGGCACGAGCAGGGGGCCACCCATGCCGCCGAGGGTTATGCCCGCTCCACCGGGAAGGTGGGCGTGGTTCTTGCCACATCCGGCCCCGGCGCCACCAATTGCGTGACCGGCCTCACCGATGCGCTGCTCGACTCGATTCCGATGGTCTGCCTCACCGGCCAGGTGCCGACCCACCTCATCGGCAACGACGCCTTCCAGGAGTGCGATACGGTTGGCATCACGCGCCCCTGCACCAAGCACAACTGGCTGGTGAAGGATGTGAACGACCTGGCCCGCATCATCCATGAAGCCTTCTACGTGGCCCGCACCGGGCGCCCCGGTCCGGTGGTGGTCGATATCCCGAAGGATGTGCAGTTCGCCAAGGGCAAGTATGTGGGGCCGCAGGGGATCACCGCGAAGACCTATGCGCCCCGCGTGAAGCCCGACCAGAATGCCGTTCGTGCCGCCATCGACCTCCTCGCCACCGCCAGGAGGCCGATCCTCTACACGGGCGGCGGGGTCATCAACTCCGGCCCCACGGCGTCGAAGCTGTTGCGCGAATTCGTGGCGATGACGGGCATTCCGATCACATCGACACTGATGGGACTCGGTGCCTATCCCGCGTCCGGCCCCGAATGGCTGGGGATGCTCGGCATGCACGGCACCTACGAAGCCAACATGGCGATGCACGACTGCGACGTGATGGTCTGTGTGGGCGCGCGTTTCGATGACCGCATCACCGGCCGCCTCGACGCCTTCTCGCCCGGGTCCAAGAAGATCCACATCGACATCGACCCGTCCTCCATCAACAAGACGGTGAAGGTGGACATTCCGGTGATCGGCGACGTGGGGCACGTCCTGGAAGACATGATCCGCCTGTGGAAGTCGCGGTCGCTGAAGCTCGACGCCAAGGCGCTGGCCGACTGGAAGGCGCAGATTGCGAAGTGGAAGGCGGTGGACTGCCTCAAGTACACGCCGAACCGCGACGTGATCATGCCTCAATACGCCATCGAGCGCCTGTATGAGCTGACCAAGGACAAGGATTGCTACATCTCCACCGAGGTCGGCCAGCACCAGATGTGGGCCGCGCAGTTCTACAGGTTCGAGGAACCGAACCGCTGGATGACATCCGGTGGCCTCGGCACCATGGGCTATGGCTTGCCCGCGGCGGTGGGCATGCAGGCGGCGCACCCGAAGTCGCTTTGCATCTGTGTTGCGGGCGATGCCTCCGTGCTGATGAACATGCAGGAGATGAGCACCGCGATCCAGCACAGGCTGCCGATCAAGGTCTTCATCCTCAACAACCAGTACATGGGCATGGTGCGCCAGTGGCAGCAATTGCTGCATGGCAACCGCCTTTCGGAAAGCTACATGGACTCGCTCCCCGATTTCGTGAAGCTGGCCGAAGCCTACGGCGGAACGGGAATCCGCTGCGACAAGCCCGCCGACCTCGATGATGCGATCCGTGAAATGATTGCAGCCAAGGGGCCGGTGCTTTTCGATTGCCGTGTCGCCAATCTCGCCAACTGCTTCCCGATGATCCCGTCGGGCAAGGCACACAACGAGATGATCCTCGGTTCGGAGATCAAGGACGAAGAGGTCGGCAATGTGATCGACTCAAAAGGCAAGCAGCTGGTGTAAGGAGATAGACCATGAACGCAGCACACCTTACCGGCACCGGCTCGGCCTACTTCCTGGAAGAAAAGAAGCAGGAAGCGGAAGCCCATACCCTTGCCGTCATCGCGGAAAACCAGCCGGGCGTCCTGGCCCGCATCATCGGCCTCTTTGCCGGTCGCGGCTACAACATCGACTCGCTCACGGTTTCAGAGACCGAGCACGAAAAGCATGTCTCGCGCTTCACGATTGTCACCACGGGCACGCCCGCCGTCATTGCCCAGATCAAGAACCAGCTTGAACGGATGGTGCCGGTGCACTCGGTTGCCGATCTTACGGTGTCGGGGAATTATCTGGCGCGTGAACTGGCGATGGTGAAGGTGGCGGGGAAGGGCGACAAGCGCGTCGAAGCACTCCGCCTGGCCGATGCTTTCCGCGCCCGCGTTGTCGATGCCTCGACGGACTCGTTCGTGTTTGAACTCACCGGCAAGCCCGACAAGGTGGACCAGTTCATCTCGCTCATGGTTCCGCTGGGCCTTGTCGAGGTGTCGCGGACAGGCGTTGCCGCCATCCTCCGTGGCCCTGAAGCCATGAAGGGGTGAGGCGGACGAGGGGCGGCAGGTTTGCCCGGTCTGGCTCTCCGCTGCCGCCCGCATCCGCTCATTCCGCCCACAGTTTCCGTAGCCGGACGATTGCTGGGAGCAACCGTCCGGAGTTCCGGTCACTTCACCACAATGCGGCCTTCGACCTTTGAGGTCACGGTGCCGAGCTTCTTGACCAGCACCATCACGTCATTGGCGATCAGCTTCCCGCCGCGCGCATCAACCAGCACCTTGCCGCCGGTGAGTGCGGTGTAGCCGTCACCTCCGGTGAGCATGTAGTCATTGGTGGCGAGCTTGTAGGTGGCCTTCAGGTCCAGCGGCTTGCCAGCCACGTAAACCGACACCACCCGGCTGCCGACGGGCTTCGACTTGTCGGCCACCACCTTGAGCCCCGCCACCTGAGGGAAACGACCGGCGCCATCCTCGATCTTCGAGAAGCCGTTCTCCAGCGCATCCCACACCTGCTGGCCCGTCACTTCCGTGAGCACGGTGACATTGCCGAAAGGAAGCTCGGTCAGCACGTCCTTGCGGGTGATGTCGCTTCCGGCGGCATATTCCTTGTCGGCACGGATGCCGCCGCCATTGGTGATGGCGATTTCTGCACCCACGGCCTGCAACATCGCATCGGCAATCAGATTGCCGATGGCCGCTTCCTGCGTGCGCACCACATTGCGGCGCGAGTCGAGCGGCCCCTCGGTCTTGCCGATCACCACGTTCAGTTCCTTGTCCAGTTCGGCCTTGAACTGGTCCACCATCTTCATGGTTTCAGGATCGGGCGTCACCGAGGCAGTGTCGATGAAGCGGAAATTCGGTTCCCACTTGACGCTGCGCTTGCCATCCTTTTCCTGCACATCGACGGTGAGATCGATGGGGACAAGATAGTTCGCCTCGGTCGAGGTATCGACGTAGGCGGTGATGCCGTTGTACTGCACCACAAGATCATGATCGTCGCCGGAGAGGATCACGTCGAAGGCTTTCGACGCCAGCATCTTCTGGTCGTCGGAATGCGGCGCCTGAACCACGCCCACCACGAGGTCGGCACCATCCTTGCGGGCCTGCCTGGCGGCTTCGATGGCGCTCTCCGCCGTGGGGCCGAACTTGAGGTCGCCGGTGGACGCCACCTGAGGCGAGGTATCCTGTGCCACCGGAATGAGGGCCAGCTTCACCCCGGCGATGTCCTTGGTCATCACGCCGCCAAGGCCGGGCAGGGGCTTTCCATCCGCGCCGGTGATGTTGATCGCCGCCCAGGGATATTTCGTCCTCGTCATTGCCTTGGCGAAGACTTCCGGACCGAAATCAAACTCGTGGTTGCCGGGCACCGCCAGATCGAACGGCACGATGTTGGTGAGTTCGATCATGTTGCTGCCCTTGTCGAGGCCGGAGAGCAGCGAGGGCGAGAGCATGTCGCCATCGAACAGGTAGAGCGTGTTGGGATTGGCGGCGCGTTCGGCGCGGGCCACGGCGTTCAGTCGGGCAAGGCCGCCGCGCGTCTTGCCGCCCTCGAAATTATAGACATCGCCGACGCCGAGAAGCGTGATCTTCACCGGCTCGGCGCAAGAGGTTGTGGCAATGACGCCGGTGGCAAGTGCGGAAAGGATGAGTGAGCGTAATGTCATGTATGCCTCCTGTGACGCGGGCTGGAATAAAAAAAATCCCCGTCAATTTCGTGACGGGGAAGACGCTAGGCAGATGCCGCCTTATTGGCAATTGCGTCAGGCTGTCTTGGGTGCATCCTTCGCAAAGAGGATGAGCATCATGAGCGCGCCCAGGATGGTCACGAGTGAGCCGATCTGGAGGAACAGCGTTTCCTGCCCGCCATCCACCAGGATCTTGCCGATGATGAGCAGCAGGATGCCGCCTTCATAAACAAAGAACTGCGCCACGGCGAGACGCGAGTTGCGCAACGTCGGGTAGACGTGATGCAGGAGTCCGAACAGCACCGAGGCCACGAACCCCAGCAGGTTCATGTGGGCGTGCGAATTTCCGTAGTTCATGTGATTGGTGGCGCCCAGCCATGTTCCGAAGACCATGCCGGCAATGACCCACACCAGCCCCAACAAGATATAGTTTCGATCCAAGCGTTGCATGGTTCCCTCCGACTGCAACACCCCCGGTGGAAGAGGGATACTTCACATGGCGGTTGCGCCGGAAGCAATGCAGGGTGGAGGTCCACAAAAAACACGTCTCCCGGATGCATTATAAGTGGTCTGGCAAAATATTTGCCATCCGGCAGTTCTTGGTCGTCCGCTTTCTCTCTATCCCTTGGTGGAAAAGGAGAATTCCCTTGTCCTGCCAGTTGTCCGTGAACGTGAATGCCATTGCCTTCCTGCGCAACCGCCGCGATCTGCCGTGGCCGTCGGTGGAGGGCCTGTCGCGGGCGGCGTTGGAAGCAGGGGCGCACGGCATTACCGTTCACCCCCGCCCGGACGAACGCCATATCCGGCGTGGCGACGTGACGGTCCTGGTGAACATGTTGCGCAAGGACTGGCCGGGCCGCGAGTTCAACATCGAGGGGTATCCGGACGAGCGCTTCCTCCAGCTTGTGGAAGCAGAGAAGCCGGATCAGGTGACGCTGGTGCCGGACGATCCCTCGCAATCGACGTCCGACCACGGATGGGATTTCGCGAAGGACGGCGAGCGCCTGAAAGCCATCATCGCACGGCTGCACGGGTCTCGCTTCCGCGTCTCGCTGTTCGTCGATCCGGATCCGGCGGCACCGGCGGCGGCGAAGGCCGTGGGTGCGGATCGTGTCGAGATCTACACCGGTCCCTATGGCGGCGCGTTTGATCCCGCCACGCTTGCCCGCGAGTTCGACAAGGTTGTGGCCACTGGCAAGGCGGCGGCGAAAGCGGGTGTCGGCCTCAACGCCGGGCATGACCTCACGCGCGAGAACCTGCCGCGTCTCGTTGCAGCGTTGCCCAATCTTGCGGAAGTCTCGATCGGCCACGCCATCACGGCGGATGCACTGATGTTCGGCATGGCCGAAACCGTCCGTCTCTTCAGGAAGGCGATCGCGCCCGCAGCCTGAGCGGGGCGCAGCCAGGGCGGTTGCGGGTTCCCGTCAATTCTCCGCCGTGACCGGAAGCGGCAGGGGCGCATTGGCGCTTCCGATCTTCAGTTCCACCGTGGTGAAGCTCAGGACGGTGTCGCCGATGTTCTCCAGGTCATGCACCATCTTCTCGCCCTTTCCGAAGCTGTAGTGGCGGGTGGTGCCCAGCGCATACTCGGTATCGACCGAACGGCCGTCGGCATACACAGACCGGCTCTTGCCACCGCTTGTCGCGGTCCAGAAGTAGTTCAGCACATGGGTGTGGAAGCCCACGCGCTCACCGGGCCTGAGTTCGATCCTCCACACCCGCACCGCATCCGTTTCCGAAAGCAGGCGCTGGCCGACCATG
>JAEUMJ010000166.1 GCA_016792865.1 Hyphomicrobiales bacterium | reverse complement strand
CTCACCTTCATGCCGTGGAACGGCCTGGGCAACGATATCGCAACCTCCTTCGCCGGTCCGGATGACCTGCTGTTCGACGGTGAGATCTGGCTACGCCCGCGCAACCTGTCGATGCCTTTCGGTGCCACGCTCAAGGAAACGGTGGTAGGCATCACGCTCGGCTCCACGCGCAAGTTCGAGCTCGTTGCCCCAACGGTGCCCGAACTGGAATTCGATGTCGAAGTGACAGCACAGAACGGGGTTTTTGATGCGACTGCCAAAGGCAAGCTTCCCGTTGACGTGACGCAGGTACTGATCGCTCGCGATGGCACGCAACTGGGCACGGGCGCCCTGGTGATCAGCGGGGAACTGAAAGGCTCAGGCCGCAGCCCTGCCGCAACACTTGCGGCGCTGGAAGGCAAGGGGGCCTATACCTTGACGGGCCTGTCCTTCACCAAGCTGGCACCGGAAGCCTTCGCCGCTCGCGCTTCCGACGTGAAGTCGGCAGAGGATCTTCGCGCTGCTCTCGCCGCGCTTGAGGGTGGGGCAGGACTCTCGATCGAATCCTCCGGCGGCAGCTTTGAAGTGGCGAAGGGCATGCTGACGTCAACCCCCGCACGGATCAGCGGCATCGGCACCCTCAGCGAGATCAAAGCCACGGCGGACCTGAGCGAACGCACCATGCAGCTCGCAACCGCGGTGACGCTCACGGGCAAGCCCGACCTGCCTCCTGTCACCGTTACCTATTCCGGCTCGCCCGGTGCACTTGAACAGCGCAGCAGTTCGTCGCAACTGGCGTCCAAGCTGGGGCATGAGTTCCTGGCCCGCGACCTGCAGGAACTTGAGCGCCTCAAGACCGAAGAAGAAAAGATGGCGATTGCAGAGGAAGAACAGCGCGCGCAGGATCAGGCCAAGTTCGAGGCCTATCAGGCGCAGCGGGCGGAAATCCGGATGCGACAACGGGAACTGAAGGTTCACGCAGCTGCCCGTGCACAGCGCCGGGCCGATGCGGAGCAGGCCTTTGCCAACCTCGTTCCTGCCGCCGATGCCATGAACAAGTACGAGCTTGCCAAGCGCCGCCTCGCGCTGGGCCTGAAGGCGCAACTGGCGGAGTTCGCCGCCGAGAACGAGCGCAAGCGCCAGGCCGAGGAAGAGCGCAAGCGCCAGGCCGAGGAAAAGGCGAAGGCGGAGGAGGAGGCCCGGCAGAGGATCATCGAGGAGGCCAAGGCCAAGCTTGAGGAGGCTGCCCGGAAAGCGGCGGAGGAACAGGCCGCAGCCGAGGAGGCGGCGCGGAAGGCAGCAGCCGAGGAGGCCGCGCGGAAGGCGGCGGAGGAAAAGGCCGCAATCGAAGAGGCTGCCCGGAAGGCGGCGGAGGAAAAGAAGCAGGAAGAGGAGGCCTTCAGGAAGCTGCTTCAGGAACCCGTGCCCAATCTTCTGCCGCAACCGGCACCGGCACCCCGGCCGGCGGTCCCGCAAGCTCCGGCGGCGAAGCCGCGGGCAGCAAGCCCGCCTTGCGACAATCCGCTTTATTGCTGAGGCGCCTGGGCCCGCTTCAGGAGCCAGATACGCACCGCGGATGAAAGATTGCGCGTTCCCCGCGTTGCATCGATTTCACCCACCAGCGTCGCAAGACTCTTGCCCTCGCTTCGTGCCGCGGCGGTGAGCGCGTCCCAGAACTCTGCTTCGAGTGAAAGTGACGTGCGGTGCCCGGCAATGGTGAGGGATCGTTTCAGGTCTTGCGCCATGTCGCATCAATAGCGAGGAGCAGGGGCGCGGGCAATTGACGGTGTCTGTCAACTTGATTGGGATGCCCGTCCTGTGTTCCTCTCCGTCTCCCAAAGCAGAGGAACGATCATGCCCATTGCCGCTTTCTATGCCGCCTTCCTGACGCCGGTTCTAGTCTTCCTCACCATGCGCACGGTTGCAGGGCGGCGCAGCCACAGGGTCTTGCTGGGCGATGGCGGCAATGCCGATCTCCTGCAACGCATTCGCCGGCACGGCAATTTTGTTGAATACACGCCGTATGCGCTGGTGCTGCTGGCCCTGGCGGAAAGTGTCGGAACGTCGCCGGTTGCCCTTCACGCCGGTGGACTGTCGCTGGTGACAGGCCGCCTCCTGCATGCCTTCGCGCTCACGCCGCCGGGCGGCATCCTGAAAGTGCGCGTGGCCGGCATGGTTCTGACAATGGCAGCGCTTGCCATCCTCGCCGTTGCCTGCCTGATCGGGGCTTTCCGGCAGATGATGTGACCGCGCTCACTCGTCGATCTTGTGACCGTCGAGCGATTTGTCAGCCAGGGCCTTTTCGGATTCCGCCAGTTTCTTCTCCGCCTTGCTGCGGCCAAACCTGATGCGGTTGGCGTCGGCATCGCGTTCGCGCGTTTCCTTCGCCTTTTGCTTCCTGAAGCGGTTGAGATTGACGATTTCGCCCATTGTCGCCTCAGCCCGGACCGATCATCTTTTCGGGGCGCACGATGGCATCGAAATCCTCTGCCGGAATGCCGAGCTTCACGGCTTCCTCACGCAGGGTGGTGCCGTTCTTGTGGGCCGTCTTCGCCACCTTTGCGGCGAGGTCGTAACCGTATTTTTCCTTGAGCGGCGTCACCAGCATCAGGGAATTGGCGAGGCCCTTGGCGATGTTGTCGAGTCGCGGCTCAATGCCGACCACGCAATTGTCGGTAAAGCTCACTGCCGCGTCGGCAAGCAAGCGTACCGACTGGAGGAAGTTGTAGGCCATCACGGGGTTGTAGACGTTCAATTCAAAGTGCCCCTGCGAGCCTGCAAAGCCGATTGCGGCGTTGTTGCCGTGGATCTGCACGGCGACCTGGGTCAGCGCCTCGCTCTGCGTCGGGTTCACCTTGCCCGGCATGATCGAGGAACCCGGCTCGTTTTCCGGAAGCGACAGCTCTCCAAGTCCGGCGCGGGGGCCGGAGCCGAGAAAGCGGATGTCGTTGGCAATCTTGAAGCAGCTCATCGCCACGGTGGTGATGGCACCATGGGTCATCACCATGGCATCGTGGGCGGCCAGCGCTTCGAACTTGTTGGGGGCGGAGGTGAATTTCATCTGCGTGATGGCGGCGATGCGCTCTGCCACCTTTTCGGCAAAGCCGACAGGAGAGGCAAGCCCGGTGCCCACTGCCGTGCCACCCTGCGCAAGCTGCATCAGGTCGGGCATTGTCATTTCGATGCGGCGGATGCCCATCTCGATCTGCTGGGTGTAGCCGGAAAACTCCTGGCCCAGAGTCACCGGCGTTGCATCCTGTGTATGGGTGCGGCCGATCTTGATGATGTCCTTCCAGCTCTGCGCCTTGTCGTTCAGGGCATTGCGCAGCTTCTGCAAGGCGGGGATGAGGCGATGATGGATTTCCTCGGCACAGGCAATGTGCATCGCGGTGGGGAAGGTGTCGTTCGAGGACTGACTCATGTTCACATGGTCATTGGGGTGGATCGGCTTCTTGGACCCCATCTCGCCACCCATCATTTCGACTGCGCGGTTCGAGATCACCTCATTGGCATTCATGTTCGATTGCGTGCCGGAGCCGGTCTGCCACACCACCAGAGGGAAGTGCTGGTCCAGCTTGCCCTCGATCACTTCCTGCGCCGCCTTGATGATGACGTCGCCCAGTTTCCTGTCGAGCTTTCCCAGTTCCATGTTGGCTTCCGCCGAAGCGCGCTTGACGATGCCCAGGGCGCGGATCACCGGCTGCGGCTGCTTCTCCCAGCCGATCCTGAAGTTCTGCAGCGAGCGTTGCGCCTGTGCGCCCCAATACTTGCTTGCATCCACCTCGATCGGGCCAAAGGTGTCGGTTTCGGTGCGTGTGGTCTTGCTCATGGCGCGGGCCTCAAAGGACAGGGAATATTGCGCTGGAATAGCATGCCGGGGGTGCCGGAGGCGAGTCAGTGATATCGCCAGAACGCATACAACGTTAGCATGATGGACCAGCAGAGAATGGCGCCGCGCACCAGCCCCTGCGGCATGCGCCGGGCAATCTGCGCCATGCCGTAGCCACCGACGATGGCCCCCGCCATCATCACCAGCGACGGCAGCCAGGGGACAATGCCCTTGGCGGCGAAGATCGCGATGCCGATCATCGTCATCAGGGCGATGGTGGCGTTGCGGAGCGCCTGGGCGTGGTGGATCGTCATGTGGCTGAAAATCGAATAGATGGCGAGCAGGATGATGCCCATGCCGAGCCCGAAGTATCCGCCATAGAGATAGACAAGGAACTCCAGGCAAAGCGACAGCCAAAGCCAGCGGTGAACGTCAAATCCCTTTTGCCGTTCCAGCCAGGTCTTGATCAGCGGGCCGGTGGCGAAGGAAATCGTTGCGAAGAGCAGCAGCCAGGGAATGGCAACGCGAAAGCTTTCCGCCCCCAGCCAAACGAACAGCAGCGAACCCAACGTGCCGCCCACCGCCGCCAGGACCAGCCGGAGCACGAGGTTCTGGCGCACCTCGCTCAGCTCCTTGCGATAGACGGCAGTGCCCACGATGTTCGCCGGAATGAGTGCCACGAAGTTTGCGGCATTGGCCTGCATTTCAGTGAGGCCGGTGGCAATCAGCAGCGGGAAGGTCATGAAGCCCGCGCCACCCGCCAGCACATTGATCATGCCGGCCAGCACACCGCCGGCAAAGAGCAGCAGGAGGTCGATTGCCGTCACAAGGGATCAGCCGCGCTTGTCGAGCCAGATCGGGTTGCTCCAGGCACGCTTGCCCGCATGATCGATCAACACCACCCGGAACCAGGGGCTGGTCTTTTCCATCAGCCAGCCGTCTTCCAGCTTGGTGAGATCGAGCGTGGCCGAGGTAATGGCCCGTCCGATCTTCTGCGCCGTGCGGGAGATGCCGCAGACAATGGCGATGGTGTCGACAGGTGAGCAGGACACATGAACATCGCTTCCCTCGACCTTGATGTCGTTGAATTGCGGTCCTTGCGATGAGTAGTAGTGGCCGGCCTTCAGGGCCTTCAGCAACTCGTCCGGATCAAGGCTTGGGGATTTCACATGCACCCAGCCGCCGAAGTGATCGTTCGACTTGAAGTGCGCGTCATCGGTGGCGAAGGCGGTCATGTGGCGATGGCCTTCGTTGAGCAACTGGTCGAGCAGGTAGAAACCCTCGCCACGGTCACACTCGATGGCACAGCCGTGATTGTAGATTTCCACCGCATGGGCAAAGGACAGGTCGCGGCCGTCTTCGATGGTGAGCTGCGACCATGCCGGGTGGGCGATGCCGACAAAGGCGCCCGCTTCCGCCGCGCGCCGGGCAATTTGCGGGCCTGTCTCGCCCTTCTTCACCGGTTCGAAGTCGAGCGGCAAGCCTGCCGCCACGATATGCCACCACTCGCCGGCAGAGGTGACGGGGGCGTGGAGTTCAGCGCCGAGGATGGTGGTGAAGTCGTTGCCGCGCAGGTGGCGGGTATCGGCAATCGGATAGTTGAAGTGATGCGTGAAGTGTTCCGACATCATCAGGAAGTCATACCCCACGGCCTTGTAGCGGCCCACCACGTCGTCGAGAGCGAGTGCGCCGTCGGAGAGGTTGGAGTGGGTGTGGAGGTTGCCGCGCCAGAAGCGGCCCGGAAGCGAGAATGGAGAGATCGTTGTCATGGCCGCAACCTAGCCGAGCCATGTGACAATCGGAAGTGGCCAGCGGCCTGCCGGCCGGGGGGCCACCATGCCGGGCAGGCATGGCGATTGGGGCAGGAACCCGCGCGGAGGTTGGGGCATTCAACCCCATGCAGCAGACGGGAGAATGCCCATGCCCACATTCGTCACCATCGGATACGGCGACCGCGCGGGATACGACAGGACCGCCGCCATCCTGCGCGATGCCGCCCACAAGCAGGACGAGGTACTGGCCCGGCGAGGCGCGGTCATGGGCGTTGCCGGACAGCCGACGCAGGTGCGGAATACCAACGCCGCCAGCCTTGAAACGACGGTTGGCCCGTTCCTCACTTCGGCCCTGCCGGTTGCGGGCTTCGCCATCATCGAGGCGGTGAACCTGGAAGAGGCGATCAAGCTCGTGTCCGGCACGCCGTGCGCGGTTGCCCATGGCGTGGTCGAGGTCTGGCCACTGGAGCGACGGGACTAGACGCTCATCTGCAAGCCGAGTTCGACAACGCGATCCGGCGGGATGCGGAAGAACTCGATGGCGCGGGATGATTGGTTTGCCAACATGATGAAGATGCGCTGCTGCCAGAAGGGCATGGGCGAGCGCGGGCTGAGGCGGATGGTGCGGCGGCCCATGAAGTAACTCGCCAGCCGTGGATCAACCTCAAGGCCCTGGTCGGCACAGGCGCGAAGGGCAGCAGGAACGTCCGGCTGTTCCATGTAGCCGAAACGCGCCTCGACTATCCAGGCACCCAGCGCCGTCTGGCGGCAACTCACGCGATCACCTTCGTGTCGCGGCTCGTCGGTGGTCTCCACCGAGATGAATACGAGAATGTCGTGAAGCACACGATTGTGCTTCAGGTTGTGCATGAGGGCGGACGGGGCGTAGCGGATGTCGGTCTGCATGAACACGGCGGCACCGGCCACGCGAGTGGGGGAACGGCGTTCCAGCGATTGCAGCAGGCCCTCCAGTTCGATCGATTCCTTCTCCAGCTTCTTGGCAAGCAGGGCACGGCCCCGGAGCCAGGTGATCATCAGCAGGATGATGGTGGCACCGATCAGCACGGGCATGTAGCCGCCGTGCAGGATCTTCAGGGCGTTTGCGGTGCCGAACATCAGTTCGACGACCAGGATGAGCAGCAGGGCCGGGATGGCAAACCAGCGCGGGAGGGAGCGGGCCTTCCAGAAGAAGATCAGTCCGAGGATCGAGTCCACGATCATCGAGGTGTTGACTGCAACGCCATAGGCGCTCGCCAGATTGGACGAAGACTTGAACACCAGAACCAGCAGGATGACACCGATGAGGATGAGCCAGTTGATCTGGCCTACGTAGATCTGCCCCTGTTCCTCTTCACTGGTATGGGTGATGTTCATGCGCGGCAGCAGGCCCAGCGACATCGCCTGCTGGGCAATGGAGAACGCGCCCGTGATCACCGCCTGCGAGGCGATCACCGTCACGGCGGTGGCAAGGATGACCAGCGGCACGAGGCCCCAGGTGGGCGCCATGAGGAAGAGCGGGTTCTCGACGGCGTGGGGGTGGGCCAGCACGAAGGCACCCTGTCCGAGGTAGTTGAGAAGGAGGTTCGGCAGCACAACGCCCGCCCAGGCAAGGCGAATGGGCGTGCGTCCGAAGTGGCCCATGTCGGCATACAGCGCCTCGCCACCCGTCACCGCCAGGAAGACCCCGCCGAAGACATGCAGCGCCAGCGCGGGCTGATCGACGAGGATGCGGAACCCGTACCAGGGGTTCAGGGCCTTGAAGATCTCGAAATTGTCGAAGATGTGGATGAAGCCCATCACGCCAAGGGTCACGAACCACAGCATGGTGATGGGCGCAAAGAGCGAGGCTACTCCGGCGGTGCCCTTGTACTGGAAGACGAACAGTGTCGTCAGGATTGCGAGGGTGAGCGGCACGACCACCGGCTCGAAGCCCTTGTTGATGACGGCGAGACCTTCGACGGCGGAAAGCACCGACATGGCCGGCGTGATCATCGCATCGCCGAAGAAGAATGCCGCGCCCACGATGCCGAGGCCGAGCACAAGCCCGCCCTTTTTCTTCAGCAGCGTTTCCACCAGCACCACCAGCGAGAGAATGCCGCCTTCACCCCGGTTGTCGGCACGCATCAGCATCACGACATATTTCAGCGTCACGACGATGAGAAGCGCCCAGATCAGGAGCGAGACGACCCCAAGCACGGCCAGGCGAAGGTCACCGCCCGCCCTGACAACCGGATGAAGCGCTTCGCGCATGGCGTAGAGCGGACTCGTGCCGATGTCGCCATACACGATGCCGAGTGTTGCGAAGGCAAGCTTGAGACGGTTCTGGCTGGTTTCGCCTGGGGCGGGAACTGCTTGGCTCATGTGCGCCCACCCCCAGCGGGCATTGCCAGTGAACGGCCGTTACTTGGCCGCGATAACGGCGCGGCATTCAGCAGGTAGGCCGGAGAGAGTCAAGCCCACCGGTGGCTTCGGTTTCGGCTTGTTCGGATCCACCGGTTTCGGGTCTGGCTTCTTCGGCTTCCAGGGAATATCGCTCATCCAGTAGGCGAGTTCTTCGCCGCAGCCTGTCCCATCCTTGGGGCGCGGGGTCCATTGGTCCTTGCAGCTCGTCATGCCGGCAGGGCATTTCATGCGGATGTGGAAATGGTAGTTGTGGCCGTAGAGCGGTCGCACCTTGGCGAGCCACGAACGATCACCCGTTGCCCACTTGCACAGTTCGGCCTTGATCGGCGGGTGCACGAAGATGCGCGCGACGCGGTCGTATTTCGCGGCCCGCATGATCAGCTTCGCGTGGTTGACGGTCCACACCTTGGGGTCGATCTGCTTGCGATTGAGCGTCATCACCGTGGCCGAAATGTTCTCGCGCTCGTCGCGCGTCAGCGTCCGGTTCGGCATGGGGGTTAGCCAGACATCGGCATCGAGGCCGATCTGGTGGCTGGCATGGCCGGTCAGCATCGGGCCGCCACGGGGCTGGGCAATGTCACCGATCAGGAGGCCGTTCCAGTCGCCAGCCGCCTTCGATTCCCGCGCCAGCCTTTCAACCAGGGCGATGAGATCGGGATGGCCCCAGTTGCGGTTCCGCGACAGGCGCATCACCTGCCAGGCATCGCCGTCAACGGGAATGGCCTTGCCGCCGGCGAGGCACCCCTTGGCATAGGTGCCGATGGCACGAGCCTTCATGTCGGCGGGCAGCTTCTGGCGGCCGAACAGCTTCTTGGCCGGAATCTTGTAGGCATCGGCCGGAAGCCCGCGCACGGAGTCTCCGGCAGGGGGAGTGGCGAGGGTGGCCAGCGCCTTCTGGTCGGTCACCGTCTGAGCCGGTGCCGGTTGCGGCGCCAGCGCGAGAGCCGACAGAAAAGCAGAGAGAAGAAGGGCCACGCGGCCAGGATTATTTCTTGCGGAACGCATCAAGGGAAACCACCTTTGCCTTTTCGCCGGGAGCATCAGGATTGTCGGGCGTCGTTTCGTCTGTCGCCGTGGCGGATTTGTGGGCATCGCCCTC
>JAEUMJ010000106.1 GCA_016792865.1 Hyphomicrobiales bacterium | reverse complement strand
CGGTACTTGATGTCAAGGGCGTGCCCACCATGGTGGAAAGAACGCTCATCCGCCCGCCATCCTCGCGCATGGGACCGATCACGCCGGAAGAACGTGCACGCATGGTGAAGAATTCTCCCGTGTACGGACAATACGAGGAAGCACAGGATCGCGAGTCCGCCTACGAGAAGCTGGCGGAGAAAGCCCGCGAACGTACCGCGGCACAGGAGGAAGCGACTGCCGCGAAGACGGCCGCAAAGGCCGATCGTGCCGCCCCCAAGCCCCGCGAAACGGCGACAGACCGTTTTGTGAAGAACGTGGCTGGCTCCGTGGGTCGCCAGCTTGGAACGAGCGTGGCCCGCTCCATCGGCAACGCCCTTGTGCGCGGAATCCTCGGCGGGCTGACGCGCAGATAGCAAGCCATGCCTTCCGCTCATGGGGCCTGTCGGTGCACCGTGAGGCGACAAGCGAGCGAGGCCCGTGATAGGGAACGGCCATGCTCGCTTCGTCCAGACAGAAACTGCTCGGCTATGCCTTCGCCTTCACGGGCGCGGCCCTTTTTTCGACCAAGGCCATCTTCATCAAGCTTGCCTACCGGGAAGAGGTGAACGCCACGCTGATGGTGGCGTGGCGCATGATCTTCTCGACACCCGTGTTCCTCGTGATCGGCATTGCCGCATTCGCCTTGCGGGCGCGGGGCGGGGCACCCATGCCGGCGGGCAGGCATCTTGCGGGAGCCGCCGCCGCTGGGGCGCTCGGCTATGGGCTTTCTGCCTATCTCGATTTCAAGGGACTGGAGTTCATCTCTGCCCAGCTTGAGCGGCTGGTGCTCTTCACCTATCCGCTGTTCATCATGTTCCTGGGAGCGGCCTTCTTCGGCCAGCGCATCACCCGCTACGGCATCGTGGCCTGCCTGATCAGCTATGCGGGCCTGGCGATGGTGGTCGGCCTCGATGTGCCGGAAGGGGGAATGCGCACCATCATCGGCACGGCGTTCGTCCTGGGTTGCGCCATCACTTTCGCGCTCAACCAGCTCTTTGCAAAGAACCTCATCACCGTGCTGGGTTCGATCATCTACACCTCGGTGTCGATGCTTGCGGGCGCTGCCTCTTCGGTGGTCATCCACGCGCTGAGCGATGGCGATTTTGGCGCCAGCCCCTACTTCCTGTGGATGGCCTTCGGCTGTGCGGTGTTCGCCACCATCCTCCCCATCTTCCTGATCAACGGCGGGCTGGAGCGGACTTCCGCACAGACGGTCGGCATGATCTCGACGATTTCGCCGCTCGTCACCATCGGCCTTGCGGTCTCGATCCTCGGTGAACCCTTCACCTGGGCCGATGCGCTGGGCTCCTTGCTGGTGCTGGGCGGCGTCACCTACTACACGCTTGCCGACATGAAAGAGAAAACGGCGGCCAAGGAGGCCGCCGCCCGTGAGACTGTCCTGACCGAAAGCACGGTCGGTTAGTTGACGCTGTCCGGCAGGTTTTCCTTGCGCTTGGCCATGAAGGCGAGGAGCGCCTCGTCAATCGCGGGATCGAGCGGCGGAGCCTCATAGTCGCGCAGCATCTTCTTCCAGGTGGCATTGGCGCGGACCACGATGTCCTTCTCGCCGTCGTCGCGCCACTGCTCGAAGGAATTGTTGTCGGCAAGCGACGAGCGCCAGAAGGCCGTTTCGAAATTGGCCTGCGTGTGGGCGCAGCCGAGATAGTGCGAGCCCGGACCCACTTCGCGGATCGCGTCCATGGCCTGGCCGTTCTCGGAGAAGTCCGCGCCTTCGGCGAACTTCTGGAACATGGTGAGCTGGTCGGCATCCATGATCAGCTTTTCATAGCCGGAGGCGAGACCGCCTTCGAGCCAGCCCGCTGCATGGAGGCAGAAGTTCACGCCTGAGAGCAGGGTCGGCCACAGCGTGTTGGCGCTCTCATAGGCCGCTTGCGCATCCGGCACCTTGGAGCCGCAAAGGCCGCCACCGGAACGGAATGGTACGCCCATGCGGCGGGCCAACTGGGCAGCACCCAGTGTCACCAGTGCGGGTTCCGGCGAACCGAAGGTGGGCGCACCCGACTGCATGGACATGGACGCCGCAAAGGTACCGAACACCACCGGCGCGCCGGGGCGGCAAAGCTGCGTGAAGGCGATGCCGACCGAGGCCTCGTCGAGGATCTGGGTGAGGGTGCCCACGGTCGTCTCCGGCGACATGGCGCCTGCCACGATGAAGGGCGAGATCACGGTGGCCTGGTTGGCGCGGGCCAGAACCTTGAGAGCGCCCAGCATCACGCCGTCCCACACCATCGGCGAGTTGGCATTGATCAGCGAGGTCATCACGCAGTTCTGGTCCACGAATTCCTTGCCGAAGACCATCTCCGCCATGGCGACCGAGTCGGCCGAGCGTTCGCCCGCCGTCACCGAAGCCATGAACGGCTTATCGCTATACTTGATGTGGGTGTAGATCATGTCGAGGTGGCGCTTCGGCACCGGAATATCGACGGGTTCGCAAAGCGTGCCGCCCGCGTGATGCAGCGACGGCAGCATGTAGACGAGCTTGGCGAAGTTGCGGAAGTCCTCGATCGTGGCATAGCGGCGGCCTTCATCGAGGTTGCGGATGAAGGGCGGGCCGTAGACGGGGGCGAAGACCGTGTTGTTGCCGCCGATGGTGACGCTGTTGGCCGGGTTGCGGGCATGCTGCACATATTCGCGCGGCGCCGTCTTGATCAGCGAGCGGACAAGGCCGCGCGGGAAGCGGACACGGAAGCGCTTCGGGTCGGTGGCATTGGCCTTCACGTCGGCGCCCGCGTCCTTCCACATGCGAACGGCTTCCTCGTCTTCGTAGAAGTCGATGCCCGTTTCCTGCAGGACCATCTCGGCGTTCTGCTCGATCATTTCCAGTTGATCGTCGCTGAACGGTTCATAGGGCTTGATGGTGCGGCGGATGAATCCGGCCTGCTTCACGGCGGTGGAAGTGCGGGCGGCGCGGCGGGCATCGGCACCACCACGGGCGCGGCGTCCAGTCGGGGCGGGTTGCTGATCAGTCATGAGGAGGCCTCGTCACAGAGAGGGTGAGAATTTGTCACCCAAGCTTTACGGGATTGTCCGGTCGGGAGGTGGCGGCAAACGTCAGGGCAGGGTGCGGAAACGACGGCAGCGCCTCCCGTCGGAGTTTCAGCTCCCACCCTCTCGCGCTGCAATCACCATGAGGGCGCCACCGGGGGCGCTTTCGTCGGTCAGGACGTAGATCCGCCCGTCCGGCCCCTGCACCACGTCGCGGAACCGGGCAACGCCTTCAAAGAGCTTCTCCTCGCTCACGGCCGTTTCCCCGTCCCAGGCCAGCCGGGAGACATGCTGACCCGCCAGGGCACCCACCAGCATGCTGCCCTGCCAGCCGGGATAGGTGTCCGTGGTCACGAAAGTCATGCCCGACGGCGCAATGGAGGGATCCCAGAAGTGAAGCGGCTGTTCCATGCCGGACTTGGCCGTGCCCTCGCCGATGGGGTCGAGGGAATACTCGCGCCCGTAACTGATGACGGGCCAGCCGTAATTCTTCCCGGCGAGGGGCGTGTTGACTTCATCGCCGCCGCGCGCGCCGTGTTCGGCGGTCCACAACTGGCCTGTTGCCGGATGCAGTGCCGCCGCCTGGATGTTGCGGTGACCGATGGACCACACCTCCGGTGCCCAGCCCGGCAACGCCGGGTTGCCGGGTGCGGGCGAACCGTCGCGGCTGATGCGCAGCACCTTTCCGACATGAACGGCGGGGTTCTGCGCTTCCTCGCGCAGCACGTTGCGTTCGCCGGTCGTGACGAAAAGCTGCCCTGCACGGTCGAACACCAGACGTGAGCCGAAGTGATGGCCCGATTGTGCCGTGCGGTTCTGCCGGAAGATCACGGTGCCTTCCTCCAGAGCCGACGCATCCGCATTCAGCCTGGCGCGGAACACCGCCGTGGCATTGCCGTCGTCGCGCGGCTCGGCAAAGGACATGTAGATGAGGCGGTTGGAGGCGAAATCCGGATCAAGTGCGAGGCCGAGCAAGCCGCCCTGACCGTTTGCATCCACCATGGGAACGCCCGCCAAAGGCTCGGACACCACGCCCGTGTCCAGTGCCACGTGGCGAAGGTTGCCGGGGCGCTCCGTCACCAGTGCCGTGCCATCCGGCAGGAAGGCCAGGCCCCACGGATTGTCGAAGCCTGTCGCGACCGGCTTCAATTCCACCGCGCTGGTCTGACTGCTTGCAGCCAGCGGGCCGCGGTTCTGGCGCAGGTACCAGGCCGCACCGGACCCGGCAGCGAATACTGCGGCAAGACCCAGCGTGACGGCTCTGCGGTTGATGGTCATGCCACTCCTTACGCGAGCATGCCGCCTTTGGTTCCCTGGGGGAGCGACACCTTGAGGTGTTCCAGCCCATGAAAGTGATAGGCGTCACGGTATTGCGGCGGTTCCCGCAGCCCCATGGCGGGGAACCGTTCAAACAAGATGGGGAGCGCCACTTCCATTTCAAGCCGGGCCAGAGGTGCCCCGATGCAGAAATGGATGCCCGCCCCGAAGCTGACATTGGTGGAGGCATTGGCGCGGGAGGGCAGGAACCGGCCCGGCTCCGGGAAGCGGGCCGGATCGCGGTTTGCGGCACCCAGCAGGAGACCGATCACTTCGCCCTTGCGCAGCTTGAGGCCGTTCCATTCCAGATTTTCCAGCGCGTAGCGTGTGAACATGTGGAGCGGCGCATCGAAACGCATGATCTCTTCCACATGGCCTGCGCCGATGCCGTGGCGGGCGTCCTGCTCGATGAGCGTCTTGATGCCGTTGCCAAGTGCATGCACCGTCGCCTCGTGGCCCGCGTTGAGAAGCAGGATGGCCGTGGTGACGAGTTCGTCCTCCGAGAGCTTTCCGTCTTCGCTTTCGGCGCGGATCAATTCCGAAAGCAGGTCGTCGCCGCCCTTGCCGCGACGGTCCTTGATGAGACTGCGCATGTAATCGGAAAAGGCGAGGGTGGCGGTCACCGCCCGGTCCTCGATCGTCCGGTCACGTCGTGCCTGATACATCGCCACCATGTCGTGCGACCAGGCAAGGAACTGGTTGCCCATGTCGATCGGTGCGCCCAGAAGATCGCAAATCACTGCAACCGGAATGGGAATGGCGTAGGCGTTCAGCAACTCCGCTTCAGGTTTTCCTTCCAGTTGATCAAGCAACCGATTGCAAAGATTCGCGATTTCGGGGCGCAACCGTTCTACCTGACGGGACAGGAAGGCACGGCTCACGAGCGCCCGCAGCCGCGTGTGCACCGGCGGCTCCAGTTCCAGCAGGGAATGCTGCTCGAAGGCATAAAATGGCTTCAGGTGCTCCGGCGTCTCGGCCCACCCCAGTTCCTCCCGCGTTGCCACATGGAGAATCTGGCGGCCAAATCGGCGGTCCCGCAGCAGGGCGTTTACGTCCGCATAAGTTGCGCAACACCAGTGGCCATACTGCTCCCATTTGAAAACCGGTGTTTCCGCGCGGATGGCGTCGTAGAAGCCGTAGGGATCCTGCACGAACTGCGTTTCGCGCGGATCAAGGTTGACGGATCGGCTCTTGGTATTGATTTTCATATGCTTTAGGGCCTTCGGGCTTGGCACCCTTTATCCCTCATCACCCTCCCGAGGGAAGAGCGAACGGACATGCAACAGAAACGGCCCGCAGAATTCATCGCCCTCGTGGCGCTCCTCACGGCCATGGTGGCGATGTCGATTGACACCATGCTGCCGGCCATTGGCCTGATGGCAACCGAGCTTGGCGCGAAGAACCCGAATGACCGCCAATTGATCGTGCTCGGCTTTTTTGCGGGCCTGATGTTCGGCACGCTGATCTTCGGACCCATCTCGGATTCGATTGGCCGGAAGAGGACAATCTACTTCGGCCTCGGCATGTTCGTGCTCGGAAGCCTGGCCTGCGCCTTTGCGAGCAGCTTCCCCATGCTGATTGCGGCCCGCATGTTGCAGGGCTTTGGCGCGGCGTCACCGCGGGTCTGCTCGATTGCCATGGTGCGCGATGGCGCGGGGGGTGCGGCGATGGCGCGGATCATGTCCTTCGTCATGTCCGTTTTCATGCTGGTGCCGATCCTCGCACCCAGCATCGGCCAGCTTGTGCTCTTCGTCACCAGCTGGCGCATGATCTTCCTGGGCTTCATCGCCATGGCTGTGCTGGCGGGACTGTGGCTGGCGCTGAGGCAGGAAGAAACCCTGGTTGCCGCGAAAAGGATTCCCTTCTCCGCAGCCCGGCTGCTTTCCGGCGCTGCTGAAGTGATCAGGAACCCCGTCGCCCTTGGCAATACGCTGGCCGTGGGTTTCATCTTCGCCGCCTTCAACGCATACCTCGGCACTTCGCAGCAGATATTTGCCGAGCAGTACGGGCAGGGGGCCTACTTCGCACTCTGGTTCGGCGGGCTTGCCATGGCGATTGCCCTTTCCATGATCGTGAATGGCAGGCTGGTGATGCGGCTTGGCATGCGGATGCTCGCCAAATATGCGCTCTATGGCTTCCTCGCCGCCTGGTTCGTCATGGTGGTGGCGACGCTGTCCTCCGCCGGGCACCCGCCGCTGCCTGTCACCGGCGCGGTGTTCTTCGTGTCCTTCTTCTGCAGCGGAATGCTGTTCGGCAACTACAACGCCATGGCGCTGGAGCCGATGGGGCACATCGCCGGAATGGCCGCCGCCATCTCTGGTTCATTGTCGTCGGCGGTGGGCGTGTTCTTCGGCGCCATTGCCGGGCGCTTCTATGACGGCACCATGTATCCCCTTGCCTTTGCCTTCTTTGCCTTTGGTCTCTTCGCCCATGTCTTTGCGGAATGGGCGGCCCGTGCTGCGGCGCGGCGGGTGGCTCAAAAAACTGGCGCTTGATAAAACCTCCACCGCCCAGATATGGGAAAGGGATGGCAAAGGGTTACTCGGTTTTCTCGCTTCTCCGGCATGCTTTGAAGCCGGATTCCCCATGGCCCATGGCCTGGGAGAAGCCCACGCCCCGGTCCTCCTATGATGTCGTGATCATCGGGGGCGGCGGGCATGGCCTGGCCACGGCCTATTACCTCGCCAAGAACCATGGCATCACCAATGTCGCCGTTCTGGAGCGGAACTACATCGGCTCCGGCAATGTGGGCCGCAATACCACCCTCATCCGTTCCAACTATGTGATCGACGGCAATACCCAGTTCTTCGAGCACTCGATGAAACTGTGGGAGGGCCTGTCGCACGAGTTGAACTACAATTGCATGGTGTCGCAACGGGGCCAGATCGTCCTGGCGGTCAGCCCGGTGCAACTCGACGTCTTCGCACGCCGCGGCAACATCATGCGCCTCAACGGCATTGATGCGGAGTTGCTGGACCGGGGCGAAGTCCAGAAGCTTCTGCCCTATCTCGACTACTCCAAAGATGCCCGCTTCCCGATCTGGGGCGCCATCCATCAGGCCCGCGCCGGAACCGTGCGCCACGATGCCGTGGCCTGGGGTTATGCGCGTGCGGCCTCCCAGCTCGGCGTGCACATCATCGAGAACTGCGAAGTGACCGGCATGGTGATTGACAATGGCCGCATCACCGGAGTGGACACCACGCAAGGTCGCATCAACGCGGGAAAGGTCGGGATCGCGGTTGCAGGGCATACTTCGGAAGTGGCCCGCATGGCCGGCCTCAGGCTTCCGGTCGAAAGCCACATCCTGCAAGCCTTCGTCACCGAGGCGGTGAAGCCCATCGTGCACCATGTGGTGTCCTGGGGCGCGGAGCTTTTCTATCTCTCGCAGTCAGACAAGGGCGGACTTGTCTTCGGCGGCCATATCGACGGCTTCAACACCTACACGCAGCGCGGACAACTGTTCAAGATCCAGGACGTGATGCAGTGCGCCGTCTCCCTGATGCCGTTCATGTCGCGCATGCGCTTGCTGCGTCACTGGGGCGGCATACAAGACATGACCCCCGACGGCTCGCCCTTCATCTGCCGCACGCCGGTGCGCGATCTCTATCTGAACGGCGGCTGGTGCTATCAGGGCTTCAAGGCCACTCCGGCATCCGGCTGGACCTTCGCCCACACCATTGCCAACGACAACGAGCACGACCTGAACCGCTGTTACAGCCTCGACCGCTTTGAAAAGGGCCGCGAGCTTGATGACTACGGCATCGGCAACTGGACCTACAAGCAATGAGTGCCCGGACATGAAAATTCCCTGCCCACACTGCGGCGAGCGCGATGTTTCCGAGTTCCGCTACGGCGGTGATGCCTCGCGCCAGCGCCCCGCGCACGGTACCGGCGATCTCAAGGCCTGGCATGATTACCACTTCACCTTCACCAATCCAAAAGGTCCGCATACGGAGCATTGGCAGCACGTTCTGGGGTGCAGGCAGTGGTTCAGGCTCAGCCGCAACACCGCAACGAACGTGATTGCAGGAGTGGTGGAATGACCGCCTTCAGACGACTTCCCGGCGGTGGCCGCATCGACCGAAGCCGCACCCTGGGCTTCACCTTTGACGGCCAGCGCCTGTTCGGGCGGCCCGGCGACACGCTGGCCTCGGCGCTGCTTGCCAACGGCAAGCTGCTGGTGGGGCGCAGCTTCAAGTATCATCGCCCGCGCGGTTTCCTGTCGGCGGGCATCGAGGAGCCGAACGGGCTGTTCACGATTGGCGAGGGCAACCGCGCCGAGCCGAACATTCCCGGCACCATGGTTCCACTCAGTGACGGCCTTGTTGCGAGAAGCCAGAATGCCTGGCCATCGCCCGCCTTCGATCTCATGGCGGTGAACAGCATTGCCGCGCCCATCCTGGGTGCCGGTTTCTATTACAAGACCTTCATCGGGCCGTTCCGGAAATCCTGGATGTTCTACGAGCCGTTCATCCGCAAGGCAGCGGGCATGGGCAAGGCCGATGCAGCGCCGGACGGCGCCCGTTACGACGTGGAATACGGCTTCACCGATGTGCTGGTGATCGGGTCCGGCCCTGCCGGTCTTGCGGCAGCCCTGACAGCGGGGCGGGCAGGGGCAAAGGTTCTGCTGGCGGAGCAGGATTCGGAATTGGGCGGCAGCCTGCTTGCCGAAACAAGCGAAGCCCTGGAACGCTGGCGCACCGATACGCTGGCCGAATTGCGCAGCCTGCCGCGGGTGACCTTGCTCACCCGCGCCACCGCGCAAGGGATCTATGACGGCAATCAGGTGACGGTCGCGCAACATGTGGCGCAAGGACAATTGCTGCATGTCATTCGGGCCAGGTCGATCGTTCATGCTGCCGGTTCTCTCGAACGACCGCTTGTCTTCTCGAACAACGACCGGCCGGGCGTGATGCTCTCGTCAGCGGTGCGCAGCTATCTCAACCGTCATGCCGTGGCACCGGCGGAGCGCGCCGTTCTCGCCACCAACAATGATGCCGCCTATTCCACGGCCTTTGCACTTGCAGAGGCGGGCGTGGCCGTCACGATCGCGGAAGAGCGCATGGCTCCGGCAGGAGACCTTCTCGCACAGGCCGCCGCACTCGGCATTGCCATTTTCCCCAACGCGGGCATTGCCGATACCTTCGGCGGCAGCCAGTTGAAGGCCGTGCGCCTCAAGGGCCGCCACAGCGTCACCATTGACTGTGATGTGCTGGCGGTGTCCGGCGGCTGGAATCCCGCTGTGCATCTTTCCTCGCATGGCGGCATCAAGCCGAAA
Organism: Hyphomicrobiales bacterium; assembly: GCA_016792865.1. Taxonomy (GTDB): domain Bacteria; phylum Pseudomonadota; class Alphaproteobacteria; order Rhizobiales; family Aestuariivirgaceae; genus Aestuariivirga. Next base: position 3,325 of record JAEUMJ010000106.1, on the reverse strand, counting down.
TATGACCCGGCCATCGCGGCATTCGTGCCCGGCGGATTTGCCGAAACGCATTTCGGCGCGGGTGGGACCATCGGACATTTCGGATGGCAAGCCTGTGTGCGCGATGGCGAGACGGCGGGCAAGGGGGCGCTTGCGGCCTGTGGCATCGGCAAGTCTCCGCGTGCCATCGACCCGCCCGGCGTGCGGGATGACCGGGCCTACGGCATTGCCGTTTCCAGGGATCCGTTCGATGTGTCCTTGCCCGGCAAGGCCTTCGTCGATTTCCAGCACGATGTGACCGCCAAGGACATAAAGGTTGCCCATCAGGAAGGTTTCCACTCGGTGGAGCACCTGAAGCGCTACACCACGCTCGGCATGGCGACCGATCAGGGCAAGACCTCGAATGTGAATGCCATTGCCATGATGGCGGGCCTTCGCGGCATCGGGCCGGAGGCGGCCGGCACCACGACCTTCCGCCCGCCGTTCTCGCCGCTTACGGTGGGTGCGCTGGCGGGGCGCAGCGTGGGCAAGCACTTCCGGCCGGTTCGCCGCTCTCCGCTGCACGACTGGCACGCCCGAAATGGCTGCACCTTCATCGAAGCCGGATTGTGGATGCGAGCCTGGTACTACGACTGGGCCGGGCCGACGCCGGAAACGGCCTATGTTCGGGAAATGGAACTCGTGCGCAAGGGCGTGGGCATTGCCGATGTATCGACCCTCGGCAAGATCGACGTGCAGGGGCCGGACGCGGCGGAATTCCTCAATCGCGTCTATGTGAACGGCTTTGCCAAGCTGCCCGTCGGCAAGGCACGTTACGGCGTGATGCTGAACGACGACGGCATCGTGCTCGACGACGGCACCACCAGCCGCATCAGCGACACGCAATTCTACATGACCACCACCACCGCCCAGGCGGGCGAGGTCATGTCGTGGCTCGAATACCTGTTGCAATGCCACTGGACCGACCTGAAGGTTCATGTGGCGTCGCTCACCGATGAGTGGGGCGGCATGGCCGTGTCCGGGCCTGACTCGCGCAAGGCGCTAGAACTCGCCTTCCCGGAGGCTGATGTCTCCAACGAGGGGCTGCCCTACATGGGCGTGAAGGATATCCCGTTCGGCGGCACCACGGTGCGCCTGATGCGTCTCTCGTTCTCCGGCGAGCTGGCCTATGAAGTGCACTGCCCGGCCAACTTCACGATTGCGCTGTGGGAGCACATCCTGCAGGCGGCGGCGCCGCTGGGCATCCGGCCCTATGGCCTTGAGGCGCTGGCTTCGCTCCGCATCGAGAAAGGCCACGTCGCCGGGCTGGAACTCGATCACCGCAACTCGCTGGATGATCTGGGGCTGGGCAAGATGGCTGCAAGGGAAAAGCCGTATATCGGAAAGGAACTGCGTTTCCGTGAAGCCATGCAGGCGCCGGATCGCTGGTCACTGGTGGGCCTCGAGGCCCTCGAACCCGGCAAGAAACTGCGCGGCGCATCGATCCTGTTTGCTGCGGACGACGAGATCAAGGGCCATGGCCGGGGCTACATCACCTCGGTCACGTGGTCCACGGAACTGAACAGGTTCATTGCCCTCGGCCTCTATCAGGGCGGCTTGCGTCATGAAGGCGAAGAAATCATCGCTGCCTTCCCGCTGAAGAACGAGCAGGTCCGGCTCAGGATTGTCTCGCCGCATTTCATCGACAAGGAAGGAACGCGCCTCCATGCTTGACGCACGTTCGCCGCTCGCCAGTGCCTACAGCTTCGAGGCGAAGGACATTGCCATCCGTGAAGAGGGCGGCTTCACGCTCACGCAGGTGGCGGGTTTCGGCAAGGGTTTCGAGAAGTCGTTGGCCGAGGCCGTTGGAAAGTTGCCCGCGCGCATTGGCGTGGCGCAGGCAAACGACGCCTTCACCGTGCTCCGCATTGCCCCGCAGCAATTCTGGTGTGTCGGGGAGGCGGCGCCGGCCGGGCTTTCCGGCGAATGCCTGATCACGCCGCTGTCCTCAGGCCGCTGCCGGATACGTGTGGAGGGCGCCCACGCACGCCGCACGCTGGCACGTGGGTCTGCCATTGATTTTGATCGCTCCGCCTTCAAGCCGGGACAATTCGTGATGACGGGCATCCATCACACGCCCGTGCTCATCCATTGCGTGGATGCTGAGGTTTTCCACGTCTATGCCATGCGGACCTTTGCATTGGCCGTATGGGAATGGCTGGTGGATGCGGCTGAGGGGCTTGTCGCCGGAAACTGACCGAACGCGAGGTGCAGTCGCGCCCGGTCGCCGGACGTGATTACAGGTTGTCGGTCGAGAACGTGTCGCAATCCTTCAGTGACTTCGCTTCCATGCCCTTCTTGAACCAGCGCACGCGCTGTTCGCTGGTGCCATGGGTGAAGCTGTCGGGAACGGCGTAACCCTGGCTGCGCTTCTGCAGGCGGTCATCACCGATGGCGGCGGCCGCATTCAAGCCTTCCTCGATATCGCCGTCTTCGAGGATCACCGTGCCTTTGGCATTGGCTTCCTGCGCCCAGATGCCAGAGTAACAGTCAGCCTGAAGCTCGACGCGCACCTGCAGCGCATTGCCTTCAACTTCCGAGGTCTTCATGCGGGCCGCCAGAACCTTGTCGAGAACGCCCAAGGTATCCTGCACATGATGTCCCACTTCGTGCGCGATCACATAAGCCTGTGCGAAGTCGCCCGGTGCGCCGAGCTTGGACTTCATGTCCTGGTAGAAGGAGAGGTCAATGTAAATCTTCTTGTCGCGCGGGCAATAGAACGGACCCATGGCCGATTGCGCCATGCCGCAGGCCGATTGGGTAAAGCCGGAGAACAGCACAAGGCCAGGCTTCGGATATTGCTCGCCCCCTTGTTTGAATATTCCTTCCCAGGCCCGCTCGGTGGAACTCAGAACAAGTTGCACGAAATCCTTGCCGGCGTCCGTGGTGGCACTAGCACCTCCGGTGCCACCACTCGGTAGTTCAGCGCCAGTGGAGTCGGTGGGAATCTGATATTCCGTGGACGTGCCGCCACCCGGCAACTGAATGCCGCCGCCTCCACCATTCATCATCGCCAGCAGGTCAATGCCGAACAGCAATTTCAACACCAGATAGGCGACCACCAGCAGAACGAGGGTCGAGATGGACATCCCTCCGCCACGGCCTCCCATGGGAATGTTGATGCGGGTGCCGCGACCACCGCCGGGGAAGCCCATGCCGCCGCCGCTGCCGCGCCGGTCTTCCACGTTGTCACTTGGCTTCAAGTCCTTGTCAAAACGCATGATGATCTCCTGGCTTGTCCCCCGCGTGCAGGTGTCGCGGCATACTGGCCCGCGAATTTGGCGAGTGGCCGGGCTGATTGCAAGGT
>JAEUMJ010000090.1 GCA_016792865.1 Hyphomicrobiales bacterium | reverse complement strand
CCATCACGAACACCGGAGCACCGAGCACGGCAGCATCATCGATGGCCTGCTTGTTGGCGTTGATGTTGGCGCGATACTCCTGTTGTGTCGCCGCCGGAATGTAGGGGCTGCGGCAATAGCCGGAAAGCTTGAGGCCGGCGTCGCGGATATGTTTCGCCACCTGCGCGACATTCTGGTCTTTCGTGTCCCTGCGCCAGGGCGCAAGCATGCCGAATCCGGCTGCCGCGACGGCGTCGATCACCTCACCGATCGGCGCCTGGAAGCCAAGCGTTGCCGAGTTGATGGAGCAGATGCCCGGATGGCTGGCCAGGTCACGCACCATGGATCGCCAGCAACGTCTGCATGCGGGAGACGGCCATGTCCGGATCACGCAGGAGACCGGCCTGATCGGCCAGCCTGAAGCATTCGACGAAGTAGGGCAGGGGGCGCATGGCCTGTGCACCATTCACCATGATGAAGTGATCCTGGTGCCCGTTCAGCCATGCGAGGAAGACAATTCCTGTCTTGTAGAATTGCGTCGGGGCCCGGAAGATGAGCCGTGACAGCGGCACGGTCGGCCCCATCAGCGCGTCATAGGCGGACCGGTCGCCCGCAGCGAGGGCCGCAAGCGCAGCCGATGCCGCCGGAGCGATGGCATCGAAAATGCCAAGCAGGGCGTGGGAATGGCCCTGGCTGTCTCCCGCAATGAGGTCGGGGTAGTTGAAATCATCGCCCGTGTACATCTTCACCGATGCCGGCAAGCGACGGCGCATCACGATTTCCTTCTGGTCGTCCAGCAGCGAAATCTTGATGCCATCCACCTTCGTTACATTGTCGTTGATGACGGCCAGCGCCGTCTCAAGGGCATTTTCGAAGCTGTCGGCCCCCCAATAGCCCTTCAGTGCGGGGTCGAACATCTCGCCCAGCCAATGCAGGATCACGGGCTGATCCGCTTCGGCGAGGACGCGCGAATAGACGTGCACGTAATCATCGGGAGACGCCGCAACCCTGACAAGGGCACGGCTCGCCATCAGGATGATGCGCCCGCCCAGCTTCTGGATGGCGTGAAGCTGATGCAGGTAGGCGGCTATGACATCGTCGAGCGAACGCGCATCCTGCAGCGGGAGATGATCGGTGCCGCAACCCGATGCGATGAGATGCGCCTTCGGCCCGGCATGGGCAATGGATTGCCGGATCAGCTCGCGGGCGTTGGGCCAGTCCAGCCCCATGCCGCGCTGGGATGTATCCATCGCCTCGGCAATGCCGAAGCCCAGTTCAAGCAGATGTGACCTGAAGGCCAGCGTCCTGTCCCAGTCGATGGCGGGCGGCCCTGACGGATCGGCGTTCGACAACGGATCGGCAACGACATGCGCCGCAGCAAGGGCCACGCGGTTGAAACCGGCGGCGGGCGGCACGATGGGCAGGGGCTTGCCCTGCAAGAGGTAACGTCCATCCGGGAACCTGATCTGCATGGCTAGTATCTCACCGTCAGCAGTCCGCCATCCGCCAGGATCGGCTGGCCCACCGTGTAGGGCAGAAGTCCCGTTGCCACAGTGACGGCGATGCGGGCCACTTCTTCCGGCTGGCCGAAGCGCTTGATCACGGTCAGGCCGTTTTCGATCAGGGCATCATATCTTGCCTTGGATGGTGCGGTCATGTCGGTCTCGATGAAGCCTGGCTGAATTTCATAGACGCCGATACCCTCGTCCGACAGCCGTGAGGCAAACAGCCTCGACATCATCGATGCGGCAGACTTCGACATGCAGTATTCCCCCCGCGCAATCGAGACCGCCGTCGCATTGGCGGAGGTCACGGTAACGATGCTGCGATGGCCGCTGACGCTGGCCTTGCGAAGCCGCGCCGCGAAGGCTTGTGTCAGGAAGAACGTGCCCCGCGCATTGACGGCCATGCAGCGGTCATAGCTTTCAGGCGTGACATCCAGCAGGTCGCCTCGGGAGAGGACCGAGACACCGGCATTGTTGACGAGCGTGGTCAGGGGTCCGATTGCTGCCTCGGCCTCATCGAGTAGACGGGCGTGGGTCGAGATATCGGCGATGTCGGCATGGATCGCCACGGCCTTCCGCCCCAGTGACCTGATCTCGTCGGCAACAGCGAGAAGTTCCTGTCCGGCGTCAAGGTCGGCCGCCGCGACATCGAAACCGGCATGGCCCAGGGCGATGGCAATTGCCCTTCCGATTCCGCGTCTTGCGCCCGTAACGAGAGCTTGTGCCATGCCGGAGAACCTCACTATAAGAGACGCTGCAATTCGCTCTTGAATGCACGAACTAGTTAGTTATAAAAACAATGTTCGTCAGGATGCAAGGGGCAATCATGTCCGGGTACGACTATATCATCGTCGGTGGGGGTTCCGCCGGGTGCGTGATGGCCACCAGGCTGAGCGAGATGCCGCATGCCAGGGTCTTGCTGGTCGAAGCAGGCCCCCGCGACACGAACCCTTACATTCATGTTCCGGCGGGATTTGCCAAGATGACCTCCGGCAAGCTGCTGTGGGGTTATGAAACCGCACCCCTGCGCCATGCCAACAACCGCACCGCCGTCTACCCGCAAGCTCGGGTGCTGGGCGGCGGCAGTTCCATCAATGCCGAGGTGTACACGCGCGGCTGCCCGGAAGATTACGATCACTGGGCGCAAGCACTGGGCTGCACCGGCTGGGCGTGGAAGGATCTGAAGCCCTATTTCCTCAAGTCAGAGGGCAACACCCGCCTCACGGGTCCGGAACATGGCACGGATGGCCCGCTTGCGGTGTCTGACCTGCGCACGCATTCTCCCTTGTCCGATGCCTTTGTCGCGGGCTGCGTCGAGATCGGAATGCCGCGCAACGACGATTTCAATTCCGGACAGCAGGCCGGAGCCGGCCTGTACCAGACCACGACGCGCCATGGCCGGCGCTGCTCTGCCGCGGTGGGCTACCTGAAGCCCGTCCTCGGTCGCCCCAACCTCACGCTTCTGACGGGGGTCACGGTGAAACGCATCATCGTCGAACAGGGCCGGGCGCGCGGTATCGAGCTTGTCGAGGCCGGGGCCGTCAGGCGCATTGATGCGTCGATGGAAGTGATCGTGACGTCGGGCGCGATCGGCTCACCCAGGCTGCTGATGCTTTCGGGCATCGGTCCATCCGGCCACCTGCGCTCCGTCGATGTGCCGGTCGTGCACGACCTGCCGGGGGTCGGACAGAATTTCCACGATCACTTCTCAACGGACGTGATCTGGCAACTCAAGGGGCCATACTCCTACGACAAGTACAAGAAGCCACACTGGGCAGCCCTCGCGGGGCTGCAATACCTGCTCGCCCGCAATGGTCCGGTCAGCTCGAACATCGTGGAAGCCGGGGCCTTCTGGTGGGGGGACCGCGCCGAAAAGACACCTGACCTGCAGTTCCATTTCCTGGCGGGGGCAGGCGTGGAAGAAGGTGTGGGCACGGTGCCCGGCGGCAATGGCGCCACATGCAACAGCTATCACGTCAGGCCGCGTTCCCGCGGGTCGGTGACCTTGCGGTCAAACCGGCTTGAAGATGCGCCCGTCATCGACCCGAATTCCTTTGCCGAACCCTATGATCTGGAACGCCACATCGAGGGTATCAAGCTTACCCAGGATGTCGGCCGCTCGCATGCCTTCGGCAAGTTCGTCGAACGCGAACACTTCCCCGGCGGTGCATGCAGGACCAAACAGGACTACATCGACATTGCCCGCAGCAACGCCCGCTCATCCTATCACCCCGTCGGAACCTGCAAGATGGGAGACGATGACATGGCCGTGGTCGGTCTTGACTGCCGGGTGCGGGGCATTGATGGCTTGCGCGTCTGTGACAGTTCGATCATGCCACAGGTCGTCTCATCAAACACGAATGCTCCAACCATTGCCATTGCTGAGAAGGCCGCGGATATCATCCGGGGCAACAGGTGAAGAATGCCAAAGATTGTCTCTGCCGCTGAAGCTGTCCGTCACATTCCCGACGGAGCGGTCGTTGCGGTCAATTCCTCGTCGGGCCTCAATTGCCCTGATGCCAT
>JAEUMJ010000018.1 GCA_016792865.1 Hyphomicrobiales bacterium | reverse complement strand
GACTCCAAGCGCGTCTCGAACGCAAAGGTGAAGGCCGAGCTGGGCTACCGCTTCGCCTATCCGACCTACCGCGAGGGTCTGGGTGCCTTGCTGAAGGGAATGACGGTGTAGGTCAGTACCTCACGCCGTCGGCCCGCAACGCCAGTTGCAGCACCGCCTCCTGGATCACGCGCAGTTGCACGGCGGTGGAAAGCCGGTGATCCCCACCCTTCAGGAAGGTCAGCGTCACGTCGCTTGCCGTGATGGCCTCGAAGGTCTTGACCGCATGGGCGGGCGGCACGTCCTCATCGGCGCTGCCCTGGAGGATGCGGATGGGCATGGGCAGGTTGATCCCGTCTTCCAGCAGGAGATGCTGCGCCCCATCCTCCAGCAACCGGAGCGTGATGGCATACGGCTCGCCATAGGCCGAGGGACGCCGATAGACCCCGGTTTCCACAAGTTCGGCACGGGCATTCCGGTCGAACTCATCCCACATCAGGTCTTTGGTCATGTCGGCGGCGGGCGCGATCAGCACCAGTCCTGCAATCCGCCGGGCGGCCACGGGGTCTTCCTTGAGCAGGCGCCTGGCAAGCAGCAGGGCAAGCCAGCCCCCCATGCTGGAACCCACGATAATCCGGGGGTTTTGCGTATGGCGGAGGAACATGTGGGTGGCCTGCTCCAGCCAATCCGAGATGGTGCCATCGACAAACAGCCCGTCAGACTGGCCATGGCCGGAATAGTCGAAGCGGAAGAAGTTGCGCCGGGTGGAGCGGGCAAGGTCGGCCAGGGTCTCGGCCTTTGTGCCCGTCATTTCCGACTTGTAGCCGCCCAGCCAGAAGAAGCCGCAGGGGCCGATGTCGTCGGCCGCCCCGTCCTTCATGTAGGCCAGGCGGAAGCCCTTCAAATCCTCATCAAATGCTACGCGGCCCATGGCTGCTGAAACCCCTTCATTTCAACGTTTTTCCTTGCTAACCAATGGCCGCCGGATTCGCAAATATCCGGCGGACCACAACCAGGAGAGACTGACCACTTGAGCCTTCCCCCACGCCGCCCTTCGTTCAACCGTAATGCGCCTGTTCCCCAGAAAGAGGACGAGCACAAGATCAATCACCGCATTGATGCCCGCGAGGTTCGCCTGATCGGCGCCGACGGCGCCAATGTCGGCGTCGTGCCCACGCGGCAGGCCCTGATCATGGCGGAAGAGGCTGGCCTCGATCTCGTGGAAATTTCACCGGATGCCAAGCCACCGGTTGCCAAGATTCTCGACTACGGCAAGTTCCGCTTCCAGGAACAGAAGAAAGCCGCCGAAGCGCGCAAGAAGCAGCGCGTCATCGAAATCAAGGAAATCAAGCTGCGCCCCATGATCGATGATCATGACTATGAGGTGAAGATGCGCGCCGCCAAGCGCTTCTTCGAAGAGGGCGACAAGGTGAAGGTGACGCTGCGCTTTCGCGGTCGTGAAATGGATCACCAGGACCTTGGCTACAAGCTCCTGTTGCGGGTGAAATCAGAAATGGCAGAGATCGCCAAGGTGGAGCTTGAGCCGAAGCCCGAAGGACGCCAGATCATCATGATCATGGCACCGAAGGGCAAGGGCTGAGCATCACGACGCGCGTTTGATCAAGGGGCCTTGCGGGCCCCTTTCTTTTTCCGACGCTGCCCATCTCGCTGTTCGGTCCCGCTCTCCAGATCCGATGTGCGCATGCGGTTGAATCCCCGCTGCTCCCTTGCCATAGTCCGAAGCACTGGGGTGATACCGAAACACAACCCACCAACCGGGAGGAAACCGAATGTCTATGAACCGGCGCAAATTCTTCGCAAAGGGCAGCACCATCGCGGCAGGAGCCACGGCTGCCCTGGCGACACCCGCCATTGCCCAATCCATGCCCGAACTGAAATGGCGCATGACCTCAAGCTTCCCCAAGGCGCTCGACACGATCTATGGCGCGGGCGAAACCTTCGCGCGCTTCGTCAAGGAAGCAACCGACGGCAAGTTCCAGATCCAGGTTTTTCCGGCGGGTGAAATCGCGCCGGGCCTCGAAGCCGCCAACGAAGTCGGCAAGGGCTCCATCGAAATGTGTCACACCTGCTCCTACTACTACTGGGGCAAGGATCCGACCTTTGCCTTCGGCACGGCCGTGCCCTTCGGCCTCAACGCCCGCCAGCAGAATGCCTGGATGTATTATGGCGGGGGCATCGACCTGATGAACGAGTTCTATGCCACCCACAACCTCGTGGGCTTCCCTTGCGGCAACACGGGCGCACAGATGGGCGGCTGGTTCACCAAGGAGATCAAGTCAGCCGATGACCTGAAGGGCGTGAAGATGCGCATCGCAGGTTTCGCCGGAAAGGTGATGTCGATGCTTGGCGTGGTGCCGCAGCAGATCGCCGGTGGCGACATCTATCCTTCGCTCGAAAAGGGCACCATCGACGCTGCCGAATGGGTGGGACCATATGACGACGAGAAGCTCGGCTTCTACAAGGTCGCCAAGTTCTACTACTATCCGGGCTGGTGGGAAGGCGGCGCCATGCTGCACACGATGGTGAACAAGGACAAGTGGGCCGCTCTGCCGCCCGTCTATCAGTCCATCGTCAAGACGGCTGCCGCTGCCGCCAACTCCGACATGATGGCAAGCTATGACGCGAAGAATCCGGAAGCCCTGAAGCGTCTTGTGGGCGCGGGAGCGGTTCTCCGTCCCTATCCTCAGGATGTGATGGAAGCGGCCTACAATGCGGCAAAGCAAGCCTATGGCGAAATCGGTGCCGCCAATGCGCCCTTCAAGAAGATCCATGATTCGATGATGGCCTTCCGCGCCGATGCCTATCTCTGGCAGCAGGTGTCGGAGGCAACCTTCGATACCTTCATGATGGGCCAGCAGCGCAAGAAGCAGCTCTGACCGGCCAGACACAAGACCTTGAAGGGCCCCGTGATGCGGGGCCCTTTTCCTTGCCCGCCGCCTATTCGATCTGGGGTGGCTGGGAGAGATCCGGCGCTCCCGGAATCACCAGGCCGCCCTCCCCGACGTCGCCGCCTGGCGGTGGCAACTCGATCTCGATGGATTTGGTATCGATGACCGCCGCCTTCTCCGGAATGACGAGGTGCGGAAACAGCATGACCACGCCAACCATCAGCAATTGCAGGATGATGAAAGTGACGGCGCCGCGATAGATCTGCACCGTCGGCACGCCCGCAATGGTCCGGCCCGTCACCTTGTCGAGATAGGCTTTCACCGGCGTCACCGAGCGCATGTAGAACAGCGCAAAGCCGAAGGGCGGGGTGAGGAAGCTCGTTTGCAGGTTCATGGCGATGATGACGCCGAACCAGACGAGATCGATCCCCAGCGCCTTCGCCACCGGAGCGAGGAGCGGGATCACGATGAAAGCAATCTCGAAGAAATCGATGAAACAGCCGAGAATGAAGACAAGCAGGTTCACCGCGATGAGGAAGCCCCATTCGCCACCCGGCAGGTTGGTGAAAAGATGCTCCACCCACTTGTGGCCCTCGACGCCATAGAAGGTGAGCGAGAACACGCGGCTGCCGATCAGGATGAACAGCACGAAACAGGAGAGGCGCGTGGTGGCATCGAGCGCATCGCTGAGCGAATGGAACGTGAGGCGGCGCTTCGCCAGTGCCAGCAGGATCGCGCCAGATGCGCCCATCGCCCCGCCCTCCGTCGGCGTTGCCAGGCCGATGAAGATCGTGCCCAGCACCAGGAAGATGAGCGCGAGCGGCGGCATCAGCACGAAGATCACCTGCTGCGTGAGGCGGTTGATGCGGTTGAGGCCCAGGCTCTTGTCGGCAAGGGCAATGCAGTAAACCAGCAGCGCACCGGCACTCGCGGCCCACACGGCGGGACCGCGCTGCACATGACCGGCCATCAGCCAATAGGTGGCAAATCCGCCCGCAAGGCCGATCGCCAGCATCACGATCACCTGCCCGCCGCCCCTGCCCAGCGTGCGGGCCTCCGGCGGCAGGGCGGGGGCGGCAGCCGGCTTCAGGATGGTGACGGCCAGGACATAGATGCAGAAGAAGACCACGAGGAGAAGGCCGGGCAGGAGGGCACCGGCATACATGTCGCCGACCGATGCACCGAGCTGGTCCGCAAGCACGATCAGCACGAGCGATGGCGGGATGATCTGCGCCAGCGTGCCGGAGGCGGTGATGACGCCCGTGGCCAGCGACCGGTCATAGCCATATCGCAACATGATCGGCAGGGAGATGAGTCCCATCGCCATCACCGAGGCCGCCACCACCCCTGTTGTTGCGGCCAGCAGCGCGCCCACGAAGATCACCGCATAGGCCAGGCCGCCACGGACCGAACCGAACAATTGGCCCACGGTGTCGAGCAGGTCTTCCGCCATGCGTGATCGTTCGAGGATGATTCCCATGAAGGTGAAGAAGGGAATGGCCAGAAGCTGGTCATTGCGCATCACGTCGAGCACGCGCCCCGGCCAGGTGCCGAGCAGCGGCCAATCCAGCGTGATCGAATCCGAATAGGGCGAGAGGATCACGGCGATGACGAAGAAGGCCAGTCCGTTTGCTGCAAGTGAAAACGCCACCGGATAGCCCATCAGCAGGAACACGATGAGCGTCAGGAACATGATCGGGGCGAGATTCTGGGCGATAAACTCGATCATCACTTGTCCTCCTGCATTTCGGCAGTGAGGGTGGCGGCGGCGTGGGTGCCGTCGTGGCTTTCCTCGATCAGGGCGCCGCTGAGGACGGCGACACGCTTGATGACCTCCGACACCATCTGGATGAACAGCAGTGCAAACCCGAGCAGCACGAAAAGCTTGAACGGCCAGACCGGCAGCCCGCCCGCGTTGTTGGAGAGTTCACCGCTCCGGAAGGATTCGGCGAAGAACGGAACCGAGAGCCAGATCATGATCAGGGTCAACGGCGCCAGCATGAAAAGATGGCCGAACAGGTCGATCCAGTCACGGGTGCGCTTGGCCAGCCGTCCTGAAATCACATCGATGCGGACATGGGCGTTCTTCTGCAGGACATAGGCCGCCGCCATCATGAAGGCGATGCCGAAGAACAGCGATTGTGCCTCAAGCCAGGCATTCGAGCTCAGGTCGAACAACTTCCGCACGAAGGCGTTCAGCGTGCTGACCACGACGGCGGCAAGGATCAGCCAGCGGACGTGGTAGCCGACGAAATGGGTCAGGGCATCAATGCCCCGGCTCAAGGCGAGCAAACCTGCCATTCGATTGTCTCCCTCTCAAACCGGGCCCTTGCCGGGCCTCTCGCTCAAGAGGGATGACACTCGAATTCAGCCTTATTCGCAACAGCAAAGCGCGGGATCACTCCGCTGCGTGACGCGAGGTTTCACCGGTCTCGGCAAAGCGCAGGGCATTTTCGGCAAACATGGCGACGAGCTTCTGCGCCGTTGCCTCGTAAGCGGCCTTGTCGGCCCAGCCCAGCGCCGGATCGAGAACGTTTTCGGGAACGCCCGGCAGGAGCTTCGGAACCGCAAGCCCGAAATGCGGATCGGTGCGCATGGCGCAGTCCTGCAATGATCCCGACAGCGCCGCACGGACGATCTTGCGCGTCACATCGATGGGAATGCGCTTGCCCACCCCATAGGCACCACCGGTCCAGCCGGTGTTGACGAGGTAGCAGGCCACCTTGTGCGTGGCGATCAGGTCCTTCAGCATCGCGCCGTAGTGCCGGGGATGGCGCGTCAGGAAGGGTTGCCCGAAACAGGCGGAGAACGTCGCCTGCGGTTCCTTGACGCCGCGCTCGGTGCCCGCAACCTTGGCGGTATAGCCCGCCATGAAGTGCTCCATCGCCTGTTCGGGCGTGAGCCTGGCCACCGGCGGCAGGACACCGAAGGCATCCGCCGTGAGCATGATGATGGTCTTCGGGATGTTGCCGCGCCCGTCTTCCTTCGCGCCTGGAATGGCGGCCATGTCGTAGGCCACGCGGGTGTTCTCGGTGACGGAGTTGTCGTCGAAATGCGGCTTGTGATCCTCGTCGAGGATGACGTTTTCGAGCACGCTGCCGAAGCGGTGCGCGGCAGCATGGATCTGCGGTTCCGCCACGGCGGAAAGGTTGATCGCCTTGGCATAGCAGCCGCCTTCGATGTTGAAGACACCCGTGGCCGACCAGCCATGCTCATCGTCGCCGATGAGGGCGCGTTCGGGATCAGTGGAGAGCGTGGTCTTGCCGGTGCCCGACAAACCGAAGAACACGGCGGTATCTCCCATGGCGCCGATATTGGCGGAACAATGCATGGGCAGCACGCCCTGCTCCGGGAGGATGTGGTTCATCACCGTGAAGACCGACTTCTTGATTTCGCCCGCGTACTGGGTTCCGCCGATGAGAACGAGCCGTTGTGCAAGGTCGATTGCGATCACCACGTCGCTGCGGGTGCCGTGGCGGACCGGATCGGCCTTGAAGCTGGGCAGGCAGAGGATCGTGAGGCCGGGCGCACCGGCAAGATCATTCTTCGGCACGATCAGGAGATTGCGGATGAACAGGGCCTGCCAGGCATATTCGGTGATGACGCGGGTTTCGAGCCGGTGCGCCGGATCGGCCCCGGCATGGAGGTCCTGCACGAACAGCGATTTCAGCCGGGCATGGGCCAGCATGTCGGCCTTGATCTGGTCGAACTGGGCCTGGCTCAGGCCGGCGGTGTTGTCCCACCAGACCGAATCGTTGGCGGCAGCATTGCGGACGATGAACTTGTCCTTGGGGCTGCGGCCCGTGTGCGCTCCGGTCATGACCGACAGGGCGCCGCCGTCCGACACGCGGGCTTCGCCGCGCTCCAGCGCCTGCTGATACAGTTCGGCCACGCCCGCGTTCCACGAGATGCAATTGGCCCAGCGCAGGCCGATCTTGGCAAGTTCAGCTCGAATGACGGGCTCGTTGAGGGCGTTCATGTCACGTTTCTCCAACAGAGAGGCAGGGAATGGGGCCACCTCTGTCTGCGGGAAACTTTGAGTGATGTAAAGATGTAATTACATCAGAAGTGAGTGTTACCGAACATCATTTTCGGATGTAATGCAATCAATGCGCCTCTTCCCAGTTTTCCGCAGCCCTGGCGTCCACCTGCAACGGAACGGTCAGCTTCACGGCCGGTTCCGCCGCCTTCTCCATGACCTCGCGAACCACCGGCAGGGTTGCCTCCACCTCCGTCGACGGCACTTCGAAAACGAGTTCATCATGGACCTGGAGCAGCATTCTGGCCCTGAGGCTTGCTGCCGCAAGGGCGGGCATCATGCGGATCATGGCACGGCGGATGATGTCTGCCGCCGACCCCTGAATCGGCGCATTGATCGCAGCCCGTTCGAGAAAGGCCCGTTCTGACGGGTTTGGCGACTTGATACGCGGGAAATGGCAACGCCGCCCGAAGATCGTCTCGACGTAGCCCTGGTCGTGGGCGAGCTGCTTTGTCGCATCCATGTAGTCGCGGATTCCGGGGAAGCGCTTGAAGTAGGTGCGGATGTACTCGCCCGCCTCCTCCCGGCTGATCGCCAGCTGGTTGGCAAGCCCGAAAGCGGAGATGCCGTAGATGATCCCGAAGTTGATGGCCTTGGCGCGACGGCGCACGGCCGGATCCATGCCCTGGATCGGCGTGTTGAACATCTCGCTTGCCGTCATGGCATGGATGTCGAGGCCATCGGCGAAGGCCTTCTTCAATTGCGGTATGTCGGCGACGTGGGCGAGCACCCGCAGCTCGATCTGCGAATAGTCGGCACTCAGCAGGCGGTGGCCCAGTTTCGCCACGAAGGCCGTGCGGATGCGCCGCCCTTCCTCGGTGCGCACGGGAATGTTCTGCAGGTTGGGATCGGTTGACGAGAGGCGTCCGGTCGAGGTGGAGGCCATGGCGTAAGAGGTATGCACGCGCTGCGTCTTCGGATTGATGAAGTTGGGCAACGCCTCGGTGTAGGTGGAGCGGAGCTTGGCGAGCTGGCGCCAATCCAGAACCCGCCGCGCCAGTTCCACGCCCTGGGAAGCAAGGTCTTCCAGAACGTCGCTGTCGGTGCTCCACGCTCCCGTTGCCGTCTTGCGTCCGCCTGCGAGGCCCATGCGGCCGAAGAGGATCTCACCCAGTTGCTTCGGCGAGCCGATATTGAAGGGTCCGCCTGCAAGCTCGTGGATCTCGCCCTCGATCCTGCCCTGGGTTGCCGCGAATTCCGACGAAAGCCGCGCCAGGAGCTGGCGGTCCACCACGATCCCCTCATTCTCCATGGCCATGAGGACCGGAACAAGCGGACGCTCCAGCGTCTCGTAGACGGTCACCTTCCCGCTCCTCACCAGCTTCTGCCGGAACAGCATCCACAGGCGCAGCGTGATGTCGGCATCCTCGGCGGCATAATGGGTGGCCCGATCGATCGGCACCCGGTCGAACGTCACCTGCGTCTTGCCCGAACCTGCCACCTCCTTGTAGCTGATCGGCTTGTGGCCGAGATGGCGCAGCGACAGTTCATCCATGCCATGGCCCACGTCGCCCGATTCAAAGGCGTAGGACATCAGCATCGTGTCATCGATCGGCGAGATTTCAAGCCCGCGCTGCTTCATCACCAGCATGTCGTATTTCAGGTTCTGGCCGATCTTCAGGACGGACGGCGACCTGAGGAGCGGCCCCAGCAGCGCCAATGCATCCTTCTCGCTGATCTGGCCTTCCACCCTGTCACCGCCGAACAGGCCCTCGCCCATGCTCTTGTGGTTGAGCGGAACATAGCAGGCGCGGTTGGGCGCCAGCGCCAGCGACACGCCCACGAGACCGGCCTGCATCGCATCCAGTGAATCCGTTTCCGTGTCGAACGAGACGTAGCCCTGCTCCTCGGCCTGCGCGATGCAGGCCTTCAGCCTGTCCAGCGATGTCACCGTCTCATATCCGGAGTGATCGACCGGAATGGCGCGGAGATGGGCTTCCATGTCGTCAGCATCGGCGGCTTGCGGTGCTGCCGCGGCAGGGGACAGGAGCGGCATTTCAGCTTGCGCGGAAGCCTCCGGCCTCTCCCGGCGGGGGGCGGATGGCGGCGCTGCGATGCCACCCTCCGGCGGCCAGAAACTGATCTCCACCGGAACAGGCTCGATCGCTGCCATGTCGGCCTGCAACTCCGCCGCCACCTTGCGGGTGAAGGTGGTGAACTCCAGGGTTTTCAGGAAGCCGATCAGCTGCGATGCCCTGGGCACATCCACCGCAAAGCTGCCCACGTCCTCTTCCACCGGGACCCTGTCATCGAGGCAGACGAGGCGCTTCGAGATGCGCGCCTGCTCGGCATACTGGATGAGATTCTCGCGGCGCTTGTTCTGCTTGATCTCTCCCGCCCGCTCCAGCAGGGCTTCCAGCGAACCATAGGTGTTGATCAGTTCCGCGCCCGTCTTCAGGCCGATGCCCGGCACGCCGGGGACATTGTCGACACTGTCACCGGCGAGGGCCTGCACATCCACCACCTTGTCAGGCGTGACGCCGAATTTCTCCAGCACCTGTTCCGGCCCGATCTCCTTCTCCTTCATTGTGTCGTAAAGCGAGATGCCATCGCGCACCAGCTGCATGAGATCCTTGTCCGACGAGACGATGCGGCAGGTGGCCCCTGCTTCCGCCGCCTGGCGGGCATAGGTGGCGATCAGGTCGTCGGCTTCGTAATTGTCCTGCTCCACGGCGGGCACATTGAAGGCGCGCGTGGCCTGCTTGATGAGCGAGAACTGCGGGCGCAGGTCTGCGGGAGGCTCCGGGCGGTGGGCCTTGTATTCAGGATAGATGGCGTTGCGGAAGGTCTTCGAGGACTTGTCGAAGATCACCGCGAGATGGGTGGGCTTGTGGCCGTTGTTGGTTTCCTTCAGCAGCTTCCACAGCATGTTGCAGAAGCCCTGGACGGCGCCCACCGGCAGCCCGTCGCTCTTCCGCGTCAGCGGCGGCAGGGCGTGATAGGCCCGGAAGATGTAACCCGATCCATCGATCAGGTAGAGATGGTCACCGGCCTTGAGACCGGATGCTGCTGGCTTCGAATTGCTGGTCATGGCCAGCACTGTGCCAGACCTTGGCAGAGGTTTCCAGCTTCGGGCGAGACGCGAGACGTGCCCATTCCGGACGACGGAACAGGACGCGCAGGAAGGTGTTGCGCGTCATCCAGAACAGCAGCACCGGACCGGCAAGACCCGCCAGCGTGGTTGCAAGCGAGATCAGGTCCGGTCCCAGTTGTGGCGCCAGCTTCAATGCAAGCGTGCGGGTTGTGGCCATGAAGAGGAAGAAGGAGAGATAGACCACGATGGAGTTCTCGCCCAGATAGCGCACCACCTCACCGGCGCGGAAGCGCGTGAGCAGGACGCCCGCGGCGATCACGGCGCCGACACCGATGAAGCCTGCGGCGATTCCGAAGCCCGGCCCCGTCACGAAGCCGTGCAGGTAGGCGTGGGTGTGGGCCCAGGCCCAGATCAGGAGGGCAGAGGCGAGGGCCGGCGTCGACAGGGTGTCCAGCGCGGCGGCAAGGCGGAAGGCGTGGGCCGACAGCCAGTAGCCCGCGAAGAAGTAGACGAAGCGCGATGCGAATTCATCGATGACGATCCAGCCCGTGTGGATGTGCGACATCTCAAGCAGGGCGGCGCCGGCGAACACCAGTACTGGCGGAAGCGGGCGCAGCAGGCGCGTGGTGATGAAGAAGACGGGAAGGAGGTAGATGAACCACAGCGTGCCGAAGGGTTCGATGAAGGCGAGCGCATATTCATGGACAACGCCTTCGAGGCCGCGCTCGGCATGGATGCCGGGGCCCTTGAAGAGCAACTGCAGTGTCATCCACAGGAGATAGAAATAGAGGAAGTGGATCACTTTCTTGTCGAGATAGTCGCGCCAGGGCGTGTCGATGCGGCGGGCGAGGAAGAGGCCCGAAATGAGGAAGAAGTCCGGCATGCGGAAGGGCTGGGCCCAATGGATGAAGCCGTTGATGACGCCGGTTTCGCCCATGGCCTTTTCAACTCCGAGGGTGGAGTGCATGAGAACCACGAGCACGATGCAAATGCCCTTGGCGTAATCGACCCAGTCGATCCGCATCTTCTGTCCTGCTTCAGCCATCGCTTGGGTCCGTCCCGGTTCGAGGTTTGCTTCGTGTTCGCGTCATGTGTCTCAGGGCGGCACAGGCCGGCCCTTTTCCGGGGCAAAGCAAGACTGATGCCCATTGGCCAACGCCCCGTTGCCGTGACCGACCGGACGGGCGACGTGGTTTCCAAGGTGTTAACGGCGGGAAGGGGCGAGCGGCAGGACGGCGGCAACGTTGCAAGGGGCAGGACGGAGGCAACGTGCCAGGGGCAGGACGGCGGCCCCCTCGCCTGGCGCAGCAGGCGATTGCGGTGCCCCCACCCCTCCGCTATAGACGGTGCCGAAGCACCCGTAGCTCAGCTGGATCAGAGCGCTGCCCTCCGAAGGCAGAGGTCACAGGTTCGAATCCTGTCGGGTGCGCCATGCTTCCCGCAGTCAATCAAGGCGCGATCGCGCACGGCAGGCTGCGCCGGCCAGCGTCATTCGGTATCGTCCAGTTCCTCGTGGATTTCGGCAATGAGTTCGAGACGCTCCGCCGCCTGATCGCCCGCGCGCTCGGCAAAGGCGACGGCGAGCAGGCGGATGGCGCTGGCAATCGACGTGTAGGATGGCCCAAGCCCATGGCTGCTCACGTGGCAGGGCAAGACCACGCGGGCATGTTTCTGCGCCCAGACGAGACTGGTCTGATCGGTGAGGATGATCGTGTTGACGCGCGTTGTCCTTGCATACTCCAGTATCGGCCGCAGGATCCGCGGGCGCGGCTTGAGCGAGATCACGACAAAGGCATCGCGCGGGCCGGTCATGGCCAGGTCTTCGGCCCAGGAGGACTGGTTCAGCCCGATCTGGGTCACGTCATGGCGCAGCCGCGACATCAGGATGCGCCCATGCCGGGCAATGCCCTCTTCAGGCCCCAGCCCCAGATACCACACCTTCGGTGCATCCTTGATGATCTCCGCCGCCTGGCGCAGCCGGTCGGAGCGCAGTTCCTCGAAGGTGCGGGTCAGGTTCGAGATCTCCAGGTCGAGATGCGCCCCGATGGACTTGCCGAACCTGGTCTCGCTCCTTGCCGCCACCGAATAGCGATAAGGCTCGGTGCGGTTTCTCTCCTCGCGGGACTGTTCGCGAACCTCATTGAAGTCCGCATAGCCGAGGCTGCGGAAAAGCCGCGCCGCCGTCGCCTTCGAGACATCGGCCATCTCGGCCATTTCCGTGGCGGAGTAGGTGAGGATGTCATCCTTGTGATCAAGGATGAGCCGCGCGAGCTTCTGCTCTGCCGGTGAGAGCTTGTCGAAGCGTTCCTGGATGCGGAGGCTGAGGCGGATGGACATTGCCTTTCAATAGCGGGCCAGGCACCCAAGATTCCAGATGACAAGCCTGAGAAAGTATGAAACCATTGTTTCAATAACCTGAAACTGTGAAACAGTCGAGGCGTCTCTTGTCAACTTCCAAGATCATCCGGCAGCGCATCTGGTCGAGGCTCCAGGATGTCGCAAGGCCGGACACCCGCTTCCACCTCAACTTCAATGAAGTGATCCCGGATTTCGAGGGCTCGGATAAGGCAACCGATCTCATCGTCAGCATGCCGGCCTACCGGAACTGCAAGTACGCCTTCATCACGCCGGACAATTGCCTCGTGGACCTGCGCCGCAGGATGATCGAGGCCGGCATTCCCTTTGTCATGTCCACCTACGGCATTTATCGCGGCTTTCTCTATATCGAGCCGGGCATGGTGCCAAAGGGCGCCGAGCTTTATGCCGCATGGCTCGATGGCATGGAGCATTTTGCCCGCCCGATCTCGCTTGCCGAGATTGCCCGGCGGGGCCGCTTCGACCTGATGGTCACGGGCGCTTCTGCCGTCTCGCGGGACGGCGTGCGTTTCGGCAAGGGCCACGGCTTCTTCGATCTTGAATGGGGCATGTTCACGGAGCTGGGCATCGTGGACGAGGCAACGCCGGTCGTTGCCATCGTGCACGACGTGCAGGTCGTGGAAGACAAGCTCCATCCGAGCGCCACCGACATTCTGGTGGATCACATCGCCACGCCAACCCGAAACATCGCGGTGGAGCGGCGCGCCAAACGGCCCCATGGCGTAAAATGGGAGTTGCTGGAGCCGGAACAGATTGCCGTCACCCCGCCGCTGCAGGAGCTGAGGCGGATGAAGGGCATTGGATGACTGACACCTCACTCTTCACAGGGATAAACGCATGACACTCGCTCTCCACCGCCGCAACTTCCTCGCCTTGGGCGCCGCCGCTGCCGCGACAGTCGCCACGGGCCGCAGCGCCCTTGCCGCCACGCCACTCACCATGCAGGCCGCATGGATCAACGACGCCGAGTTCACCGGCTACTTCGTGGCCATGGACAACGGATACTATGCCGCCGAAGGGCTTGATCTCACCTACCTCCCCGGCGGCCCGGATGTCATACCGGAAGCATCGCTCGTCGCCGGGAAGGCTGACCTCGCCCTCACCACCCCGGACACTACCGTCAAGGCGATCGTGGAGCAGGGTGCCAAGTTCAAGATCATCGGCACGCAATACCAGAAGAATCCCATCGGCATCGTTTCGCTCGCCTCAAAGCCGATCAAGACACCGCAGGATCTCGTCGGCAAGACGCTGGCCGTGCCGCCCGTCAACGTGATCTCGGTCGAGGCCATGCTGAAGCTCAACAAGATCGACAAGGCGCAGGTGAACATCGTTCCCTATGCCTATGATCCGACACCGCTCATCAAGGGCGAAATCGACGCGTCCCTCGATTTCACCACCAACGTCCCGTACACCATCAAGCAGGCCGGACCCGAAGCCACATCCTTCCTGCTCTATGATTTCGGTTTCACCATCTTCAACGACACGGTGGTGGTGAGCGAGGACACGCTCAAGGCCAAGCGCAAGGAACTGGTGTCGTGGTTGCGGGCAAGCCGCAAGGGCTGGGACGAGAACTTCAAGGATCCCAATGCCTATCCTCCGAAGTTTGCCGATACCTGGTTCAAGGGCACGGGTCGCACGGTTGAAAACGAGGTCTTCTTCAACAATGCCCAGAAGCCGTTGATGGAAGCCGCAACCGGCATCTTCTCCATGAGCGATGAGGCCATCGACAAGAACATCGCAGCCCTGAGCGAAGTCGGCATCAAGGCCACCAAGGACATGTTCGACACGAGTCTTCTTGCCGAGGTCTGATGGCTGGCGACAGGAGCATCAGCTTCCGGAACGTGTCGAAATCATTCGTCGCGCGCGGTGAACGTTTCACCGCGCTCGATGACGTTTCCATGGATTGCCCGCCGGGGTCGTTCACCGCGCTGATCGGCCCGTCCGGCTGCGGCAAGTCCACATTGCTCCGCCTGGCCCTCGGGCTGGACCAGCCGGACCGGGGCGACATCCGCATCGGCAGGCTTGCCCCCCGTGAAGCGACGGCGAGCGGGGATACGGGCGTTGCCTTCCAGGACCCTGCGTTGTTGCCGTGGCGGAATGTCGAGGCCAACATCGCCCTGCCGCTCGACGTGATCGGCAAGCCGCGCAGCGCCTTCAGGGATCGGATCGCGGAACTGATCGATCTCGTCGGCCTCAAGGGCTTCGAGAAATCCCTGCCGGGAGAACTGTCGGGTGGCATGCGGCAACGGGCCTCGATCGCACGCGCACTCGTCACCCGTCCCGGCATCCTCTTTCTGGACGAGCCCTTCGGCGCACTGGACCAGATCCTGCGCCGCCAGATGAACATCGAACTGCAGCGCATCTGGGCGGACTCGAAAGCCACCACGCTACTCGTGACCCACGGCATCGACGAGGCCGTCTTCCTCGCAGACCGGGTGGTGGTCATGCAGAGCCGTCCGGGGCGCATCGCCACGGTCATTGATGTTCCCTTCGCGCGGCCGCGCCCGAAGGAGCTGTTCACCTCTCCGGCCTTCCACGCCCTCAACGACGTGGTGACAACCGCCCTGCATGGAGCCTAGCGGGATGACGCTGCGTGCAGGCTGGCTCCGCAATCTTGTCATTCTCCTGGCCCTGTGGGAATTGCTGGGCCGCCTCCACCTGGTCGCGTCGGGCGCACTGCCCGCGCCATCGGTGATCCTGCTCAAGCTGTGGGCCGACAGGGCCGACTATCCGCCCCATGTCCTGGCGACGCTGGAGGCGAGCATTCTCGGCTTTCTGGTCGGGAACGCCATCGCCATCGCCGCGGGCGTCCTCTTTGTCCTGTCGCCCGTGGCGCTGCGTCTGGCGCGCGGGGTCAACATCGCGATCTTCGCCCTCCCGCCCATCGCCATTTCTCCGGTCCTTGTGCTGACACTTTCGGGAATGACGCCACGCGTCGTCCTCGCGGCCCTGGGATGCTACTTCACCACCATGACCGCAACGGTTCTGGGCCTCACGCAAGCCGATGCACGGAGCCTCGATGTCGTCCGCGCCTATGGCGGTGGCCGCTGGTCGATGATGCGGCTGGTGCAGTTGCGCAGCGCACTGCCTTCCATGCTCGGCGGGCTTCGCATCGCGGCGCCCAATGCCGTGCTCGGAGCCATCCTTGCCGAGTTCGGTGGCGGCGGGCGTTTTGGCCTCGGCACCTATCTGCTGGGATCACTGGGCCGCGCCGATCCTCCGCGCCTGTGGGGGATCGGCCTCACCGCAACCCTGATCGCGGGCCTGGCCTATGCCGCCTTCGCCATTCTGGGCAATCACATTGCCGGCGCCTCGCGGGCCGTCACCATTCCCGCCGCCGCGCCCTCCCTGCCCGGCAGGCATTCGCGCCTGGCCTCGATCCTGCTGGCGCTTGCAGCCATCGCCCTTCCGCTGGTGCTGTGGTGGCTCCTGCTGAAGGGCCTCGGCGTGCCGGAGATGATCGCCCGCACACCGGCGGGCATCATCGACTACCTGTTCCTTGCGGACAGCGCAGGCTCGGCGCAATCGCGCCTGCTGGCCGCGCTTGCGGAAACGCTGCCCATCACCCTGGCAGGACTTCTTGCCGGGCTGGCCTTTGCCTTCATGCTCGCCCTGCTCGTCGATGTCGCGCCTGCCTTGGGCCGGAGCCTCATGCCGGTGGCACTCGTCACGCAAACCATGCCGCTCGTCGCCCTGACGCCGCTGCTCGTCCTGCTGCTCGGGCGGGGAACCGCGGTCACGCTCTGGATCACCATCTCGGTGACGTTCTTTCCGTCCTTCGTCACCATTGCGCAGGGCATCATGATGGTGCCGCGCCCGGCACTCGAAGTTCCCCGCGCCTATGGTGCGGGCAAGCTGAAAGAGCTTCGCCTCGTCGCCATTCCAGCTTCGCTGCCCTATCTCTTTGCGGCGCTGCGCCTCGCCGTGCCGCGGGCCTTGCTGGGCGTGATGATTGCGGAGTGGCTTGCGACGGGGAAAGGCCTTGGCAACCTCCTCAACCAGAGTCGCGGCTATCTCGACTATGGCATGATCTGGACCGTGGCCGTCGTGGCTGTCCTCATTGCCGTCGTCTTCCATCAGGTCGTGATCTTCACCGAGCGGCGCGTCCTGCCGCGCCTCGGCATGACCACCGTGGAGTAGCACGTCAGCAGCCTCAAGGCGCGGAATGGATCCTCTCCCTGAATGCCGTCGCAAGATCGGCGATGTCCTTGCCCATGGGCCTGTTCTCGCCCGTGTCGGGAAAGTGCAAGGCAACCAGATCGGCAATGGCGCGGAGAGGTTCCGGCACCGGACGGCCCGTGACATCGAGGGCACGCACGGCAACGGGGGCAAGGGTGGCCAGCGTCTGCTCCAGCAACATGCCTGCCCGCTCAACCTTTGACCAGGCGAGGAAGACGGGTGAGGCAACATCGTCCTGGGCATAGCCGCCGCTTTCGGAACCGGGAAGCAAGGTGGGCTGCGCCAGCATCCGCATTTCCTCCTCATATCCCACCATGGCCATCGGCAGGACGCCGAGATAACTCCGCCCGTCGGCCCATCCGAGAAAAGGCGGCAGTTGCGATACGGGGTTGTCCTGCAATTTCGCCGCAATGCGTCCGGCCAGCACGGCAAGGTTGGTGTAGGCCGCCACCAGTGCATCCATGGCAGAAACCGCCTGGATGTTATGATATCCGCCGGTGCTGATGACGGGGTCCGGCCCTGTCTGCTCGTCTTCGGGAATGACGACGGGATTGTCCGTAACCGCCATCAGGGACTGGCGGGCAATCTCCTCGGCCATTGCTGTTGCCCGGAACGCCTCACCGAGGACGCGCGGCAGGATGCGGATGCTGACCGGCGCCTGGTAGGGCCTTCGCGCTCCGCCATGTCCCGGTCCCATCAATGTGCGCAGGAGAGACAGGGCCTCGCTGTCATGCGGGTTGTTCCAGTACCCCTGCAGCTCGGCAGCGAAATGCCCGTGCGGGGCATTGAAGGCTTCGGCAGACAGGGCAAGGACCTCGGCCACGAGGTGCAGCCTTGCACGGGCGGACAGGCTTGCATCCGACACCAGTGCCGATGCCGCCGGTGATCCGTTCACCAGTGAAAGCATGTCCTTCGGTGCCATCGCATGGCGTTCAGGGAGGCGCAGGAACAGGTGCGACAGGGACACGATCTCGCCGGCCCCGCCCTGCCCGCGGGCCGGCACGGGCGGCAGGGGAGCACCGTCCAGCATTGCAGCAACCGCATCGGCGAGAGCGGGCGAGCACGCGGCATGGCCTTCGATGAAATTGGCGAGGCGTGCAAACACGATGCCCCGCGCCACACGTTCCGGAACCGCATCACCCCACGAGGCGGCGCGATGAAAGGTCGGTTGCGCCGCATGTTTCTGCCGGGCCTCCGCATCGAGGCGATACCTTGCGTGGTGTCCGTATCCGGTGTTCACGCCGTAGATCGAGATTTCCGGCCTTTCCGCAAGTGCCATGAGATAGGCGCGGGCCTTCGTCATCTTCTCCCGCGCGGCGGGCGAAATGGCGACGGGCGCTCCACCCCATGCCACTGTCCTGTAGTTCTCCAGTGTGAAATCGGTCCTGGAGTCGAGGATGACAGTCATGTGGCGGGGCTCGCTTGCAGTGAGGGGTCCGGCCACCATAGGGCACGGCATGATGGGGCAAAACCGGCAAATGGACATGGGTCCGATGCCATCCCCCGTTATCCCGGCAAGCCGCAAGCGGGCGAAGCGGGAGACCCCACAACCGGTGCGCACAGCTCACGGTCGATAGGTCACGCGCCAGATCGTGCCGTTGCCATCCTCGCTCACCAGCAGCGAGCCGTCGCGGGCCACCGCCACGCCAACGGGTCGGCCCCACACCTGCTCCTCACCGATCACGAAGCCGGTCATGAAGTCCACATATTCGCCGGTGGGCTTGCCATCCCTGAAAGGAAGGCGAACCACCTTGTAGCCGGTGCGGCCACCGCGGTTCCACGAGCCATGCATGGTGACGAAGGCATCGCCGCGCACCTCTTCTGGAAACATGCTGCCGTCATAGAATGCGATGCCGAGCGGAGCGGAGTGGGCCTGCATCAGCACGTCCGGCACCGTCACCTTCTCCGCCAGATCGGGCCGCTTCGAGGTGGTGCGGGGGTCTTCGTGGTTGCCGATGAAGTACCAGGGCCAGCCATAGAAGGCACCCTCCTTCACTTCGGTGGCGAACTCAAAGGGCGTATCGGGTCCAAGCCCGTCGCGTTCGTTGACCACGCACCACGGCTGCCTGGTTTCCGGGTTCAGCGTCAGCCCGGCGCAATTGCGAAGACCGGTGGCGTAGGTCTTGCGGTTCTTGCCGTCGGGGTCGAAGGTCAGCACCTGGGCCCGGCCCTCCTCGGTATCCCAGGCCGCGCCGAGGCCGTTCTTCTCTTCCCAGGCCGCCACACCGCCGGGCTCCCACGGGGTGGGAGACATGTCGAGGGCGATGTTCGAGCCGGAGCCGACGCTCAGGTAAAAGCGCTTCCCGTCGGGTGCGAAGACGATGTCCCGTGTCCAGTGGTGGGCGGCGGGAATGTAATCGACAATCACCTGAGGCGCGGCATGGGTTTCCATGTCGCCGTCGCGGTAGGGAAAGCGCACCACGCTGTTGCTGTTGGCAATATAGATGTGGGTCGGCTTGTCGCCGGGCGGGTAGAAGGCGATGCCATAGGGCTGGCGCAGGTCCTTGGCGAAGATGCCGGAGCTTTCCGGACGCCCGTCCGCACCGAAGCGATAGACGCGCACCTGATTGGCCTTGCTGTCGGCAACGAAGAGATCGCCATTGGGGGCAACGCGAAGTGCCCGCGGGTTCTCGATGTCACGGGCGATGAGTTCGGCCTGGTAGCCGGGCGGCAGCTTGGGCTGCACATGGTCGGGCCGCGCCACGGGGGACGCGGGATTTGACCGGTCTTCCTCCACCGCTGCGGCCGGCATGTCGTTCACGACAAATTTGCGGATGGTGCCCGGCGCATCGTCCTTCCAGCTTCCGAAGGCGTCCTTTCCGGTCCGGACTGGCTCCACGGCCAGGGCGGGCGTGACGAGGATCGAGCACAGGACAAGCGTTGCCGTGAGGGAGCGCATGAGCGTCCTCCTGCATGGGAGTGATCAAGTCCTCCCAACGGCAAGGCAGCGGCAATGTTCCGGCGCCGCCGCTAACGCTTACGTGATTGGAGGAACCTCACGACGCAGCTTCTCCAGAAGGCGTTCGATGCGGGCCCTGTTCACACCGAGATCCGACCGGCCAAGTTGCGAGCGCGAATAGATGAGGATGCTGGACCGGCCACCCGGAAGGTCGACGAATTTCACGTTGATGGTGTCGGGAAAGCCCATCAGCCGGCTACGCTGGACATAGCGGTCTTCCAGCGTCGCCTCGTTGACGGCGACATTCCCGATCCGGTCTTCCGACACGACAACGCGCGAGAAGGCGCGGCGCAGGTCCTTTGCGGTCAGGGCGAAGACCGGCGAGGTGATGTCGGCAGGGGCCGCACAGGTGTTCGGCGGGCAGGCGAGCGCATCATTGGGCGTGGGGCGGCGTTGCAGGGTTTCGAATGCCACCGGGCCGAGATCGGGATTGCCGAACAAGGCCCAGAGCCGCGCCGGGCCTGCAAGAGCGATGGCCAGGCAGGCGGCGGCCACGAAGGCGAGAATGACAAGCAGGACTGTCGTGGGTTTCATGAGGGCGGCGCTCCGGACGAACCGCCAGTATCCTTGTTCCGGCCGGCAGCACAAGTCGTGCGCCATGGTCTCATGAGCCGGTATCGGTGCCGCAGGAAGAAGGCCGGGCCGTCATGGCTCCGTGTCGTCGCCTGGCAAGGTCAACGCCGCTCAGGTGGCGGAGGAACCGTCTTCGATATATTGTGCGAGATAGGAAACGAACTGGACCGCCAGTTCCTGCCGCTCGGTTATCCAGTCGAGGAGTTCAAGCACCGACCATTCATCGCGGCCGGCGGATGTGGGCAAGGGAAAGCCAAGGCTATAAAGTGCCTCCAGCTTGGCGGAAAAGTCGTCCGGTGTCGCCCCGACGGCTTCGGCAATATGGTCG
>JAEUMJ010000005.1 GCA_016792865.1 Hyphomicrobiales bacterium | reverse complement strand
TGCAGGCCGAGCGCGGTGGTGAAGAGGGCTTCAATCTGGGTGTTCATGCGGTGCGAGGTCAGCGTCAGTGTCGGGCGGTTGTACCACCGATCATCATGTTTGTTGAGAAGTCAATTCCCACTGGAAACGGCATAGAGCCATACTGTTTCGGCGCGAAAGGGCGGATGGAAGACCAATAGCGTTGGTATGAGTCGGCTCAGCAAGGCTGAACGGCTGCTCAAGACCCGTGAGTTTGCAAATTTCATAAAGTACTTTGACGATTTTTCTGTAAGCACCGTCGGCAACTTGTGGGCCGATACGATGGGCACCGCCGAGCAAGACAAAGTTTATGTCGTACAGACCACTACGAAGGTTATCCAACGTTGCTTGCTTATGACCACCGACCCCGGTGATCTGGTGCTGGACCCGACCTGCGGCTCCGGTACCACGGCCTACGTCGCCGAGCAGTGGGGCCGCCGCTGGATCACGATGGACACCTCCCGCGTGGCGCTTTCCCTGGCTCGCCAGCGCTTGATGACAGCGAGATTCGATTATTTCGAGTTGCGCCCGTTGAACGACGACGACCGGCGACGCAATCCTGACGGGCCGTGGCTCAAGAACGGCGACGGCGCCCCGAAGACCCTCGATTGTGAGACGGTGCCGCATGTGACGCTGAAGTCCATCGCCCAGAACACGGCACTGGATGCCATCTTTGTCCGGCATCAGCCGGTGCTGGACGAGAAGCTCAAGGCGCTCAACGCGGTTGTGGCGAAGGTCGGCAAGGACGCCCGGCAGAAGCTGGCGGCCAAACTCGCCGCCAAGCAAAAGGCCGAGGGCAAGAAGGCAATCACGGAGGCGGACCGTCGCCGCTGGCTGCTACCTCCGGCCAACCGCGATCCGAAAGTGAAGCTCACGGTCGATGCCGGACTTAATGGCTGGTACGAGTGGGAGGTTCCCTTCGATGTCGATCTGGACTGGCCGCAGGACTTGCAGTCGGCATTGACCGATTACCGGGCCGCGTGGCGGGCGAAGATGGACGAGGTGAACGCCGCCATTGCCGCCAACGCGGATAATGAGGAACTCGTCGACAAGCCTCGTGTAAGGAAGAACGTGGTGCGTGTCTCCGGCCCGTTTACGATGGAAGCGGTGATGCCCGCCGAGCTCGGGCTCGATGAGGACTCGCCCATCGGGGGCGCGAGCGGCGATCTCGATGGTTTCGATGCCGCTGACGCGCCGCAGAATGCCGAGGCCTTCCTCGATAGGATGTTGCGTCTCCTGAAACAGGATGGCGTGCGGTTTCCCGACAACAAGACCGCGAGCTTTGTCCGCCTCGGCCCATTGGGTGACCAATTCCTGCATGCCGAGGGCGAGTGGATCGACAAGGAGGGAAACACTCGGGGCGTGGCGATTTCCGTGGGGCCGGAGTTCGGGCCGGTTACCGCATGGCAGGTGGAACATGCTCTGACCTATGCGGCGCGGCGGAGAGTGTATGAGGACTTGGTGATCGCCGGTTTCTCATTTGATGCAGAGGCGCAGGCACTCATTCAGGATGATCCGAATCCACAGGTGCGCTGCCACCTGGCCCACATCCGTCCGGACGTGAACATGGGCGGCTTGCTCAAGGACACGCCCAATGCCCAGCTCTTCACCGTATTCGGCAGCCCGCGCATGCATCTGGACAATAATCCAGACGGGATGTTCACGGTCAGGCTGGAAGGCGTGGACATCTATAACCCGGTGGAGAACACCATCCAGGCGACCAACGTGGACAAGGTGGCGGCGTGGTTTGTCGATTCGGACTACGATGGCCGAACCTTCTGCATTACCCAGGCCTTTTTCCCGGACAAGAGTGCATGGGAGAAGCTGGCGAAGGCGCTGAAGGCGGTGGTGGACGAGTCGGCATTCGAGGCACTGTCGGGCACTGTGTCGCTGCCGTTTGCCGCCGGCGCCCACAAGCGGGTGGCGGTGAAGGTGATCGATCCGCGCGGCAATGAGGTGATGCGGGTGATGCGCCTCGACGGCCTGACTGGGGGCTACGGTGCCTGACATGCTGCCCCCGCTGAAAGTCGGTCTGTTCTTCCCGCGTCAAAATGGCAAGAGATGTCCATCCCACGAACTCTTCGCCCATGCGGATTTCGTGAAACATCTGGGACAGAGTCTCTTGGCGTCGTGTCACTTGCCCAGCCCGATGCCCGGCCCGACGATTCACAAGCCGGCGAGTTGGTGATCCCATGGCACGCAAACCGACGGTAAGCGCTCCACGATCCCCATTCTTACGTAGCCGCGTGTGAGCCCGCATGCTTGGGCTTCCGTTTCTCAGGGAGCACGAGCATGTCGGAGCGCAGCACGTTCTGGTTGTCGCACCTGTCGGCGATCGAGGCTGAGGGGA
>JAEUMJ010000204.1 GCA_016792865.1 Hyphomicrobiales bacterium | reverse complement strand
TTCACCGGTGATCACGTCCACGTCCAGCTTCGCGAGATTGTTGATGACGTTGCCGACTTCCTTCTCGTTGCCCGGTATGGTGCGCGCGGAAAAAATGACGAGATCGCCCGTTTCCAGGGCAATGTTCGGATGTGCGTCCTCCGCGATCCGTGCAATGGCAGCACGCGGCTCGCCCTGACTGCCGGTACACAGGAGCATGATCTTGTCGGGCGGCAGATAACCGAACTCGCCTTCATCCAGAAAGGCTCCGGTATTCTCCAGCAGGCCACAGATACGAGCAGCCTCGATGGTGTTGCGCATGGCGCGGCCCGCGATCACCACCTCGCGCCCGTTGGCCCGCGCGGCACGCACAGCCGAAGCGATGCGCTCCACATGTGAGGCAAAGGTCGTGACCGCCACCCGCCCTGGCGCATTCGCGATCACATCCGCAAGGGCATTCGAGACTTCCGCCTCCGAGATCGATACTCCTTCGCGAAGCACGTTGGTGGAATCGCAAATGAACGCATCGACACCTTCCTTGCCGATCTCGATGAAGCGCTTCTCGTTGAATGCCTTGCCCAGCATGGGCGTGCGGTCAATCTTCCAGTCTCCGGAATGCAGGATCCGGCCCTGCTCGGTCTTGATGTAGAGCGCGTGCGATTGCGGAATGGAGTGCGTCACCTCCACATACTCGACCGTAAATGGCCCGGCCTTGAACGGCTTGCCCGGCTGATGCACGATCACCGGCACATCGCCGTCGAGGCCATGCTCCTTCAGCTTGAGCTTCAGCAATTCCGCAGCGAAGGGCGTGCAGTGCACATCACATTCCAGTTGCGGCCACAGCCACGGCACTGCGCCGATGTGGTCTTCATGGGCATGCGTGATCACCAGGCCGCATAGATCATTCTTGTTCGAGGTGATGAAACCGACATCCGGCAGGATCACATCGACACCAGGCTCGGCATCGCCCCCGAACTTCACCCCAAGATCCACCATCAACCAGCTGCGTTCTTCCGCCGGGCCCACGCCATAGCAGTAGCAGTTCATGCCGATCTCGCTCGTGCCGCCCAAGGGCAGGAACACCAATCCCTGATCTTCCGATTTCCTGCGTCTTGCGTTCATGCCATGGCCGTTGTGAAGGTTACATCACCTGCATAGATCGTTTCGCGGGCGCCGTCTGCCGTCGTCACGATCAAGGCTCCGTCGCTGCCCAGACCCGTGAACGTGCCGGTGATGGTGCGGTTTCCCTGCACCACCTGAACGGGCTGGCTGACACCGTGCGCCCGCTCGTTCCAGGCCGTCATGATCCCTGCGAAGGCCCTCCCTCCATCCCACTGTGACAGGCGCTTCAGCAGGGCCGAGGCATAGGCTTCAAAAACCGCACGCACGTCAACGGATGGCGCATGGGTCGAGACATGGGCCGTGCGATAGGCCAACCCTTCAGGACTATGGGCCACGTTGATTCCGGTCCCGATCACCACCTGCCCGCCCTCAGCCGTTTCGCACAGGATGCCGGAAACCTTCGCGCCATCCAAAAGGCAATCATTCGGCCATTTCAACCGCACGATGTCGGCGCCACAGAATTGCGCCACCGTATCATGCACAGCAAGTGCCGTGACGAACGAGAGTTGCGGAATGGTCAGGGACGAAGCCCTTACCGGAAGCAACAGCGAAACATAAAGATTGCCGGCCTTCGAGACCCAGGTCCGGCCAAGGCGCCCCCTGCCCCCGCTCTGCTCGTCGGCAATGATCCACATTGGTCCGGTTGCGCCGGATGCCGCAAGCCGCTGCGCTTCAAGATTGGTTGAGTCAATCGTTGCGTATCGGCGAACGGGTATTGTGTCGGTCACGTAAGCTCAGTGCAGCGACATTGCGGCTGCCGTTGCCAGCGAAAGCAACGGCTGTGCAATCACCACAAAAGCCAGCGAGAAAATGCCGGACGCATAGGCGATTGTCTTCACCTCTCCATCCATGTCGTCGAAGGCTGCCGCCGGTTCATCGAAGTAGATCGTCTTGACGATGCGGAGGTAATAGTAGGCTCCCACAACGCTGGCGATCACACCGATGATGGCCAGGGCCCAAAGCCCGGCCTTGACAGCCGCCATGAACACAAAGAGCTTTCCGAAGAAGCCCGCCAACGGCGGAATGCCGGCCAGGGAAAACATCAGCATCGAGAAGACAAAGGCCAATCCCTTGTTGGTGCGTGCGAGGCCCGCGAGGTCCGAAATGCTTTCCACGGCGCGGCCCTGCCGGCGCATGGCAAGGACGCAGGCAAAGACGCCCACCGTGGTCAGCAGGTAGATGAGCATGTAGATCACCACGCCCTGCACGCCCTCGTCACTTCCGGCAGCGAGGCCGACAAGCGCATAGCCCATGTGGCCGATGGAGGAATAGGCAAGCAGGCGCTTGATGTTGGTCTGGCCGATGGCGGCAAATGCGCCCAGCACCATGGAGGCGAGCGAAACGAACACCACGATCTGCTGCCAGTCCTTCACCACCGGGGCAAACGGCCCGGTCAGGACACGGATGAACAAGGCCATCGCGGCAATCTTTGGCGCTGCCGCGAAGAAGGCGGTGACCGGAGTCGGAGCGCCTTCGTAAACGTCAGGCGTCCACATATGGAAAGGAACTGCCGAGACCTTGAAGGCGAGGCCGGAAATGATGAAGACGAGACCAAACAGCACGCCGAGGTTGGAGCCTGTGGCCCCGAGGGTCGCGGCGATGGCCGTGAATTGCGTAGAGCCCGTGAAGCCGTAAACCAGCGAAGCACCATAGAGCAGCATGCCGGATGACAATGCCCCCAGCACGAAGTACTTCAGGCCCGCTTCCGATGACTTGGCATCATCGCGGTTGATTGCGGCAACCACGTAAAGCGCCAGGGATTGCAGTTCGAGGCCCATGTAAAGGGAAATCAGGTCACCCGCCGAAATCATCATCATCATGCCGGTGGTGGCAAGAAGGATGATCACGGGATACTCGAACTTTGCCATGCCCACGCGGCCGAGGAAGCGGCCCGACAGGATGATGGCGATGGCGGAACCCCCCATGGCAAGCACCTTCATCAGGCGTGCGAAATCATCCACGATGAACGAGCCGCCGAAGGCGGTAACCTTTCCGCTTCCGGTGCCCCAGATCACGGTGGCGATTGCCACAACGAGCGCAATCACTGCACCCGATGCAACCGTTGTGTAGGCTTCCCGGCGGCTGAAGACGCCGAGCATCAGTAGCACCATCGCCAGCACGGCCAGAAGGATCTCCGGTGCGGCAGCGGCGGCGTCAGCCTGTTGAAGGAAGGTCATCATGGGGTCACTTCATCGTAAGGGTGATGGTGTCGAGGTGGGCAGCAGCAACCTGCACGGACTTGAGCAGGCCCTCCACGGACGCTGCCACCGTGTCGAGGATGGGAGCCGGATAGACGCCGAAAAACAGCGTCAGGACCACAAGCGGAGCAAGGGTCGCCAGTTCGCGCGGCGTCATGTCGGGCATCCAGGTGAGCGTGCTTTTCTCGAGCTTGCCAAACACCACGCGGCGATAGAGCCAAAGGGCATAGCCCGCCGAGAGGATCACGCCTGTCGAGGCGATGAACGCCACCCATGTATTGTTCTGGAAGGTTCCGAGCAGCGTGAGGAATTCCCCAACGAAGCCGGAGGAACCCGGCAGGCCGACATTGGCCATGGTGAAAAGCATGAACACGGCAGCATACAGCGGCATGCGGTTCACAAGGCCGCCATAGGCCGCG
The DNA here is from genome assembly GCA_016792865.1 of Hyphomicrobiales bacterium. Taxonomy (GTDB): domain Bacteria; phylum Pseudomonadota; class Alphaproteobacteria; order Rhizobiales; family Aestuariivirgaceae; genus Aestuariivirga. Next base: position 33,702 of record JAEUMJ010000204.1, on the reverse strand, counting down.
ATCTCACGGGTGTGCATGCGGTCGTAGACCACGCCGACGCACAGGAACAGCGCACCCGACACCAGGCCGTGGCTGATCATCTGGAACATGGCACCGTCAATCCCCTGACGGGTCAGCGAGAAGATGCCCATGGTCACGAAACCCATGTGCGCCACCGACGAATAGGCAATCAGCTTCTTCATGTCCTCCTGCATCAGGGCGACAAGGGAAGTGTAAACAATCGCCACCACCGAGAGTACGTAGACGAAATTCTGGAAGTAGAGGCTGGCATCCGGGAACATCGGCAGCGAAAACCGCAGGAAACCATAGCCACCCATCTTCAGCAGGATCGCTGCCAGGATCACGGAACCCGCAGTCGGTGCCTCGACGTGCGCATCCGGCAGCCAGGTGTGTACCGGCCACATCGGCATCTTCACGGCGAAGGATGCAAAGAAGGCAAGCCACAGCCACTTCTGCATGTCGGCAGGGAAGGCATTCGGCGTGGACAACAGCGTCGCGATGTCGGTTGTGCCCGCATGCCAGTACATCGCAATGATGGCCAGCAGCATCAACACCGAGCCGAGCAGCGTATAGAGGAAGAACTTGAACGACGCGTAGACGCGGCGCGGCCCACCCCAGATGCCGATGATCAGGAACATCGGGATCAGGCCCGCTTCGAACAGCACGTAGAACAGGACCAGATCGAGCGCCACGAACACGCCGATCATCAGCGTTTCCAGCACCAGGAACGCGATCATATATTCACGCACGCGCTTGTCCACGTGCCATGAGGCAAGGATGCAGATCGGCATCAGGAATGTGGTGAGCATCACCAGCGGCATGGAGATGCCGTCAACGCCGAGCTTGTAAGTGGCAAGGCCGCCCATCCACGCATGGCTTTCAACGAGCTGGAAGCCCGGCTCCGCCATGGTGAAATTCATCGGGATGAGGATCGACACCGCGAAGGTGACAAGGGTCGTCCACAGAGCCGTGTAACGGGCGCGGCGGGAGGAAGCCGCTTCGTCACTGCCCGTGAACAGCAGGGTCAGTGCGCCGACCAGCGGCAGGAAGGTGACAACCGATAGCAAGGGCCAGTTCATTTAGTGCGTGCCCCCAAATGTGAACCAGGAAACAAGAGCGGCCACGCCGATGAGCATGGCAAAGGCATAGTGATAGACATAACCCGTCTGCAAGCGGACGACCTTGTTGGTGACATCGATCACGCGGGCCGAAACGCCGTCCGGGCCAAGCCCGTCGATCACGGCTCCATCTCCCTTCTTCCACAGGAAGCGGCCCAGCCACATGGCGGGGCGCACGAAGATCAGGTCATAGAGTTCGTCGAAGTACCACTTGTTGAGCAGGAACTGGTAGATCGGCTGATGCATCGCGGCGATCTTCTTCGGCAGTTCCGTGTTCCTGATGTAGAACAGGGCGGCGAGAAGAAGACCAGACAGCATGGCGATCGTGGCCGACCACTTCACCAGCACGGGAACCTCATGGATCTGATGCACGATCTCGTTTTCCGTGGAGCGGAAGATCGACTTGCCCCAGAAAACCGCTTCCTCATGGCCCATGAAATAGTGCTCGAAGGCAAAGCCCGCCACGATTGCGCCAAGAGCCAGCACATACAGCGGGATCAGCATCACGTTGCTGCTTTCATGCACGTGCTCCATGGTTTCCCGGTCGGCACGCGGGGCACCGTTGAAGGTCATGAAGGCGAGACGCCACGAGTAGAATGACGTGAAGAAAGCCGAGATCACCAGCAGTCCGAAGGCAAACAGGTGCGGCGCGGCGTGCGACGCGTAAGCCGTTTCGATGATGGCATCCTTGGAGTGGAAGCCCGCGAAACCGAAAAGACCCGGAATGCCCACACCTGTGAGGGCAAAGGTGCCGATCAGCATCATCGCCCATGTGATGCGGATGTGGGGAGCCAGGCCGCCCATTTTCCGCATGTCCTGCTCTCCCGACATGGCGTGGATCACGGAGCCGGCACCGAGGAAGAGAAGCGCCTTGAAGAAGGCATGGGTGAAGAGATGGAAGATGCCGATGCCATAGGCCCCGGCCCCCATGGCGACGAACATGTAGCCAAGCTGCGAACAGGTTGAATAGGCGATCACGCGCTTGATGTCGTTCTGCACCAGGCCGACGGAGGCGGCGAAGAACGCCGTGATGGCGCCCACCACCATCACCACGTCACGGGCGGCGGGAGCAAGTTCGAAGAGCGGTGAAAGACGCGCCACAAGGAAAACGCCCGCCGTCACCATGGTGGCGGCATGGATCAGGGCCGACACGGGGGTCGGGCCTTCCATGGCATCCGGAAGCCAGGTGTGCAGCAGGAACTGCGCCGACTTGCCCATCGCACCCATGAACAGCAACAGGCAAAGCACGGTCAGGGTATCCAGTTCCCATGACAGGAAATGCATGGTCTTGCCGACGGCCTGAGGTGCTGCGGCGAATACCGCGTCGAACTCGACCGAGCCATAGACCATGAACACGCCGAAAATGCCCAGGACGAAGCCGAAATCGCCCACGCGGTTGACGACGAAGGCCTTGATGGCGGCTGCATTGGCAGACGGGCGCTGATACCAGAAGCCGATCAGGAGATAGGAAGCAAGGCCCACGCCTTCCCAGCCGAAGAACATCTGGATCAGGTTGTCGCTTGTCACCAGCATCAGCATGGCGAAGGTGAAGAGCGAGAGATAGGCGAAGAACCGCGGCTGATGCTCGTCATGGCTCATGTAGCCCAGCGAGTACAGGTGCACCAGCGCGGAAACGGTGTTCACCACGACCAGCATCACCGAGGTCAGCGTGTCGATGCGCAGCGACCACGAGGATTGCAGCGTGCCGGAGGTGATCCAGCGCAGCACCTCGATCTTCACATCGTGGCCTTCGTGGAGGAAGCCCCAGAAATTGACCCACGACAGGATTGCGGCAATGAACAGGAAAGCCGTCGTCAGGTACATGGGCCACATCGGCCCGTGATAGTGCCCCCCGTGGCCATGATCATCGTGGCCATGGCCGTGGTCGTCGTGACCATGTCCGCCGTGGCCATGATCATGGTGCCCGCCGTACACGACGCGATCAGAGCCCATGTTGCGGAACAGCGAGGTTCCGAACAGCCCCGCAATGAGAGCGCCCAGCAGCGGAAGGAAGACGATTGCGTGATACATGATGCCTCTCGTCAGCCCTTCATGAGTGTGATGTCGTCAACCGCAATGGTGCCGCGGTTGCGGAAATAGGTCACCAAAATGGCAAGCCCGATCGCAGCTTCGGCAGCAGCAACCGTCAGGACCAAAAGCGCAAAAACCTGCCCCACCAGATCGTTCAGCGCAGTCGAGAACGCCACGAGGTTGATGTTGACCGCCAGAAGGATCAATTCCACCGACATCATGATGATGATGACATTCTTCCGGTTGAGGAAGATGCCGAAGATGCCGATCGTGAACAGGATCGCAGCGACGGTGAGATAGTGTGAAAGGCCGATCATCTTAAAGCCCCTGCCCCGGTTCGACGTTACGGATCTCGATGGCGGTTGCCGGCGTGCGCGCCACCTGCTCCGCGATGTTCTGCCGCTTCACGCCTTCCTTGTGGCGGAGCGTCAGCACGATGGCCCCCACCATGGCAACGAGCAGCACAAGGCCAGAGGCCTGGAACCAGTAGACATATTTCGTGTAGAGGATTTCGCCCAGTGCGGCGGTGTTGGAAACACCCGCTGCCGGTGCAGGTGCACCCGCCGCCTTCAGGGCGTCCGGGGAAATTGTCCAGGTCCCGAAGACCAGCGCCAGCTCCACCATCACGATAAGGCCGATCACCCCGCCGACCGGCAGGTAGTTCGCCATGCCTTCGCGCAACTTCACGAAGTCAACATCCAGCATCATCACGACGAAAAGGAACAGCACGGCCACCGCGCCCACGTAAACGACCACGAGGATCATGGCGAGGAATTCCGCCCCCATCAGGATGAACAGCCCTGCAGCATTGAAGAAACAGAGGATGAGGAAGAGTACGGAATGCACCGGGTTCCGCGCCGAAATCACCATCACGGCGGAGGCCACCGAGAGGGCTGCGAAGAGGTAGAAGAAAAGCGTTGCGGCCATGGGATTGTCCTCAGCGGTATGGCGCGTCGAGCGCCATGTTGCGGGCGATCTCCCGCTCCCAGCGGTCGCCGTTGGCAAGCAGCTTGTCCTTGTTGAACAGAAGCTCCTCGCGGGTTTCGGTGGCCCACTCGAAGTTCGGGCCTTCGACGATGGCATCCACCGGACAGGCTTCCTGACAGAAGCCGCAGTAGATGCACTTCACCATGTCGATGTCATAACGGGTCGTGCGCCGCGTGCCGTCATTGCGGCGCGGCCCGGCCTCGATGGTGATCGCCTGAGCAGGACAGATCGCCTCGCAAAGCTTGCAGGCGATGCAGCGTTCTTCACCATTGGGATAGCGGCGCAGGGCGTGCTCGCCACGGAAGCGCGGAGAAAGAATGCCCTTTTCATGGGGATAGTTCAGCGTTGCCTTCGGCGCCACAAGATACTTGAGCGCAAGCCAGAAGGCGGAGGCGAACTCCGTCAGGAAAAGTGAGCGGGCAGCAGCGGCAAGGCGCATCTTAGTGGGCTCCCGGAGAAAGGAATTGCGAACCCAGGAGGTAGCCGAGAAGCGGCAACACCACGAGGGCCTGGAGGCGGATGAGGTTGCTGATGAGGACCGGACTGCGACCCTGGCTGTAGGTCACCTTCGCGGTCTCGTGCCGGTGGCTCAGCACGGGATGGACAGCGCGTTCATAGACAAAGACCTCGGCCAATCCGATGGCGAGGAAGATCAGCGCGTATGCGATGCCATGAAGCGAGAGTGTCATTGCGGCAGCCACCCCATGGACACAAGCACGCCCGCCGTCAGCGCCACCCAGAACAGCGAAACCGGCAGGAACACTTTCCAGCCCAGGCGCATCAACTGGTCGTAGCGGTAGCGCGGCACGATCGTCTTCACCATGGCGAACCTGAAGAAGACGAAGACAAGCTTGATCACGAACCACACAACGCCGGGAACCCAGGCAAGGATCGGCACATCGATGATCGGCAACCACCCGCCAAGGAACAGGATCGTCGTCATGGCGCACATCAGCGTGATCGCAACATACTCACCGAGCATGAACAGCAGATACGGCGTAGACGAGTACTCCACCATGTGCCCGGCCACGAGTTCGGACTCCGCTTCGACAAGGTCGAAGGGCGGACGGTTGGTTTCAGCAAGTGCCGAGATGAAGAAGATCACGCACATCGGCAAGAGCGGCAGCCAGTACCAGTCGAGGAAGGAATTCGGCAAACCCAGCATGGTGCCAAGCCCCGTCTTCTGCGAGAGCACGATTTCGCTGAGGTTGAGTGAACCGGCACACAGCAGAACCGTGATGATCACAAAGCCGATGGAAACTTCATAGGACACCATCTGCGCTGCCGAGCGCAATGCCGCGAGGAACGGGTATTTCGAGTTGGAGGCCCAGCCCCCCATGATCACCCCGTACACGCCGAGCGACGAAAGCGCGAAGAGATAGAGCACCCCGACGTTGATGTCGGCGATGGCCCAGCCCTCATTGAGCGGGATCACCGCCCAGGCGGCAAGCGCCAGGACGGCAGTGACGATGGGGGCGATGATGAACACGCCCTTGTTGGCACTGTCGGGGATCACCACTTCCTTGAAGACGAACTTCAGCAAGTCGGCGAACGATTGCAGGATACCCCACGGGCCGACCACGTTCGGGCCACGCCGCATCATGACCGCCGCCCAGACCTTGCGGTCGAAGTAGATGAGCAGCGACACGGTGATCAGCAGCGCGACAAGAAGCGCCACGCTTTGCAGCGCGATAATGCCGACGAGGGTGACAAGTTCCATCATGGGCTTACTCCGCCGCCTTCATCTTGCGGCCCGATTTGAGAGCCGAGCAGTCGCCCATGATGCGCGAGGCACGGGCAATCGGGTTGGTGAGGTAGAAATCCTTGACCGGCGAAACGAAGCCTGTCTTTTCGGTGCGGCCTTCGCCCGCCGACAGCTCGGACAACGCGTCTGCATCGGCCTTTGCCACGCTGTTGATCGCGGCAAGCTGCGGAGCAACCCGATACATCGCGGCACGCAACTCATCGATGTTGGACCAGCCCAGCCCCGCGCCCAGTTCATCCGACAGCGCCTTGATGATCGCCCAGTCCTCACGGGCATCGCCCGGCGGGAAGGCAGCGCGCAGCGCAAGTTGCGGACGCCCCTCGGTGTTCACATAAGTCGCCGTCTTTTCGGTATAGGCCGCGCCCGGAAGGATCACGTCGGCCCGGTGGGCTCCGGCATCGCCATGGGAACCGATGTAAACCACGAAACTGGTGCCCAGTGCCTGCATGTCGATTTCGTCTGCACCCGCCAGCAAGACCACATCAAGCGCACCCTTGCCCGCGGCAGCGACTATAGCGCCGGCATTCAGGCCACCTTCGCCGGGCAGCGCGCAAACATCCAGCGCACCCACGCGGCCAGCCGCCGTGTGCAGGATGTTGAAGCCGTTCCAGTCGCCACGGACCACGCCGATGGCCGCGGCAGACTTGGCGGCAAGCGCGAGGACAGCCGCGCCGTCGGGCCGCGCAAGCGCCCCCTGCCCGATGATGATCATCGGCTTCTGGGCCTTGTCCGGCACCAGCTCGGCAAGACGCGTCAGCGTTTCGGTGCCTGCGCCGAGATGGGTGTACTTGTAGGTCAGGTCGGCCTTCTCGCCGATCACGCCCACGAAGCAGCCGCCGCGCGCCACACGCTTCCGGATGCGGGCGTTCAGAACCGGAGCTTCCAGGCGCGGATTGCTGCCCACCAGAATGATGGCGTCGGCTTCCTCGATTCCGGCAATGGTGGAATTGAAGATATAGCCCGCACGGCCACCATGTTCGCCCAACGGCGTCCCGTCCTGACGGCAATCGATATTGTTGATGCCGAGCTTCATCGCCAGTTCCTTCAGCGAGAACGCTTCTTCCGCGGAAACAAGATCACCCAGCAGGATACCCGTCCTGCCGGCCCCTGCGGCCTTCATTTTTTGCGCCGCGCGCGACAGGGCCTCGTTCCATGAGGCCGGGCGCAGCTTGCCCATCTCGCGCACATAGGGCTGGTCAAGGCGCTGGGTGCGCAGGCCATCCCACACGAAACGGCTCTTGTCGGAAATCCATTCCTCGTTCACGTCTTCATGGGTGCGCGGCAGGATACGCAGCACTTCCCGGCCACGGACATCCACCCGGATGTTGCAACCGACGGCGTCCATCACATCCACGGTTTCCGTCTTGCGGAGTTCCCATGGGCGCGCCTTGAATTCATAGGGCTTCGAGGTGAGAGCACCCACCGGACACAGGTCGATGATGTTGCCCTGGAGTTCCGAGGTGATAATGCGGTCGAGGTAGGTGGTGATCTCCACGTCCTCGCCACGGCCGATAAGGCCCATGTCGGTGATGCCCGCAACTTCGGTGGTGAAGCGGACGCAACGCGTGCACTGGATGCAGCGATTCATCTGCGTTTTCACCAGCGGGCCGAAATCCTTGTCCTCCACCGCGCGCTTGTTTTCGTGGAAGCGGTTCTTCGAGATGCCATAGCCCATGGCCTGGTCCTGAAGGTCGCACTCGCCGCCCTGATCGCAGATCGGGCAATCAAGCGGGTGGTTGATCAGCAGGAATTCCATCACCCCTTCACGCGCCTTCTTCACCATGGGTGTGTTGGTGAAAACCTCCGGCGGCTCGCCATTGGGTCCGGGGCGGAGATCGTTCACCGACATGGCACAGGAGGCTTGCGGCTTGGGCGGGCCGCCTTTCACTTCCACAAGGCACATGCGGCAGTTTCCCGCCACCGACAGGCGCTCGTGATAGCAGAAGCGCGGCACTTCCTTGCCCATCTGCTCGCAGGCCTGCAGCAGGGTCATGCCGTTCTCGAATTCGCCTTCTACGCCGTCAATCTTGATCTTTGGCATCTGTCTTACTCTGCGGCCCTATTCTGCTGCATGGCGCACCGCGCCATCCTTGTCGGAACGGTAGGAATATTCGTCGATCCGCTTCTCGATGACAGGGCGGAAGTGATTGATGAGGCCCTGGATCGGCCAGGCTGCCGCATCGCCAAGGGCACAGATCGTGTGGCCCTCGATCTGCTTGGTCACATCGAACAGCATGTCGATCTCGCGCTTCTCGGCGCGCCCCTCGCTCATGCGGGTGAGAACGCGCCACATCCAGCCCGTGCCCTCGCGGCAGGGTGTGCACTGGCCGCAGGACTCGTGCTTGTAGAAATAGGAGAGCCGCGCAATCGTGCGGATGAGATCGGTGGACTTGTCCATCACGATCACCGCCGCCGTGCCAAGGCCCGACTTCAGCTTCATCAGGCTGTCGAAGTCCATGGGCGTGTCGATGATCTGTTCGGCAGGCACCATGCGCACCGACGAGCCGCCGGGAATGACCGCCAGCAGGTTGTCCCAGCCGCCGCGGATGCCGCCGCAATGGGTGTCGATCAGATCACGGAAGGTGATGCCCATTTCCTCTTCCACATTGCAGGGCTTGTTCACATGCCCAGAGATGCAGAACAGCTTGGTGCCCACGTTGTTGGGGCGGCCAATGGAACTGAACCAGGTCGCACCCCGGCGCAGGATGGTGCCGGCAACGGCGATCGACTCCACGTTGTTGACGGTCGTCGGCGCACCGTAAAGGCCCACGTTCGCGGGGAACGGCGGCTTCATGCGCGGCTGGCCCTTCTTGCCTTCGAGGCTTTCGAGCATCGCGGTTTCCTCGCCGCAGATGTAGGCGCCCGCGCCGTGATGGACGACGATGTCCATGTCCCAGCCGTGGATGTTGTTCTTGCCGATCAGGCGCGCCTCGTAGGCCTGATCCACGGCGGCCTGCAGACGCTCGCGTTCGCGAATGTACTCGCCGCGCACGTAGATGAAGGTGGTGTTGCAGCCCATCGCCATGCCGGCAAGCAGGCAGCCTTCCACGAGCAGGTGCGGATCATGACGCATGATCTCGCGATCCTTGCAGGTGCCGGGTTCGGATTCGTCGGCGTTGACCACGAGGTAATGCGGGCGCTCGCCCACAACCTTGGGCATGAACGACCACTTGAGGCCCGTCGGGAATCCTGCCCCGCCACGGCCACGCAAGCCGGATGCCTTCACCTCGTTGACGATCCAGTCCCTGCCCTTGTCGATGAACGACTTGGTGTCCACCCAGCAGCCGCGTTGCCTGGCACCTTCCAGGCCCCAGTCATGAAGGCCGTAAAGGTTGGTGAAGATGCGATCCTTGTCAGCGAGCATGGCTTACTTCTTCCCCGGCTTCTGGCTGCCGTCCGCATCCGGACGCAACCCTTGTGCCAGTTTCTTGGCTTGCTTGATCCACTCGTCACGCTTGGCGCGGCCCTTGAAGCCTTCCAGCTTCTCGTCGATCCAGGCGAGTTCCTTTGCCGACCAGGACGCGATCTGGTCAAAATGCCAGACACCGATCTTGTTCAGCAGCTTTTCCAGCGCCGGGCCAACACCCCGGATGAGCTTCAGATCATCGGCAACACCACGGGCCTTCGAAAGAAGCTCCGGGCGTCCCTCGATGGCCTTGGCGGCCGACTTGATGACAGGCTTCTCTTCCCGTGGCGTCTTGGTGGCTGCCTTGACCACCTTGTCTGCGGTCGTGCGCACGATCCCGGTTTCGGCCTGTGCCTTCTCCGTAGCGACCTTGCCGGGAGCGGCAGAGCGGGCTTCCCTCGCCGCGGCATCCTCGCGCTGGGCTTCCGTCACCTTGGCAGCCAGGGTGACAGGCCGGATTTCTTCCGCCTTTGGCTTGGCTTCTGCCGGTGCAGGAATGGGGGCCTTGGTGGCGGGTGCGGGTGCGGCCGCCGCAGGTACCGGTGCAGCGGCAGCAGGGGCCGGAGCGGCAGGAGCCGGGGCGGCGGCAGGAGCCGGAGGCGGAGGCGGAGGCGGTGGAGCTTCGACGCGCTTGAACGTGCGCTGGCCCTTGTAGAGGTTCTTGTCGGTGAGGGCCACCGGTCCGCCTTCCGGGGCGGAATGCTGGCGGTTGATCTGTGTGCCCGGCTTGACCCGGCGACCGATCGCCAGATCATCGATCAGCTGCGACAGGCTTTCCGGTGTCAGGTCTTCATAGGTATCCTTGAACACCTGCACCATCGGAGCGTTCACGCAGGAGCCGAGGCATTCGACTTCCTCCCACGAGAGATTGCCATCCGCCGTGACGTGATGGGGCTCGGAGTGGATCTTGTTCTTGCAGACCCTGATCAGGTCCTCTGCGCCGCGAAGCTGGCAGGCAATGGTCCCGCACACCTGGATATGCGCGCGCTTTCCCACCGGCGACAGCTGGAACATGGTATAGAATGTCGCCACTTCCAGAACGCGGATGTAGGCCATGCCCAGCATTTCGGCCACGTATTCGATGGCCGCGCGCGTGGTCCAGCCTTCCTGCTCCTGTGCCCGCCAGAGCAGCGGGATCACGGCAGAGGCCTGCTTGCCGGCAGGGTATTTTGCGATTGTCTGCTTTGCCCAGGCCAGGTTGTCCGGCGTGAAGGCAAAGCTGTCGGGTTGTACGGGATCGAGACGACGGACGCTCACCGGTCCACCTCACCAAAAACGATATCAAGAGAGCCGAGAACGGCGGAAATGTCGGCCAGCATGTGGCCGCGACAGAGGAAATCCATCGCCTGCAAATGCGCAAAGCCGGGAGCGCGGATTCGGCAGCGATATGGCTTGTTGCTGCCGTCCGACACGAGATAGACGCCGAATTCGCCCTTGGGCGCTTCGACGGCGGCATAGACCTCGCCTTCCGGAACCTTGTAGCCTTCGGTGTAGAGCTTGAAGTGATGGATCAGTGCTTCCATCGACTTCTTCATCTCGCCGCGCTTCGGCGGGACCACCTTGCCGTCGGTCGATGACACCGGCCCCTGCCCTTCGGCAGACGACAGGAGGTTGACGCACTGCTTCATAATCTTCGCGGCCTCACGCATTTCCTGCATGCGGATCAGATAGCGGTCGAAGTTGTCGCCATTCTTGCCGATGGGAATGCTGAATTCGAGATCGGAATAGCATTCGTAGGGTTGCGAGCGACGCAAGTCCCACGGCACGCCGCAACTTCTGAGGTTCACGCCGCTGAAGCCCCGCGCCAGCGCATCTTCCAGCGAGATCGTGCCGATATCCACGTTGCGTTGCTTGAAGATGCGGTTGCCCGTGAGCAGCGTTTCGATGTCGTCAAGCACCTTCGGGTGGGTTTCGCAGAAATGACCGATATCATCGATCAGCTTCTGCGGAAGATCCTGGTGGACACCGCCGGGGCGGATGTAGGCGGCATGCATGCGGCTGCCTGAAGCACGCTCGTAGAACACCATGAGCTTTTCACGCTCTTCGAAACCCCAGAGCGGCGGAGTGAGTGCGCCCACGTCAAGCGCCTGGGTCGTCACATTGATCATGTGGGCCAGGATGCGGCCGATCTCTGAGTAGAGAACCCGGATCAACTGCCCACGCTTAGGCACTGTAATGCCAAGCAATTTTTCCGTCGCGAGGGCAAAGGCATGTTCCTGGTTCATCGGCGCCACGTAGTCGAGGCGGTCGAAGTACGGCACGGCTTGCAGATAGGTCTTCTGCTCGATCAGCTTCTCGGTGCCGCGATGCAGGAGGCCGATATGCGGATCGACACGGGTGACGACCTCGCCATCGAGGTCCAGAACCATGCGCAGCACGCCGTGCGCAGCAGGATGCTGCGGGCCGAAGTTGAGGGAGAAATTGCGGGTGGTGACTTCGCTCATTACTTCGCCTTCTCATCACCGGGCAAAACGTACTTCCCGCCTTCCCAGGGCGAGAGGTAGTCGAACTGCCTGAATTCCTGAACGAGCTTCACAGGCTCATAGACAACCCGCTTCTGCTCTTCGTCGTAGCGCACTTCCACGTAGCCGGTGGTCGGGAAATCCTTGCGCAATGGATGCCCCTGGAAGCCGTAGTCCGACAGCATGCGGCGCAGGTCCGGATGGCCGGAGAACACGATGCCGAACATGTCGTAGACCTCGCGCTCGAACCAGTTGGCACCGGGGAACACATCGACGATCGAGGGCACATCGTCCGCCTCTCCCGCCTCAAGCTTGATGCGGATGCGCGTGTTCCTGTAGGGGCTCAACAGATGGTACACGACCTCAAAGCGCTTCTCGCGCTCAGGGTAGTCAACGGCAGTCACGTCGATGAAACTCACGAAGCGGCATTCACTGTCGTCCCGCAGGAAGGTCAACACGGAAACGATGTTGGCCGCATCGGTGAGAACCGTCAGCTCATCATAGGCGATCCTGGCACCCAGAATGGCACCACCGAGCCGGGCTTTCGCATGGTCTGCGATCGCTGCAAGTTTTTCTGTCATCTCAGCGCTCAATCGTTCCGGTGCGTCGGATCTTTTTCTGCAACATCAACACGCCATACAGCAGGGCCTCGGCCGTGGGCGGACAGCCGGGAATGTAGATGTCCACGGGCACGATACGGTCGCAGCCACGCACCACCGAGTAGGAATAGTGATAGTAGCCGCCGCCATTGGCACACGACCCCATCGAAATCACGTAACGGGGTTCCGGCATCTGGTCGTAAACCTTGCGGAGCGCCGGGGCCATCTTGTTGGTGAGCGTGCCGGCCACGATCATCACGTCCGACTGGCGAGGCGAAGCGCGCGGCGCGAAGCCGAAGCGTTCCACGTCATAGCGCGGCATGGAGGTGTGCATCATCTCGACGGCGCAACAGGCGAGGCCGAAGGTCATCCACATCAGCGAGCCCGTGCGGGCCCAGTTGATCAGGTCGTCGGAGGTGGTGACGAGAAAGCCCTTGTCGGCGAGTTCGGCGTTGATCTCGCTGAAATACTCGCGCTGTTCGGGCGTTGCGCGCTCGATCAATCCCATTCGAGTGCTCCTTTGCGCCATTCATAGATGAAGCCGATGGTCAGTACGGCGAGAAAGATCATCATCGACCAGAAGCCGAAAAGGCCGATCTTGCCCAGGCTCACCGCCCACGGGAACAGGAAGGCCACTTCGAGGTCGAAGATGATGAAGAGGATGGAGACGAGATAGAACCGCACGTCGAATTTCATGCGGGCATCGTCGAAAGCGTTGAAGCCGCATTCATAGGCCGACAGTTTCTCGGCGTCAGGCTTGCGGTAGGCGATCAGCATCGGCGCGATCATCAGCGCCAGGGCAATGAAAGTGGCGACAGCCATGAAGATGGCAATTGGCAAATAGGCTTGCAGAAGTTCTGGCATGACCCCTCGACTCCGGAAGCCATTGGACTCGCTTCCCGGATTGGGGGCTTGGTAGCGCAGCAACCGCCCAATCGCAAGCATGACAAAAGGTCCATGAACAGCGGCCAGCCATGTCAGCCATATCCTCTCGGTGCCCCTTGGGAGGCCACTGGGAAGCCTTGGGGAGGTCAGTTCGGCCAATGAGCGGTTACCACCCCCCGGCATGGCCGGGGTCATGGGGCAAGGAGGACGGACAAGCCTATCAGAAGATGAAATGATCCGATCGAATTGCGCCCCACGGTTTCAGGATGCGTCACGACAGGAGAAACCAGCAAAAAAAGAAGAGGCAGCTTGCGCTACCTCTTCCATCTGCCGTCGGGCAGGACGTCTTAGTTGCCGACGTTGGCGCTGGTGGAGCCAGCACCGGCGGCAAGACCGCCACCGCCGCCGCTGAAGCCAAGGCCGCCGGAGATGAAACCACCGCCAGCCGTTGCGCCGGCAGACTTGCCCTTGGTGGCTTCTGCGTCAGACGAGTTGACGGTGTAGCCGATGCCAGCGCCGCCGCCGCCGCCGCCGAGGCCGAGGCCGACGCCGACTGCAACGGTGCGGTTATAGCCCGATGCCTTTCCCGAACCCTTCTTGCCGGCTTCTGCGGTGGCAACCATCGAAACCATTGCCAGCCCGGCGATCAGAGCAAATGTGAACTTCTTCATTGTACTAACTCCTTGTGTTACACTCTAGAGGCCCCCGGTGGATTATATATTATTTACTTTATATTGTCAACAAATACTCACACATACTCACAACAACTACTCAATATTTCCAGAGCGCTAAGGCGCTCAATGCGCCTTCCTCTTCTTCGATGTCGAGGCAACCTTGATCACCTTGGTCCTCACGTGGCACTCATTGCGCCCGGAGAACTCACGGTGCCGGAACTCGCGGCAGGCCGGGTCGCCGTACGTCACCTTGACGACCACCTTGCCGCTGCTGCGCGTGACCTTAGCGTAAGCATAGGAATAGCCGCTCGAAGAGGCCCTGCTGATCGCGGATTGAGCGAAGCTGCCGGCCTGGGCATAGGCCGAAGCCCATGCCGTTTTTGGCCCCGCATAGGCTTGCGCCGACATCGACGACCGCATGATGGACTTGAGATTCCCGGAGGTGAGCGCGGCAACGTTTTCTGTTGTTCCGGTAGCGGCATAGGCCACACGTCCCTTGACCATCGCCAGGCTGAAGGAGCCGAGATTGGTGTAGGAAATGGAATAGGACATCCTGCCCTTGCGGCCCGTCGTGACAACCCCTTCCGGAGTGGTGGCAAGCGTCTTGGACTTCTTGCCCGACATCGCGACGGCGACACCGCCGTTCACGGAATAGGCATAGGCAACCGTGCCTTTCTTGGCGCTCTTGGCATAGGCCTTGCCGAAGTTCCCGCTCAGCCCTGCGGCCAGGCCGCCATTGGCATCAACAGTGGCAGCGGCAGTCCAGGCGCCGGCCTCGGCTGCTGCTTCGAGAGCTTTCTTGCTGGACTTGGCGCTGGCCTTGGCGGACGTCTTGGTGACAGAGCCGGTTCCACCGCCCTGTATGGCGCCGCTGCTGGACGAGCCTGCACTTTGTGCGCTCGCCCCTTTGTTGTCGCTCGACGCCTGGGAAGAGTTTTCGGTGCCGACCCCGGCAGCAGATCCGCCCGGGCCGTTCGCAGAAGCGGTCGCACCAGACTCTGATCCGGTTGTTGCACCATCCGCCCACGCCGGAAGCGAAGGGGAAGAAAATACAAGTGATACGGCCAAAGCCGCAAACGCACCGGACTTGATCCGGCGTACCCACTGACGCACAAACATAACGCACGCTCCAAACCCACATGACCGAGCAACGAAGTGGCCTCCGTAAAACTTCGAAGTAGGTCGAGCCGCAGACTCATCGAGCAACTATTGAACTAAAATAACAACTCATCATAGGTTGTATTTTAAGTGTTTGTTAAACCCTCACACCACCATAAATTGCATACATGTCGGCAAAAGAAGCAGAAATAGTAAAATGGGCACTGCTCCCCATGAGAACCTGAGAAAACTTAAGTATGAGATGCACAATTGTAGTAAAAATGAC
Organism: Hyphomicrobiales bacterium; assembly: GCA_016792865.1. Classification (GTDB taxonomy): domain Bacteria; phylum Pseudomonadota; class Alphaproteobacteria; order Rhizobiales; family Aestuariivirgaceae; genus Aestuariivirga. The sequence continues at coordinate 18,391 of JAEUMJ010000204.1, read as the reverse complement.
AGGAATACTGTCATAAACAACAAAAATGCAACAACAATACTTCAAATAGACATGACAGCATGACAGCTCACGTCTGTGTTGCCTGAGGAATCATGCTCATTCCCCAGCCTGGCCCTTGCCTTGGCGCCTTTAACCCTGACTCGCTGAAAGCCCCATTCTCCCACCTCGGACAGAGCAACCAGCCCGCGCCTTGCTTTCCGACTTCCGACACCCCTCCGGGCGTCCCAAAAAGAAGCGGAGAACTCCATGAAGAAAATCATTGCCGCCGCGCTGATCGTCCTGGGCAGCACCGCCGCAGGCGCAGCAAACCCCTGCAATCCCGCGATCCAGAACTGGGAGAATGGCTCCAGGACCACCTGCCCGATTGCAGACGGCTCATCCGGCGTGGCACCTGCTGCCCGGCCTCATTCACCCGAACATACGACGTGGTATCCCAAGGACGAGAAAACCGCGTCCCGGCAGAAGCATTGAGGATCTGAAAACAACCAGCGGAGGGATGCGCCAAAAATGGCGCGAGTGACGGGGCTCGAACCCGCGACCTTCGGCGTGACAGGCCGACGCTCTAACCAACTGAGCTACACCCGCTTGGGTGGGGCGGGGAATAGAGGGGCGAATCCGGGCTGTCAAGCAACTTCCGTTGCGGTTTCAGCGCTGCCGTGAAGAGAGCACCCGATTGCCGAGCATCGTCACACCGGGGAGCCGTCTTTCCTGACGAATTTGTACTTCCCGCCGTCGGGCAAGGCCATCATGTCGATATCGCTGTAATGGGCGCGTTCGCCTTCGATGCGTGATCCGACCTCCAGGTAGACCGCCCGCTTGCCGGTACGATTCTGCAGACAGTGGCCGTTGCCGTTTCCGGCCTTGAAACCGGCACACATGCCGGGCGTCAGCAGGTGTTCGCCTGCGTCATCAACAAGCACCAGCTCGCCCTCGATCACATAGACAAACTCGTCTTCCTTTTCATGCCAATGCCGCTGCGATGACCATGAGCCGGGTTCGATCACGGCAAGATTGACGCCGAACTGGTCCAGGCCGAACTGGTCGCCGAGCACATATTTCGCCCTGCCGATGCACGGCGCGTCATGGGGCGCGGGATAGCGCGAACCCCGGCGCGGCTCTCCCGACATTGCGATAGCGACAGACGGAACTTTGCTCATGCAGGCACCTTGGACTTTGTTTCGATCTGATTGATAGCATCGACGACGGCGTCGAATGTCAGCAGCGTCGAGGCGTGACGGGCCTTGAAATCGCGCACCGGCAGAAGCGCCTCGCAATCGGCCCAGCGGCCCGTGGGTGGCGGCCCCTCCTCCTTCAACATCCTGTACATCGTGTCGCGCAGCGTTTTCAGGTCATCGGCGCGGGAACCGATGACATGCCGCGCCATGATGGACGAGGACGCCTGCCCCAGCGCGCAGGCTTTCACGTCGTGCCCGAAGCCGGTCACGACACCGTCTTGCATCTTCAGGTCAACCGTCACCTTGGACCCACACAACTTCGAGTGTTGAACCGAGGTTGCGTCGGCATCGGGCAGCCGTTGCAGCAGCGGAATGTCTGCCGCGAACCCCAGAATCTTTTTGTTGTAAACGTCATTGATCATGGTCATATCAACCCGCGCGGGCACCTGCCGCATGGTCTCCAGATGCATCTTAGACCATGATATGGGAAGCGAGAATGCTTTCTGAACAGGGGTCCCCTGATCCACGGGCGGCACGAAGCCGTAGTGTGGCTATCCATTACCGGAAACATTATACGCAAGGTAACAAGCCCATGGACGTGAAAGTTCTTCAAAAGCCAGTCGTCAAGCCAGTCGTGCGCCCCTCGCAGGAAGAAGCGGAAGCTGCCGTGCGCACCCTGCTCGCCTGGGCGGGAGACAATCCCAACCGGGAAGGCCTGCAGGATACGCCACGTCGCGTCGCCAAGGCTTACCGTGAGTATTTTGCCGGCTACGAGCAGGATCCTGCCGACATCCTGAACCGGGTGTTCGAAGAAGTGAACGGCTATGACGACATGGTCATGCTGCGCGGCATTCCTTTCACCTCCCATTGCGAACACCACATCGCACCGTTCCATGGTCATGTTCACATCGCATACCTGCCCAACGGTGGTGTCGTCGGGATTTCGAAGCTCGCCCGCGTCGTCGAGGTTTATGCGCGTCGCCTGCAAACCCAGGAAACAATGACTGCGCAGATCACCCAGGCTGTGCATGAGCACCTCGCCGCCCGCGGCGTTGCCGTGATGATCGAGGCAGTGCACACCTGCATGTCGTCCCGTGGCGTCGGCAAGCCTGACGTGACCACGGTCACGACGCAGTTCGCCGGTGAACTCAAGACCAACCCGGTGCTTCAGGCCCGCTTCATGCAGCAGGTGCGGGGCTGAACCTGCCCTGAACCTGCCCTGCACCGGCGTGGCACGAGGGTGATTGCGTCACGCTTTCAATGATGGGAAAAGCGGGCGCATGTCACAAGCGCCCGATGAAACGACGACGTTCACCCCGAAGTTCGATGAACATGGCCTGATCGGCGCCATCGTGCAGGATTCGCGCGACGGCACCGTCCTGATGTTTGCACACATGAATGCCGAGGCGCTGGAACTGACGCGCAAGACAGGTCTCATTCATTTCTGGAGCAGGTCGCGTCAGGCGTTGTGGCTGAAGGGCGAGACATCGGGCGAGACCTTCAAGGTCGCCGGCATCAGCATCGATTGCGACCAGGATTGTCTTCTGGTCCGCGTCGTTCCGCAGGGCAAGGGCAATGCCTGCCACACCGGGCGCAGGTCATGCTTCTACCGCTCCGTTTCGGCGGATGGCCTCGTCTTCGAAAGCTGACGTCAGCCTGCCGTGGCGATATAGGCTTTCATCTCTTCGGCCTCACGCTCGATTGCTTCGATGCGATGTTTCACCACGTCACCGATCGAGATCATGCCGCCGAGCTTCCCTTCATGCACCACCGGCAGGTGGCGGATGCGATGCTCGGTCATCAGCGCCATGAGTTCCGCTTCGGTGTCGGCTTCACGCGCAGTCCGCACCGTGCGCGTCATGATCGCCGAGACCGGCAGGTCGAGTGCGGCTGCACCCTCCTTGCCGACATGGCGGACCACGTCGCGTTCGGACACGATTCCCTCGATGCGCCCACCGGCACCCGTGATCACCACGGCACCGATGCGACGCTCCGACAGGATGCGCGCAACCTCAGACACTTTCGCAGTTGGAGCGGCCGTTATCACGTCACGGCCCTTGGCCTGAAGGATATGGGAGACAGTCATGCGTCACCTCCCTGTTTTGACAGCCGCTGAAGGCTATCACATCTGGCGGGCTTGTGAAGCCTTTCGCGCAGTCAGCAGGTAAAACATGGCAAGGCCCGCCACGAAGCCGCCAAGATGCGCCTCCCACGCCACAAGCCCTTCCGAGATGAGGGCTGTTCCGGTGGTGGCCTCGCTGGCCCCGGTGAGCAGTTGCAGCGCAAAGAACACCATCGCGAAGATCACGGCATTGCGGCTCCTGAGCAATTCACCGAAACGCAACGGGCGCGGCAGGTCGCCGCCTTGGGACACCCGCGAGAAGCCGGGCGCATACATGATGGGCATCGCCGCCGCCATGGCGCCGGAGACCGCTGCGGAAGCACCCACAAGGATGATGAAGTCCCCCCAATAGGGAATGAGCATCGCAGCCGCACCGGCCACGGCTGAGACAGCCATCAGCAGCAGCGACTTGAGGTTGCCGAGAAAGCGCACCACAGGTGTCCCGAAAATCACCAGCCACATGCAGTTCGAGATCACATGGAACCAGCCGCCGTGGAGGAAGGCATAGGTGACGAAGGTCCAGACCTGGGCCCCCACCGGGGTGGCAAGGGCGTTTTCAAGCAACCGCCTCGGAATGAAGGCGAATGCGTACATGGTCCAGATCTGGAAGTCTTCTCCCAGCCAGGATTCAAGCCCCTGAACCAGAAGGAGAAACAGTGACAGCCCGATCACCAGGGGTGGCGCATTGAACATGGGCGGCGGCGCAGGGCGCAGGTCTGCCTGTGGATGACGGGGAATGTCGGCGGTGGGGGGTGTATCTGGCACGGTGAATGCAGCTTCTACAGCAATTCGTGCAGGATTGGGACAACCCTTTCGCCCCCCTGCATTAACGATTGCAGGAGCGTGAAATGCACATCGCTGAGAATTCCGGAAATGAGACATCCGGCAGCCAGATCCTCCATCCGGGCAGCCGCAAGCTGTTCTGCTATTGGGAGGCCCTGCGTGCCGAACGCCCCTGCCCGACCCGGGAGGAATTCTCGCTGGGCGAAGTCCGCGGCTTTGCGCCCGATCTCGTCATCCTGGAACGCGATCACATCCGCAGCAGCTTCCGCTTCCGCCTTGCCGGATCGCATGTCTGCGAGCTGTTCAAGACCAACCTCACGGGACAGGATGTGCTTGCAGGATGGGAGAAATTCGAGGCCGACACCATTCACAAGCACCTCATCCAGTCGTTGAGCAATTTCCAGCCCACCCTGTTCCGCGCCCGCCTGACCACCGACAATCGCCAGCAGGTCGCGGTGGAGTTCATTGCCCTCCCGATCCGCATGCGCGGTTCGGAACGCATCCAGCTCATCGGCGGCATTTTCCCGTTCCGCCCGGCTGCCGACCTGTTCCACGAGCGCGTGGTGAACCGCGAATTGATGGCCATCCGTTCGGTCTGGACCGAGTACCAGAACATCATGGCGGGCCGGCCCGCGACGGCCTCCACCGACCGTCGTTTCAAGGTGATCGCGGGCGGCCTCACCGGCGTGTGATTTCGGGACATTTTCCCGACGCCCATCGCACGCAGAACCCCAGCCATTAACTGCGTTTTTACCAACAATTCTTAACCTCGCTGAATCTGCCGGAACTCCGGCGGCGTCTGCTATCGGGCAACGACGCCAGGATTTGAGGGAACAAACGTGAGTGCTCTGGCCAACGATACCAACGTCGACCACATCACCAACAAGATGGGTTCTAGCATCATTTTTGGCCGCTTCATGCTGCCCGACATGACCGAGCACGCCTGTCAGGTTCTTGATATCACGCCGCAGGGCGCCATCTTCATCACCGCCACCTTGCCTGCCACCAATTCCAGCATCGTCGCCTATCTGGAAGAACTGGGTCGGGTTGAAGTGATTGCCGGTGAACAGGTGGCCGGAGGATTCCGCGTTCGCTATGCCGCTACCGGTTCACGCCTTGAGCGCTTGCAGCAACGCATCGAATGGTTGCGCCAGAAGAACGATGGCGCTGCAGAAGCCCGCCGCCATCCGCGTTTCGAACCCAAGGACAAGCACTCGTCGATCATGCTTCCCGACGGTCGCGTCTACACGTGCGAAGTGATTGACATTTCCATCTCCGGCGCCGGCATCAGGACCGACATCCTTCCCGCCATCGGCACTTTCGTGATGCTGGGCAAGATGAAGGGTCGCGTCGTTCGCTATCTCGACAACGGCGTCGCCATCGAGTTCATGAAGCAGCTCGAAAAGTCCGACCTGACGCACGGCGCAGCCTAGAGTTCCTGCACGTCAACGACGCCCTGCACCGCTTTCAGGGCACCGCGAACCTGGGGCGTCACGACGAACCTGTCCCCGAGCGCAATGTTGATCTCGCGGCCCGTGTCCTCGATGAGCGTCACCCGAACCGGAGCCCGGCCACCCAATTGCAGGCGCTTTGCAATCGACTCCACCGGCTTCTGGTCACGGATGAAGATCTGTATGCCGGACACGGCCTGCGCCGCAGCACGCTCAAGGCTTTCGACAGACAGAAGGCGCAGCTTGATGTCCTCGCCCTCGGTGTCCGCCTCGATCCGCGCAATGACGGAAGTGCCCGGCTCAAGCAGGTCGCGTGATGCCTGCAAGGTATCAGAGAAGCAGATCGCCTCGAATTGCCCGGTCGGATCGGAAAAACCGATGAAGGCAAAGCGATTACCCGCCTTGGAACGGCGTTCCTGCCTGGACGTGATGGTTCCGGCCAGCTTTGCCGCAGAAGCACCGCGCGACTGCACCTTCTCCACGAAACCCGCATAATTCTCGACACCAAGCCGATTCAAGACCTTGGTGTATTCGTCAAGCGGATGACCCGACAGGTAGAAGCCCACCGCCTCGAACTCATGCGCCAGCCGCTCCATGGGCAACCAGCCATCGCGGGCCGGCAAGATCAGTTCTTCCGCACCCTTTGCGCCGCCACCGCCGAACAGGTCGTTCTGCCCGGCCGCCTGTTCGCTGGCCGCGCGGTTCGAGAGGCTGATGATGCCGTCGATGGCATGGAAAACCTGTGCCCGGTGCGCGTTGATGCAATCGAGCGCACCGGCCTTCACAAGGCTTTCCAGTGACCGCTTGTTCAGCACCTTGGTATCGAGCCGCTTGGCAAAATCACTGAGTGAGCGGAATGGCCCGCCCTCGTCACGCACCTTCACCAGTTCATGGATTGCGCCGGAACCGACATTCTTGAGAGCGGCAAGGGAGTAGAGAATGTCCTTGCCGCGCACCGCAAAATCCACGCCGCTGTCATTCACCGACGGAGACATGACACGGATTCCGTTGCGAATGGCTTCTTCGCGGAAGATCATCAGCTTGTCGGTGTTGCCCATGTCGAGCGTCATCGACGCGGCGAGGAATTCCACGGGGTGATTGGCCTTGAGGAAGGCGGTCTGATAGCTGATATAGGCGTAGGGTGCGGAGTGCGACTTGTTGAAGCCGTATTCGGCGAACTTGGCGCAGGCATCGAACACCGCGTTGGCAAGGTCTTCCGAATAGCCACGCTCGGTGGCACCCTTGATGAACACCGCGCGTTGGGCATCCATTTCCGCCTTGATCTTCTTGCCCATGGCGCGACGCAGGAGGTCGGCCTGTGCGAGGCTGTAACCCGCCATGTCGCGGGCCACCTGCTGCACCTGCTCCTGATAGGTGATGATGCCGAAGGTTTCCTTGAGGATCGGCTCCAGCACCGGGTGCATGTACTCTACCGGTTCCTTGCCGAGCTTGCGGGCACAATAGGTGGGGATGTTGGCCATCGGGCCGGGGCGGTACAGGGCCACGAGCGCGATCAGGTCTTCGAAGCGGTCTGCCCGCATGGCGCGCACGGCATCGCGCATGCCTGCACTTTCCAGCTGGAACACGCCCACCGTTTCACCCTGCGCCAGCATTTCGTATGTGGCCTTGTCGTCGAGGGGAATCTTGCTGATGTCGAAGTCAGGCAATCGCTTGCGGATGAGCTTTTGCGCCTTGTCGATCACGGTCAGCGTCTTGAGTCCGAGGAAGTCGAACTTCACAAGCCCGGCCTTCTCGACATACTTCATGTTGAACTGGGTGGCGGGCAAGCCGGAACGGGGATCACGATAAAGCGCAACAAGCTGTTCCAGCGGCCTGTCGCCGATCACCACCCCGGCGGCGTGGGTGGATGCGTTGCGGTAGAGCCCTTCCAGCTTCAGCGCTATGTCGAACAGCTGCGCGACGACAGGTTCCTTGTCACGTTCTTCCTGCAGGCGCGGCTCAAGTTCAATGGCCTTGCCGAGGGTAATGGGATTTGCCGGATTGTTGGGGATCATTTTCGACAGGCGGTCCACCTGTCCGTAAGGCATCTGCAACACGCGCCCCACGTCGCGCGTCACCATGCGGGCCTGCAACTTGCCGAAGGTGATGATCTGCGCCACGTTTTCCTTGCCGTAGCGCTGCTGCACATAGCTGATCACTTCGTCACGGCGATCCTGGCAGAAGTCCACGTCGAAGTCGGGCATGGAGACGCGGTCGGGGTTGAGGAAACGCTCGAACAGGAGGTTGAAGCGCAAGGGATCGAGATCGGTGATCATCAGGCTGTACGCCACGAGGGAACCCGCACCTGAGCCACGGCCCGGCCCGACCGGAATGCTCTGCGCCTTCGCCCACTTGATGAAGTCGGACACGATGAGGAAGTAGCCGGCATACTGCATCTTGATGATGACGCCGAGCTCGAATTCCAGCCGATCCAGATAATCCTTGCGGCTCATGCCCGGCGCCATGCCGGCGGCCAGTCTCCGCTCCAGCCCTTCCGCCGCCTGGCGCCGCAGTTCCTCGACCTCATCGCCATCGCCAAAGCGCGGCAAGATGGGTTTGCGGCCCTTCACGCGATAGGCGCAGCGCATCGCCACTTCCACCGTGTTCTCGATCGCTTCCGGAACGTCGGCAAAGAGCGCCGCCATCTCATCCTGCGACTTGAAATAGTGTTCCGGCGTCAGTCGCCTGCGGTCTTCGGTGGCAATCACCTCACCCTCGGAGATGCAGATCAGGGCATCATGCGCAGCGAAATCCCCCGGTGTCGCGAAGTACGGCTGGTTCGTCGCCACCAGAGGAATGCCGTGGGCATAGGCCAGTTCGATAAGGCCCGGTTCCGCGGCGCGTTCTTCCGGCAGGTTGTGGCGCTGAAGCTCGATATAGAAGCGGTCGCCGAACAGGGTCTTCAGCCGGAGTGCGATGTCTGTCGCGTGCTGGGTCTGGCCTTGCACCAGTTCCTGATTGAGAGGCCCCTGGGGACCACCCGACAGGCAGATCAGGCCGTCGGCGGAATGCTCCAGCAAGGACCACTTGACGTGCGGCTCATCGGTATCGGCGACATCGAGGAAGTTGCGGCTCGCAAGCCGCATCAGGTTTGCATAGCCGGTTTCGTCCTTGGCCAGGAGCACGACGGAAGGGTGTGACTTCAGTCCGCCCTGGCTCCTGGACTGTTGCTCGTTGCCTCCGAAATCCACCTTCAGGGTAATGCCGATGATGGGTTGAACGCCCTTTTCCGACAATGCCTCGGAAAACTCCAGCGCGCCGAAGAGATTGCCCGTGTCGGTAATGGCGAGTGCGGGCATCTGTTGCTTCACGGCCAGCGCCGCCATCTGCTTGATCGGCAGAGCGCCTTCCGACAACGAATAGGCGGAATGAGCACGGAGATGGATGAACCGGGGTGAGGGCATGGTTCAGGTTCTAGCAGAAGGACGTCCGGAACGAAGCACTTCCCGGTCTTTCATCAACGGCTTTTCATCACCCTGCACGGCACGCCGGTGCCCGTCAGCCGGGCGCAGATGGCGTTGGCGGCGTCGCGGGAATCGGCGCCGACCATGACCAGCGACATCGCCCGCGAGCCGCGCGAGAGGTTGCGCTTGCGGATGACCATGGGTTCCACCTGGGACAGGATCTGGGGCGCCCGCACCTTCAGACGCCGATACATGGCAAGGGCCTGGCCCTGACTGAAATTCTGCGCCACCAGCACGCCCCAGGGTCGCCGCTTGCCCAGACGGACGGCCGCACCCGAAGGTGCTTGCAGGCGCATCGCCAGCTTCACGCAGTCCTCCACGACATCCGTGCCGCTGCCCGCCGAGGGAACGGGGTGAGAGGCATTCGCATCTTTCCACGCCTCCACTTCGCGGCCCGTAATGAATGCAACATAGTCTTGCGTTTCGGCAGGCATGCCGCCCTGCCCTGCCCTCCAGCGCCGCACACGCTCTTCACCGGCATTGTAAGCAGCAGCGGCCAAGCCAATGTTTCCAAACTCTTTTTTGAGATCGGCGAGATAGCTTGCGGAAGCCGCGACAGCCGCCAGCGGATCGAATGGATCAGCAAGCCCGCGCAGCTCTGCCGTGCCCGGCATGAACTGCGCAAGTCCCTGGGCGCCCTTGGGGCTGACCGCGTTTGGATCGAACATGCTCTCTTTCCAGAGCAGGCGGACCAGAAAATGCGGATCAAGACCGTTCTCGGTCGCGCGCGCTTCCGCTGCGTTGCACACCGCCTTGGCGAAGGCTTCCCGCCCCGGCCTCCCCGGAGCAGCGGCAAACGCTTCCGCTGCCAACATGAGGGCAGCCGCCGCGAGAGCACCCCCTCGCGCGCACCGCATCGCTACGCGTCCACCAGCTGGCCACCGGTCATGTGCACCATGCGCGTCATGCGGCGGCCAAGCTCGATGTTGTGGGTGGCAATCAGCGCCCCCAGTCCTTCCTCGTGGATGAGGCGCATGAACTCGTGATGCACAAGCTCCGCCGTCCCGGGATCGAGGTTGCCGGTGGGTTCATCCGCCAGCAGGAGCAATGGCCGGTTGGCAAGGGCACGGGCAATCGCCACGCGCTGTTGCTCGCCCCCCGACATCTCCGCCGGGCGATGAAGCATGCGGTGCTTCAGGCCAAGACGACCGAGAAGGTCCGTCGCCCGCACCTTGGCCGACCTGTCAGATGCGCCGGCGATCAGTTGCGGCATCATCACATTTTCGAGGGCGGTGAATTCCGGCAAGAGGTGATGGAACTGATACACGAAGCCGATCCCGATCCGCCGCACGCGGGTGCGGGCCGCATCATCCATCCTGGTGCAGTTCTGGCCCGCGATCAGCACTTCGCCTGTGGTGGGGCGTTCCAGCAACCCCGCCATGTGGAGCAGAGACGACTTGCCGGACCCGGATTGTCCGATCAATGCAACCACTTCACCGGCACGGATGGTCAGCGACTGGTCGCGGAAAACAGTCAGCGCCGTTTCGCCCTTGCCATAGGTGCGGGTGACGTGACGGAGTTCGAGGGCAGGCTTCAGGCTCATTCGTATCTCAGAGCCTCCACCGGATCGAGTCTTGCCGCCTTCCAGGACGGATAGAGGGTGGCAAGGAATGAAAGCCCGATCGACATGAGCACGATCCAGAAGGTCTGGGTCACGTCGATCTCGCTCGGCAGCTTGCTCAGGTAATACAGGTCGGGGTTGAAGGGATCGACGCCCGAAAGCCACTGGAAGCCACGGCGGATCGGCTCGGCGTAGTAGGAAATGACCATGCCGAGGATCACGCCGCCGATGGTGCCGATCACACCGATCGCAGCTCCGGTGATGAAGAACACCCGTTGGATTGCGCCGGCGGTTGCACCCATGGTGCGCAGGATGGCGATGTCGCGGCCCTTGTCCTTCACCAGCATGATGAGACCCGAAATGATGTTCAGCGCCGCCACGAGGATGATCATGGTGAGGACCATGAACAGCATGTTCCGTTCCACCGTCAACGCGGTGAAGAATGCCTGGTTTCGGTCGCGCCAAGTCTGCACCATCAGGCCGGGGCCAGCCGCCTTGGCTATTCCACCCACCATCGCGGCGATGCCCTCCGGATGCTCAACCGTCAGTTCGACGCCGGAAACACCCGTATCTGTCGAGAAGAAATCCTGCGCTTCGGCAAGCGGCAGATAGGCCACCCCCTCGTCATACTCTGACATGCCCATCTTGAAGATCGCGACCACTTCATAGTCACGGATGCGCGGGGTGGACCCGATGACCGTCTCCGGCCCGTTCGGCGCGATCAGCGTGATCGTGCCGCCAAGACCCACCTGGTGCTTCCACGCCATGCGCTCGCCGATGGCAATGCCACCGGCCTCGTCAAACCCCTTCCACGAGGGCACGGCATCCATGACCCCCGGCTTGCCCAGTGCGGTTTGCAGGTTGGGATTGTTCAGGCTGGCGAGGTGGGCAATATCCGCTTCCGATACGCCGCGGATCAATGCGCCGGACGTGTTCTTCACCGATGACACCATGACCTGCCCCTCGACGATCGGGATGGCGGAGGTGATGCCGGGCGTCTCCATGAGCCGCTTCTTCATCGCATCGTAGTCCTGGATCGGGGTCAGGTCGGGCTGATAGACCGAGGCATGGCCGGAAAAGCCCAGCACGCGGTTCAACAGTTCATTGTGAAAGCCGTTGAAGATGGACATCACGACAATCAGCGTCGCCACGCCCAGCATGATGCCGAGGAACGAGAAAAGCGAAATCACGCTGATGAATCCTTCCTTGCGCCGCGCCCGGAGGTAGCGCAGGGCCAGCTTCCATTCGAAGGCTGCAAAGGGCTTCGTATCAGGCAGGGGTTGGCTCATCCCGCCAGACGCTCCACGACCTTGTCGAGCGCCACGTTTTCGCGTGCGCCCGTCTTGCGGTTCTTGATTTCGGCGACACCGTCTTTCAGGCCGCGCGGCCCGATGATCACCTGCCAGGGCAAACCGATCAGGTCCATGGTGGCAAACTTCGCGCCGCCCGGCTGGCTGCGGTCGTCATAGAGCACGTCCTTGCCCTTCGCGGTCAGGCCCGCGTAGATCTTCTCGCAGGCCGCATCCGCATCGGCATCGCCGGTCTTGATGTTGATCAGGCCGATGTCGAACGGCGCCACGCTCTCCGGCCAGATGATACCGTCCTTGTCGTGACTGGCTTCGATGATGCCGCCGACAAGGCGCGAAACGCCGATGCCGTAGGACCCCGACTGCAAGACCACCATCTTGCCGTCCGGACCCTGCACCTGACAGCCCAGCGGCTCGGAGTACTTTGTCCCGAAGAAGAAGATATGGCCGACCTCGATGCCGCGACCGGTTACCCGCCGGTCGGTGGGCACACGCTTCTCGTAATCGGCGGCGTCATGCATTTCGGAGGTGGCGGCATACTTGGAGGTGAATTCATCCACCACCTTTGCGACCGCTTCCACGTTATCGTAGTCGATTTCAAAGGCACCCCAGTCCATGTCGTGGAAGCCCTTGTCGAAGAACACTTCGCTTTCGCCCGTTTCGGCGAGGATCAGGAATTCATGGCTGTCCTTGCCGCCGATGGGCCCGGTCTCGGCGCGCATCGGAACGGCCTTGAGCCCCATGCGGGCGAAGGTCTTGAGATAGCTGACAAACATCTTGTTGTAGCTGTGTTGTCCGGCCTCGCGCGTGAGATCAAAGGAATAGGCATCCTTCATCAGGAACTCGCGGCCCCGCATCACGCCGAAACGCGGACGCACCTCGTCACGGAACTTCCACTGGATGTGATAGAGGTTGCGCGGCACATCCTTGTAGCTCTGTACCCCCGCACGGAAGATGTCGGTGATCATCTCCTCGTTGGTGGGGCCGAACAGCATGTCCCGGTCGCCACGGTCCTTGATGCGCAGCATTTCCTTGCCATAGGCGTCATAGCGGCCCGACTTGCGCCACAGGTCGGCGGACTGGATCGTCGGCATCAGGACTTCGATGGCCCCTGCCCGGTCCTGTTCCTCGCGCACGATCTGCTCGATCTTCTTGAGCACCCGGAACCCCATGGGAAGCCATGAATAGCTGCCCGCTGCTTCCTGACGGATCATGCCCGCCCGGAGCATCAGCTTGTGGGAGACGATTTCGGCCTCCTTCGGGTCATCGCGAAGGATGGGCATGAAATAGCGGGAAAGGCGCATTTGGGAGAATCCACTGTCAAATCTGAGGTCTGCGCCCTTTTACGCAAAAGCCGGGTGGAAACAAGGCGGCTGCCAGAATCCTGCAACCACAGGCTGTCCCGCTCACTTTTTTGCTTGGCGCTCATCCGCAAATATGTCTAGTCTGCCATGCAATGAAAAAAGGGCCGCATGTCGAATGACATGACCCAGGTCTGGGGAGGGCGGGTCGCCGAAGATCAGGAATGATTTTCGAGTATCCGGACAAGCGCCAACAGGGCGCATCAAAAACAAAAGGGACTGACAGGGGGCGCAAGCCCCCTTTTTTCTTGCTCCCCTCAGCCCTTGAACAGCGTCACTTCGATTTCGATCTTCATGCGCGGGTCGGCCAGGGCCGCCTGGTATGCGGTCGCCGCCGGGCGGATCTCTCCCAGATATTTCTTCAGCACCGGGAAGCACGTCTCGAAGTCGCCGATATCGGGAAGCAGATAATGCACCCGCACCGTGTCCGCGAGGCTGAACCCTTCCGTTGCAATGGCCTTCACGATGTTCCGGAAGGTCTGTTCGGCCTGTTCGGCAACATCTTCCGAGATCGTCATGGTGTCGTAGTTGAACCCCGTCGTGCCCGAAACAAAAAACCAGTCTCCCTGCACCACGGCGCGGGAATAGCCGATCTCGCCTTCGAACTTCGAACCGGAAGAAATGAGCTTGCGCGACATCATGATTGTCCTTGTACGGATGGTTGTGTGGATGGCGGTGGGTTCTGCGGCTGGCCCGGCATTGGTATTCCGGCTCCCTTCAACGCATCCCAGATGAGGAAACGAATTTCGGAACTGAACTTGTTGCGGCCCTCGTCTATTCCCGATACCCAGAACTCGACAGTGAAATTGGCCCCGGTGTCGGTAAACTCCCTCAGTTCCACGTCCGGCTTCTCAGGTGCCTGCAAGACCTGCGAATGGCTGCTCACGGCCGCCTCGATCAGCGGGGGCACAAGGTGCAGGTCCACGCCATGGGCAACGGAGAACCTGACTTCATAGCGCTGGTAAGGGTCGGCATGGGTCCAGTTGGTGAACTGGGTGGTGATGAAGGTGTCATTCGGCACCATGATTTCCTTACCGTCGTAAGTGGCAAGGATCGACGATCGCATGTTCATCTGCTTCAGGATGCCGGACTTGCCGTTGTCCAGTTCGATATAGTCGCCGATCTTCAGCGACCGCTCCAGCAGCAGGATGATGCCGGATATGAAGTTGGAGGCAATCTGCTGCAGCCCGAAACCCAGTCCCACGCCCAGCGCACCTCCGAACACCGCGAGCGCCGTCAGGTCAAGGCCGAGGATGTTCAGAAGCAACAGCCCGACAATGGCAAAAACCGTCACCTCCAGCGCCTTTGCCGCAAGTTCGCGCGTCTGGATGTCGATCGCTTCCTGATCGCGGATCACCTTTTGCCCGGTGCTCGACGAGACCCGGCCAAGCCAGAACAGGATGCCGCCGAACACGGCGGCCTTGGCAACCGCAAGCGCCGAGACCCGCACATTGCCCGCTTGCAGCGCAAGGCCATCGAGCCAGAGCGTAAAATCCCCGAAGTATCCGAGTGCCGCGATGGCAGCGACAGGAAGGCCGATCCAGCGTGCTGCGGCATTGATCACGGGGTGGGTCAGGAACCGCATGATCAATGCATGCAGCAGCCTGATCAGGGCAAGGCTCTGGGCGATACGGATCAGCCATGAAGAACCAAGTGCCGCATCGGCTATCGATGACGCCACCATCATCAACAGCACGAACAGCGCAGGCTCGATCAGGCCACGGCAGGAGAAGGCCAGCCGCTGATAGCGCAGCAACCGGCCTTCCGTCGGTTCCCGACGCAACACTGGCAGCCGGTGAACAAGTTGCCGCGCCACGAACTTGGCGATGATCCACGCAACGACAATCGCTATCACTTGAGCATAGAATTGCGGAGAGGCCAGCCATCCCTCCAGAACGGCCAGCCACTCCCAGAATTTCGCCTGCAATGTCGCAACAGTCATGCCGCGTCTTTAAGCGGAAACACTTGCCGTCGTCCATGGTGACGGTACCATCGACAGCTACCGGATTTTCACGCGGGCATGCTCGCTGCGAATGGCGACCGTGGCGCCCTCCCCTGAGTTCGGAAGGGCACTGTCCACCCATGACGCCTTGGATTCGACCTTGTAGCTGATCGGCGTCTGGGCAGGAAAATCGATGGAGGCATCCAGCGAATGCGCGTTGATCTCGACCCTCTCCGACTTGTCGCTGCGGTCCAGCGTGATCCGCGTGATGCTGGAGTCCGGCTTCCTCACCAAATCCAACTTCAACAGGGAGTTCCTTCGCGTCACGGGCACCAACCCGACTGCATGGCGACAGTTGCAGAAACCGGGGACGAAGCCATGAAGGCCTGAGCCTTCACCTCCAGCCTTCACCTCCAGCCTTCACCTCCAGCCTTCACCCCCAGCCTTCACCTCCAGCCTTCACCTCCAGCCTTCACCTCCAGCCTTCACCTCCAGCCTTCACCTCCAGCCTTCACCCCCGCCACACATCTCCCCAATCCAACTTCTTCGCCCGCTTGAAGGCCGGCTTGTCGCGGGCGGGAACAACAAGCCTCTGCAGCCCCTGTTCCGTGCAGGCGGTAAAGGCAACACCCGTCTTGTTCCCCTCTGGCGGCGCCAGGATACGTGCCCCGCCTTCCGCCTCGCCGTGCCGCGCCACGACCAGATAGCTGTAGGCCTCGTCCTCGAACGGCACCGTGGCCCCCTTCGCATGCATGTGGGCGCGGGACCGCTGCACCCGCTCCTTGAAGTGACACCAGTCAGCGCCCGCCATGGGGCAAGCGGCGTGGTGAGTGCATGGGGCAATGATGACGCCTCCCGCCTTCAGCAACTGGGCCCGCGCCAGGGCGATACGCCGGAAGCCTTCCGGCGTGCCCGGCTCGATCAGCACCAGCACTTGCCGAGACGCCGACCAGAGCTTCGTCAGCGCATCGGGAAGCGAGGCCAGCGCCACCTCCGCCAGGACATAAGAGGCGAGAACCAGATCCCTCGGGGCCGCGGCCCACTGCACCAGGGCCTCCTCCCGCACCTGGGCACGTTCAAGAACCGCAAGGCCGCTGTGTGCGTTCAAGTCCCGCAGCAGGGATGCAAAGGCCGGCGTCGCCTCCACCTGCTCGATGTCGCCCAGCTCCGGCCATTGCGCCACGGCCGCCCAGCTTGCCGTTCCAGGCCCCGCCCCGATGTCGGCCAGCGACTGCGGCGCGAAATCAGGACGCCGCTCAGCCACCTCTGCCAGAACCCGCGCATTCACGGCATGTGTCGCCGGCAAGCGCGCTGTCAGGTAGGCCGCCGGATCGACACCGGCAGAGGACTGCCCGCCGCGATAGCGCGCCGACATGGCCGCGCTCGCCTTGGCCAGCCCCTGGCGCCGCCCGTCCAGCCAGACCTCGATTGCTTCGCCAAGCCGCCCCGGATAGGCCATGCCACAAAAATTCCTTACGATGTCGTCAGTTGCCCGCAGGGCGTCCGCCCGCCTATGGTCCCGGCCACGCGTTCCGGCAACAGAAAGATTCGCCTGATGTTCAAGTCCTTCTTCCCAAACCCCAAGCCGTTCTTCTGGTCGGCGCTGCTGTGGTCACTGGCCACCGTACTGATCTGGTATTTCGGCGCAAGCGAATGGGGACGGTACATCGGTCTTGAAAATCCGCCCGACACCGCCGCACGGATCGTCGGCGTTTCGGTTTTCTGGTCCAAGCCCTTCCTGTGGTTCTATATCTACTTCGCCATCATTACCGCCATCTTTGCCGCCGCGTGGTGGAAGCTTGATCCGACACCCTGGTTCATGTGGTCCGTGCTGGGCACGGCGCTCATCATCTTCACCACCTATTTCCAGGTCCAGGTGAGTGTTGCCATCAATGACTGGTACGGCCCATTCTACGACCTCATCCAGGCCGCCCTCGCCAAGACGCGCCCGGTCACGCTCGGCGAGTTCTTTGGCGAACTGATCACCTTCATGGGCATCGCCATGGTGGCGGTCATCGTCGGGGTGCTGACGCGCTTCTTCATCTCGCACTATGTCTTCCGCTGGCGCACCGCCATGAACGACCACTACATGTCGCACTGGCCCCGCCTGCGAAAGGTCGAAGGCGCCGCACAGCGCGTGCAGGAAGACACCATGCGCTTCGCCTCGACCATGGAAGGGCTGGGCAAGAGCCTGATCGACTCGGTGATGACCCTCATTGCCTTCCTGCCCGTGCTGCTCCGCCTCTCCAAGGATGTGAGCGACATTCCCGTGATCGGCAACATTCCCTATGCACTTGTCATCGTGGCCCTGCTGTGGGCCTTGTTCGGTACGGGCTTCCTTGCCCTCATCGGCATCCGCCTGCCCGGCCTGGAGTTCAAGAACCAGCGCGTCGAGGCGGCCTTCAGAAAGGAACTGGTGTACGGCGAGGACTTCGCCGACCGTGCCGATCCTCCCACTGTCTCCGAACTTTTCGGCGCGGTGCGGCGCAACTATTTCAATCTCTATTTCAACTACATGTATTTCAACGTCGGCCGCATCATCTACCTGCAGGTGGACAACATCTTCCCCTACATCATCCTCGCCCCCACCATCGTTGCGGGCAAGATCACGCTGGGCGCGATGAACCAGATCCTCAACGCCTTCAATCAGGTGCAGGGCTCGCTGCAATATCTTGTGAACTCGTGGTCCACCATCGTTGAGCTGCTGTCCATCTACAAGCGCCTCCGGCTGTTCGAAAGCGCCATCGACGGCCCTGCCGACAAGGATATCGCAGCCGACGAGGCCTATGGCCGCCCGGCCCAATGACGACACCTGGCAACGGTCCCTTTGGGCCGTTGCTTGCCCCGGCGACGCTCCCTTTGGCCGTTCCTCCCCCGTTCGAGGGCGTTCCTTGCCCTTGGAGGGGCGTTCTTCCATGTGAAGCTGAGGCTTGAACTCCGCGAGCCGGTGCCTTATCAGGCGGCTCTTCCCGTACCGGCTCCTTCGGCCAGCACGTACCGGGGGCGATTAGCTCAGTTGGTAGAGCGCTTCGTTTACACCGAAGATGTCGGGAGTTCGAGTCTCTCATCGCCCACCATTCCCCGTCACCCGCCGGCAACAAAATGCCCCACACGTTTCTGAGGGCGTGCGGGGCTGATGTAAGTCTGTGTCGTCTGTTGTGTCGCTTGGTCCCCTGCGCGTGTCCCCCTGCCGTCGCCGAAGCCCCGGAGGAACAACGTCGCGCT
>JAEUMJ010000201.1 GCA_016792865.1 Hyphomicrobiales bacterium | reverse complement strand
GCCTGATACTTCGCATCGCCCGCCCGCGCCTTCTGCGCCCACTCGTGTTCCTTCGCGGTATGATTGAGAACAAGGTCAATGCAGATGCTCATGCCCCTCTGGCGCATCGCAGCCGCGACCGCTTCAAGATCGTCCATGGTGCCGAGTTCAGGATTGATGGCACGGTAGTCCATCACCGAGTAGCCGCCGTCGTTGGGTGCGGGGCGCGGCTTCAGGCACGGCATGAAGTGGATGTAGGTTGCGCCTATTTCCTCAATATATTCAATGTGATCGAATATTTTCCGCAAGTTGCGTGAGAAGCGGTCGATATAGAAGACGTAGCCGACATTGTTCTGCGACAGGAACCAGTCGGGCTGGATGTCGCGGGCGATGTCGAGATCCTTCAGGGCTTGCGGGCGATCTGTCCAGCGCGCATGCAGCAGCGCCTTCAGACGCGCCAGCAGGTCCGGGTTCTCGCCGTAAAGGCGATGCAGGGCAGACACGAGATCGCGCTCGCTCCGCTGCCAGCGCAATTCAAACAGACGTTGGTCCTGCATCTCCGCCATGGGCCGGCTCAAAGCAAATCGTGGAGTGAGGCGCAAGGCCCCGCCTAGTCAATCGTGATCGCAGACCCGGCCAGTTCCCGGGGTGCGAGGCCGACAAGGCGCACGCTTCCGCCAGCGGGAAGCCTGATCACCGTATCGCGCCCATCGGGCTTCGCCGCTGCAATCGCGTCCGCAGCAAAGGCGAAACCGGCGTTCATCGACACCTGAAGCGTGTCACCCCGGCCGAAATCGAGGATCACGTCATCACCCTTGCCTTCATCGATCAGGAAGACATCGCGGCCACTTCCACCAATGAGAATGTCCTGGCCTGCACCGCCGTCCAGCACGTCATCGCCGGGGCCACCGTTCAGCACGTCATTGCCCGCCAGTCCCTCAAGGCTGTTGCGATTGGGATTACCGGAGATCTCGTTGTCACCTTCGTTGCCCGCCGCATCCAGCGCCTTCCAGCCGTCGAGGAGCAAGTCTTCGACATGTGCGGCAAGTGCCGTCACCGGCACGCGCGCGACCACGCGGTCATGCCCCGCACCGGCGACCTCGGTCACCACATCTTCCGGCGCATCAAGCATGTATTGATCATTGCCCGTACCTCCCGCCATCTCGTCGCCCCCGCGCCCGCCATCCATCAGGTCGTCCGCAGCGGTTCCTTGAAGGGCATCCTTCGCTGGCGTGCCCGTGCGTATCTGCGCAGCCGGCAAGCCGAAAGCCACGCTGCGATCACTTTGCAGGATGTGGAAGTTATTGGGCGTCAGGTCGCTGCGCTTCACGCCCCTCAGCAGGATGCTTGCGCCGTTGTCGGCGTAGGTGAGGCGAAGCCCGTCCGGCCCGTCGACAGCAAGCCCTGGGAAGAGCGCGGAGTTGAAAAGATCGGCAAAACGCTAGCTGCCCGTCAGCAGCAGCCTGTCCTCCACCGGATTGAAGTCGGTGATGATGTCGTGGCCCGCGAAGCCGCTGCCCCGTGTGTCCCAGGCAGAAAACACGAAGTGATCGGCTCCTGCTCCACCCGACAGCACATCATCACCGGCATCGCCCTTGATCTTGTCCGCCCCCTTTCCGCCGGAGAGGGCATCCTTGCCCGCTCCGCCGAACAGGCGATCCGCACCATCGCCGCCTTGCAGGACATCATCGCCCGACCCGGCAAAAACAACATCATCGCCTGCACCCGCATCGAACTGGTCGCTCCCCTCACGCAGAAGCACCAACTCGTGAGCGGCTTCGTTGCGCCCGGTCGACGCGAAGCTTCCGGCGTCACCCTGCGCCGCAATGTGAAGGTCAACGCCAAACTTTCCCGCCGGGTCGGAAATGTTGACGAGATGGAATTCCTTGCCGCTCACGTAAGCTTGATAGGCGAGGCCCGCCGGTTTCCAATCCGGCTTGCCGTCGGCGGCGAGCCCCCGCGCCAGTCCGAATTCTCCTTCATACTCGCCCCGGCCCTGGTCAAACATCTCGTAGACCGTGGCTGCTTCGACGAAATCCCAACTCTCCATCAGGCCCAGCAACTGCATCACGCTTTCAGCCTGAAGATTCTCTGCAACGCCCTGCGTCAGGATACCACCCGGCTTCACCGGATCGTATTTGTAGGGATCGGCAAAGGGCGTGTTCCAGAGCGACGACGCGCCAGCCGCTGCGCTGCCCCGGTATGTGGGATTGCCCCATTCGGTAAAGTGCAGGCGCAGCCCGGCAAAGCCGTTCTGTGCCAGTTGCGCCATGGTCTGCTCGATCCCCTGTTCGCTGTTGCTGTCGAAATCCGCTTCCGCCGGATTGCCCTCATCGGCGAACAGGAACAGCCCCAGCGCCTTCGACTTCGCTTCATCACGCGAAACAAGCGCATGCCACGTCAAGCGGTCGTCGGTCGGTCGCAACAGCCTGTGATAAATGAAATTGTGTTTGGTGGCGTCGCCAAGGTCGTCGCCGGTGAGCGGGTCAAGCCAGGGTTCCACCCGTGCGCCGTAGGGGTGGAGCGCGATGGCTTCAACGGCTAACCCGCCATTGGCATTCATCACGGAAGCGTCCCGCACCTCGTGGTCGATCAGCGCCTCGATGAACAGCGGATCATGCGCGCCCGCAAGGGAAGGCATGATCACCGGCGGCGGTGCAGCCTTGCTTTTCCCAGCCCAGTCCAAAGCCCCATAGGCCCTGCGCACGAGCGACAGGGTCTGCTCGCCCATGGCAAGGTAATCCTCGCGCGGCAATTGTCCGGGGCGGTCACCGTGGCTGACATTCACCTCGTTGAACATCTGCCAGCCCGCGACATTCTCCAGAGTGGCGATGCCATCCTTCTCGCGCCCTGCGAAGGCAATGAAGTCGGCCAGGAACTGGCCCGGCAGGGCCGGATCGGCAAGCGCATCACGCCATTGCCGTTCGCCTTCATCTCCTGCCGGGAAACCGGAACGCGACGGCCTCGCCCATTCGCCGCTCACGCCGAAATTGAAGACAGCACGAACCCCATGTTTCCGCGCATCGGCCAGCGCCGCATACGGCGGCTGAAGCCTCTCGCCATGTTCGCCGAAGCCCCGGTCGCGGAGATAGTTTCCGAACTCCATGTCACCGAGCACGGCGGCGTCGGCACGGAATGACTGTGCGCCGGGAGCCGACTGGTAGTCACTCCAATTGGTGTCGAGCCGCGCAGCAGTGCCACCCATCAACTGAAGGAAGAGCATCATCCCCGCCGTGGTCAGGTCAGCGGGTGCGGAGTGAAGGTGAAAACCGAGAAGCGCCACGTCCGGGGTCAGCCCTTCACTTTCATGTTATCGGGAGGTGCATCAGGACGGCAGTTCACGCCCGGCAGGGGAATCTGCTCGTAACGGTTCTTGTCATAGGCGGCCTGACGGGCCTTGCAATCCGGCATGGGCTTTGATTTGGGAGCAGGAACGCCGTCATAGAACTCCTGAAAGGGTGCCGTATCGTGGAACCATTCGTCGTGACCCTCCCAGTTCAGCGCGAGAGCTGAACCAGGCCATGCGGAAAACACTGGCAGAACAAGAAGCAAGCGGCCACACTGACTGAAATGACGAACGAATCTGCTGTGATCACGACCCATCACGATCTTCCCCGCTTGCGTCGCTGGGCCGGATACATCGCCTTGTGTGTGGGCATGTTCATGGCGATCCTCGATATTCAGGTCGTCGTCACGTCGCTCAAGACGATCGAGGAAGCGCTGAATATCGGCGCTGACCGCATGAGCTGGGTGCAGACATCCTATCTCATCGCCGAAGTGATCGCCATCCCGATCATCGGGCTTCTCATGCGCGTGTTCGGCATGAAGCGGCTGTTTGTTGGTGCGCTCGGCCTGTTCACGCTTGCCTCCATCGGTTGTGCCCTCAGCATCGGCTTCTGGGATCTCATGGTCTGGCGCGTCATCCAGGGATTTGCGGGCGGCGTTCTCATCCCTCTGGTGTTCTCTGCCATCTTCCTGTTGTTCCCGCGCAGCTTCGAGCAGACCCTCGCCACGACGGCAGGCGGCTTTCTTGCCGTGCTCGCCCCCACCATGGGGCCGGTGACCGGCGGCTGGCTGACCGAGCACTATTCCTGGCACTGGCTTTTCCTCATCAATGTCGTGCCCGGCCTTGTTGCCGTGATCGCCGGCCTGATTGCCTTGCCGCCGGGGCGTTTCAATCGCGGGCTCATCCGGACGCTGGATTGGATGTCGCTGCTTGCCTTCGGGGTTTCGCTCGCCCTGTTGATTGTGGGTCTGAAGGAAGCGCCCTCGCGGGGCTGGCTGTCGCCCGTCGTGATGACCCTCTTTGCCGGCTCGCTCGCCACGCTGGCCTATTCGGTGATGCGCAAGGATGCGGCCATCATGTTTCACCTACTCAAGGACAGGGCCTTGTCCTTCGGCTGCATCCTCAGCTTCCTTCTGGGCTTCATCCTGTTTTCTTCGGTTTACATCCTGCCCGTCTTCTTCGCCTTCGTGCGCGGCATGACGCCCCTCGAAATCGGCCTGATCACAATCGCCATGGGCGTGATGCAGATCGTGGCGGCGCCCTTCACTGTGCTGCTCGATCGCTACTTCGATGCGCGTGTCCTCACCGCTGCGGGCTTTATCGTGTTTGCGGCCGGGCTGCTCATGAATGCGAACCTGACTGTCAGTTCCGGTGAGCCGGACGTGTTCTGGGCACAGATCATGCGCGGCGCCGCCGTTGCGCTCTGCATCCTGCCGCCCATCCGCATGGCGCTGGCCCTGCAACCGATCGCCGTGGTGAGCGATGCCTCCGGCCTTTTCAACGTGGTCCGGAACATCGGCGGAGCAATCGGCATTGCCATCATGGATACGGTGATGTTCACCCGCGGGCCCAGCCACGCCGATCTATTGATGGACCGGATCGCCACCAACCCGCCCGCGGCGGCGGCGCAACTCGGCATTCCCCTCGATACCCTTCCGTCGCCGGACGATGCCATGAGCATCATGGGAATCATGGACCTCATCCAGAACGCCAGCCTGACCGAGGCGATCAATGATTGCTGGTGGCTGCTGGCGGCGTTGTCACTCATGGCCTTGCCGGTACTGTGGCTGCTGGGCCCCGTCGAAAGCGCGAGGCCGTTGAAGGGCCGCTACACCAGCCGCGACTGACGCTTCCATCTGCCAGGGAGTGCGCCACAGTTGACATTGCGCAGCACCGTTTCCGGTGTTAGCATTTTGACTGAACAGTCAATCATGTGGGCAGAGACTATGTCAGATCAAGGCGTTGGGAATGTCCTGCGGGCCGGAGGTCGGGCCGCCCGGTTGGCGGCGCGGCGCACGCCCAGCGGGAGGACGCAGGCGGTTCGCCCAGGTCTTTCCGGCGGGCAATACAAGGCGCTGTCGCCACATGATCTGGAGCGCATCCACAAGACCGCACTTGATGTGTTGGCCCGCATCGGCATGGCCGACCCCATTCCTGCCACGCTGGAGCGCGCACTGGCCGCGGGCTGCACGCTCAATGCATCGGGCCGCCTCTGCTTTCCCCCTGCCCTCGTCGAGGACGCAATCGCTGCCGCGCCGCGTCGCATTCCGCTCTTTGCCCGCGACCCGAAAAACGACCGGGAAGTCGGCGGCGAGGCCGTTCATTTTGCCACCGCCGGGGAAGCCGTGCGGGTGATCGACTTCGACACGGGCGAACATCGACCGTCCACCATCGTTGACCTCTATGATTTCTTTCGCCTCGCGGACAGGCTGGACCATGTCCATCACTGCGGGCAAACCGTGGTGGCCACCGACATCGCGGACATCACCTCGCACGACCTCTCGATTGCATTTGCCGGTCTTGCCGGAACATCGAAATCCTTCGGTTTCTCGATCGCCACGGCGCAGCATCTCGATCTGCTCGTTCAACTGTTCGATACGGCGCTGGGCAGTGACGGC
>JAEUMJ010000195.1 GCA_016792865.1 Hyphomicrobiales bacterium | reverse complement strand
GAAGCTGCCGGAGGGAAGCTGGAAGCTGAAGCCCGCATCTTCGGTGGCGGCCTGATCGGCGATGACAGCGGAGACTTCGGGTGCGTGGTTTTCCGGCGGCGGTTCCGGAGGCTGCACCTCGCTCGTGGTGACGGGGGGAGGCGCGGGCGCTTTCGCGACGGCGCGGTCGGGCTGTGGTGAGGCTGCTGCGAAGTTGCCGAAGACTACATCATCGGAAGGCGGCAGGAATGTCGTGGAGGAACCGGATGGAGATGAGTCGCCGTAGTGTGGAGTCTCGTCCTGGGTTGCCTCTTCAATGCCGGATCCGGACTGCAATCTTGTCTGGGCGACAATGGTTGAGGCTTCCTCCTGCGTGGTGATGGCTTCGGCGCCCGGGAGAGGTGGCGGTGTCGAGCCGGTGGCGACTCCTGTCTCGGCGATGCTGCCCGGCTCGGCATTCACCTGCCCGGGCAACATGATGTTGGAGAGAACGGTTTCATGCCTCTGGGCCACTTCGTCAGAGGTCTGGTGGTTGCGCGCAGATGCGAGCTGTCGCCGGATTTCTTCGGCGATATCGGGTGTCTCAAGATCGGGTGCTGGGGTGACGCCGACTGAACTGGATGACATTTGATCGAAGCCCGCTTGCGCAACCGCGACGCAGCTCCGGATTCAAGGTCTTGCCGCAGGTCACCTGGCACCCCGTGCCCGCTCCCACATGCGCGGCACTTCCAAGGTTCATGCAGCATGACATCTCCACCGTGAGATGCGTCAGATCGCTGGATTTTATGAGGAATTCCGGACACGCCGAGCGGAGTCGGTCTGATGGAGGACATCATGTCGCCAAGTCCCAATCAAACATGGGCCGAGGCCATCACTGCACAGGCTAGAAAGAGATTGAAAAGATTCTGTTATTTCGCGTGCAGGTTTTTAGCGATTCAGCATGGCGGCGCAGAAAATCCGCGCAGGTCGCGACTTTTGCCGAATCCTTACAAAGGCTTGTCATCGCAAGGCACAGGTAAGGCTCGACCCACATAATCAATAAACATGGTTACCCATGGCTTAAGTCGTTCGACCGTGGCCGATGGGTGGTTGGGGTTTGGCAAGGGGGACGCGTGCGGAAGGCAGCGTTTGACGACGGCGGGAGGTTCCTGAATCCGGTTGCAATGCTGCAACGGGCAGGCTCGGCCTTGCGCCGTTGCCAGCCTGCGTGCCTTTCGCCGCCGCAGACGGACGACTTGCCCCATGGTTAAGAGGCTCAGGCCAAAAGGCGAGGACGTGGCCGGCATCGGCCACAAGCTCTCGTCCATCATTGTCTCCGCGTGCATGGACCTTTCGCCCTTCGTGGCCGTGGCTTCCATCCTGATCAGCGCGCTCTCCCTGTTCATGCCGCTCGCCATCATGGTCGTCTATGACCGGCTCATTCCCCACCAGTCGGTGGAGTCGCTCACGCTCCTTGTCTGCCTGATCATTCTTTCGGTTGCGATCGAGGCGGTCTTCCGCGTCTCGCGGAACCACATCGTGAGCTGGGTGGCGACCAAGCTCGCATGGCGCACGCAACGCGAGGTGCTGCGCCGCTTCATGGCAGCACCAACCGGAATGACCGACAGCGAATCCGCCAGCCGCAATTTCGATCGCATTCAGGCGCTGATGAATTTCGCGGAATGGCATGGCAGTCCCTCCCGGCTGGTGCTCATCGACCTTCCCTTCATTGCATTATATGTGAGCCTGATGGTGATCGTGGGCGGGTGGCTTGCCGCCGTTCCCATCCTTCTCTTCTGCACACTTGGCATTACCGTTCACCGCCGCAGCCGCCTGATGCGCGACATCAACCGGGAGCGCGCCTCCGAAGACATGAAGGCGAAAGACTTCCTGGTGGAAACCCTGACAGGGCTATCCACCATCAAGGCGAGCGCCATGGAAAGCCAGATGCAGCGCCGCTTCGAGCGGCTCCAGCAGACGGCGGCAGAGCAATCCTTCGATACCATCAGGATCACGGAGGAAACCCAGGCCCTGTCGGGCCTCCTGTCGAACCTGACACAGATGGTAACGGTGACGGTGGGGGCCGTGTTCGTCATTCAGGGCAATACGTCTGTCGGCGCACTGGCATGTTGCGTCATGCTGGCGGGCCGCGCCATCCAGCCGCTGTTGCGCCTGATCGCGGTGTGGAATGAACTGCAATCGGTGGTCGTCGGGGTGGAGAAAGCCGAGCCGTTGCTCAAGCTGCCGCCCGCGCCGAACTACGAGAAGCTGGATCCGCCACGCGGCGCACTGGAGGTCCGCTTCAGCAACATCACTTTCCGCCACGGCGAAAACACGCCACTCCTGATGCGCGAGGCGTCCTTCGTCACGCCGGCCGGAAGCATCACCGCCATATCGGGGCGCGATGGGTCCGGCAAATCGACGATTGCGGATCTCCTGTGCGGCTATCTCTCGACCTACACGGGCGAGATCCGCATCGGCAATGTCGATCCCCGCCACGAGGCCCGCCGCCTGAAGCGCTGCATCTCCATCGTTCGCCCCGGAGCGGCGGCCATGCGCGGCTCCATCATCGACAACATCACCATGTTCCGGAAGGGCGAGGAGGTGGAACTGGCCATGAAGGCCGCCCGCCTGATCGGCCTCGATGCCGACATCTACCGACTCCCGCGCGGATACCAGACCATGATGTCGGAGGGCCTGTCGGCGGAATTGCCGGCGGGACTGGTGCAACGCATTGCCATCGCGCGGGCCATTGCCCGGCGTCCGGGCCTGCTCATTCTCGACGAGGCCAACAGCGCCCTCGACATGAAGAGCGACCGCGCCCTCATTGAAGGGCTGATGCGCATCAAGGGCCATACCACGATCATCGTCATCACCAACCGGCCCTCGCTTGCCGCGATTGCCGACCAGAAGCTCTGGCTTGAGGAGGGCGTGCTGGAGCGCGCCGCCGAGACGCCGCCTGCCGTTCAACCCTCGCAGATGCAGGTGGCGAATTGAGCGTGGACCATTACAGGGAAGATGAACATCCGATCCGGGCCGCCCAGCGCCGGATTGCCGATGCCTTTGCCCGCGTCGTTCCGCCCGCCACCGGCAAGAAGGATACGGGGCTTCTCAGCAGTCTCTTGCCGATTGCCGAGTCGATCGGCTGGCAGGGCACGGCGCGGCAGATTGCCGAGGCCATGCCTCATGAAATGCCGGTCAACGACGTTGAATCGCTGCGCATGGTCTTGCAGCGCATCGGCATTGAAACAGAGAAGACGGCCATCCCGGCCAAGCGCCTGCGCAATGAGTATTGCCCCTGCCTCGCGATTACCTCCGACAGTGATCTCGTTCTCGTCAACGCCATCCAGAACAACACCGCACAGATCTTTGACCCGAAGGCGGGAGACTGGCGGCTGGTCAAGCGCTCGCAGCTTTCCGGCGACATCCACACGGTCCGCCTGCTTGATCTCTTCGAACGGCAGGAGGAGCTTCTCAAGGACGGTTTCGTCTGGCCGTTCCTGCGCAAGTCAGTCTCCGCGCTCAAGCTCGTGTTCTGGCAGAGCTTTGCCATCAACATCCTCGGCCTCGCCTCGTCACTCTACGTCATGTATGTCTACGACAAGGCCATCGGCACGAAATCGACCGACACGCTGGCCATGCTGTTCCTCGGCGGTCTTGCGGCGGTTTTCCTTGAGATGAGGCTCAGGGCAAAGCGCGGCGCCAACATCGCCAGGCTCGGCGCCCGTTTCGACGCGCTGGCGGTCACCGGTGCCTATCAGGCCGTCCTGGAACTGCCGCTGTTCATGAGCGAGGGCGCACCGCTCAATGCCCAGCTCACGCGCTTCAAGCAATTCCAGGTGGGCCGTGAGGTCTTTGGCGGCAGCCTTGCCACCTCACTCATCGACCTGCCGTTCACGCTGGTCTTTTTCGCGATGATTTTCATCTTCGGCGGCACGCTGGGATTCATCCCGGTGGGCTTTGCCCTCATCCTCGGCATCATCGGCCTCGGCACAAGCTCGATCCTGTCAAAGCAGATGCGGGACATGGGAGACTGGAAAGGCAAGTCCGACTCCATCCTGCTCGAAATCTGCTCGCGGCTCAATCTCGTCCGGGCCGACAATGCCGAAAACATCTGGCTGGCGCGGGCGGTGGATTCCTACCGCAGGTACCTCACCACGAAATTCGCCAGCCAGCAGTTCTCCAATACCCTGCAGGTGATCGCGCAAGCCGGTGTTTCTGTTTCCGGGGCACTTGTCCTCGGGCTGGGCGCGGTCCAGGTCATGCAGGGCACGCTGTCGCTTGGCGCCCTGGTGGCGCTGATGGCGGTGCTGTGGCGCGTGCTCGGGCCGATCCAGATCGTCTTCCTCTCTGCCCACCGCATCAGGCAGACCGTCTCGACGATCCGCCAGATCGACAAGCTGATCCAGATGAAGCGGGAGCGCGAAGCGGGACGCATGAGAGGCGCCGGCACCGGCTTCGTCGGCCGTCTCTCGCTGTCGAATGTCTGCTTCCGGTACCAGAACCGCACCGAGCTTTCGATCAAGGGCATCTCGCTCGACGTGGCACCGGGAGAGATCGTCGCCCTTGTCGGTCCAAGCGGAGCCGGGAAATCGACGCTGCTCAAGCTGATGCTCGGCATCTACCAGCCGCAAAGCGGAAGCGTCCGCCTCGATGATTTTGATCTCCGCCAGATCGACACCACCGAAGTGCGGCAGGCATTGGGCTATCTCGGCCAGGAACCTGCCATTTTCTATGGCACCGTCGCGCAGAACATGCGTCTCGTGGCCCCCGACGCCTCGGACGAGGAACTGGCCCAGGCCCTTGCCGCTGTGGGCATCAGCCTCAACGATCCCGCCCTGCCGGATGGCCTGCAGACGCGGCTCAACTCGGCGGCGCGCCGGTCCATGACCATGCCCTTCATGCAGCGGCTGGCATTGGCGCAGGTCTTCCTTCGCAAGGCGCCCATCCTCTTCCTTGATGAGCCTGCAAACCACCTCGACCGGGATGGCGACCTGGCGCTGATGAAGATCATCGCCAACCTGCGGGGCAAGTGCACGGTGATCATGACAACGGCCCGGCCAAGCCACATGAAGATGGCAGACAAGATCGTGGTCCTCAACGACGGCGTGCTGGCGGCCAAGGGACGGCCTGAAGAAATCCTGCCTGTTCTCATGGCACAACAAACGCGGATGGCGGGGTAGGCGATGACCGACAATCCCAGTTTTCCGGTACCGGAGATACGAACGTGATGCTCGCGAATTGGATCAATCGCAGTGACAGGAGTCAGGGCAAGTCCGCCTTCATCCTGCCCATCGAACTGGAGGATACGCGGCCCGTCGAGGTGCAGCGGCTGATCCTCCGTTTCGGCAGCCTCCTCCTTCTGGCGCTCACCCTGTGGGCGGCCTTCACGCCCATCCGGGAAATGGCAATGGCGCCCGGTCTCATCATCCCGCAGGGCGAGGAGCGGCCGGTGCAGCACTTCGAAGGCGGCATCGTGGCCGAAATCTACCGCCAGGCGGGGGATGTCGTGCGCACGGGTGAGCCGCTGCTCCGCCTTGCGCCGGACCAGGTGGGCGGCGATCTCTCGCAATACACCGTGCGGCTCAACGCGCTGAGGCAGAACGAGGAGCAGTTGCAGAAGCTTCTGGCCCGGGAACAACAGCAGCTTCCCATCGGCCCTGAAGAGCTTTCGGGCCTGAGCGAGGTGCAGCAAGGTGTC
The DNA here is from genome assembly GCA_016792865.1 of Hyphomicrobiales bacterium. Taxonomy (GTDB): domain Bacteria; phylum Pseudomonadota; class Alphaproteobacteria; order Rhizobiales; family Aestuariivirgaceae; genus Aestuariivirga. The sequence continues at coordinate 8,203 of JAEUMJ010000195.1, read as the reverse complement.
CTGCTCGCCCGATCCAGGGAACGGAACGATGAACGCAAGACGTTGCGGTCCCGGATCGAGCAGAAGAAGATCGAGATCGAAAGTTCCAGTCAGCAGATCGTCATTCTGGAAGGCATGGTGAAATTGCGGGCCGATGCCCTGAGTGATCGCAAGTCGCTGCTCGACCAGGGGCTGGCGACCCGCCGCGCCTTCCTGGAAGACAATGCGGCACTGGAGCAGACCCGCATCCAGCTGAACAATGCCAGGGCGCAGTTGAAGACCGCAAGCGAAGCCCTGGTCGAGGCGCAAAGCATGCTCGCCTCATCGGATGCTTCGGCACTGCGCATCTGGTCGGAGGAACTGGCCAAGGTCACTGCCGAAGCGCGGGAGACCGAGGAGGCGATTGCAAAGCAGAAGGACCGTTTTGCGCGGCTGGTTGTGCGGGCGCCTGTCGACGGCACGGTGCAATTCGTCGCGACAAAGTCGGTCGGCGAAGTCGTGAGGCCGGGGGATACCATCCTGAAGATCGTTCCGACGGGCGTTCCCCTCATGGCCGAAGTGCAGATCAGGCCGGACGACATCGGTAATGTGAAGGTGGGCGATACGGCCGAACTGAAGGTGACGGCTTTCGACTCGGCCATTTACGGAAAGCTGATGGGGCGCATCGAAAGCGTCTCGCCCTCGTCCTTCCAGCGGGAAAATGGCGAGTACTTCTACAAGGCCACGGTAACCATCCTGAACTCGCATCTCCTGGGCGACGCAAGGATAGCTCCCGGGATGATCGTTTCGGCTGAAATCATAACCGGGGCGAAATCATTTCTTCGCTATATCCTGAAACCGATATTCAAGGTGGTCGATCCCGCCTTTGGAGAACGCTAGAACGGTTCGCGCCGACAGATTGACGCAAGATGGCTTTGCGAACACTCGCGGAAAGTGTCTTTCGCCCCGGGGATTCGTCATGGATGTTGTGCTGAAGCAAAGGAAGAAGCTGCCAAGCCAGCAAGTCCTGATGCGCGAAAACGCTGCACTGAGGGGAAAGATCAGGCTCCTTGAAGCCGTGATCGACAATTTTCCCGGCGGCATCGTGCTGACCGACAAGGATCTCAACATCCTGATCTGCAACCGCCAGCAGCGTGCACTTCTTCAGTACCCGGAGCATCTTTTCGCGGAGGCCGGACTGACTCTGGAAGACCTTTTCCGCTTCAATGCCAGGCGTGGAGAATATGGTCCGGGGGACGTGGAAGACATCGTCGCCGCAAAGATGGCCCTTGCCGCGAAGGCCGAGGCCCATGCCTTCGAGCGCACGCGACCCAATGGCCAGGTGGTGGAAATCCGCGGAACGCCGCTGCCGGGCGGCGGCTTCGTGACCAGCTATGTGGATGTCACCGAGAACCGCGCCATGCAGGCAGGGGTGGCGGAGCTGGCGCTCAAGGATTCATTGACGGGTCTGGCGAACCGGCCGCTGTTCCTTGACCGGCTGAAACAGGCGCTGGCGCTGGCGCGGCGGGGCGATCACTTCGCGCTTCATTACATCGATCTCGACAACTTCAAGCCGATCAATGACGAGCATGGCCATGATGCCGGCGATCAGGTGCTGCGGGAAATCGGTCAGCGCTTCAAGACAGTCGCCCGCGAAACCGACATGGTTGCGCGATTGGGCGGCGACGAGTTCGTGGTGATCCAGACGAAGGCGACAAGCCCGGAGGCAGCCGAAAGGCTCGCCGAACGCCTGCTCCATGTCGCAAAGCAACCAATCGCGTACAACGGCCGGAAACTCTTCGTGGGAGCAAGCATCGGGATTTCACTTTCGCTCAATGCCGTGCTGGAAGCAGACCAGATCGTGAAATTCGCCGATCTGGCCCTTTATGAAAGCAAACGGCGCGGCAAGAACCGCTACAAGGTCTTCGGGGCCGGACCGCACAGCGATCCAAGCTGAAATGCGACGGGTCTTTCACGCTGCGAAGATGAGACGCGGCAATCGCTCTTTAAACCTCTGATTGCATTTTGGCGTTTACAGGTCCGTCGGGCCTGTTCAAATATGCCTGCGGTAACAGGGGAGAATTCTCATGAAGTTGACAGTGACGGCGCTGGTGGCGGCGCTTGTCGTTCCGCTGGCGTTTGCGGCAAGTTCCGAGGCAGCGCAATCGAAGGCCGTCCGCAAGGTGACATCCGCGCAGAAGCAGGCGCTCATGCCCAGGGCACGCGCCATTTGCCTGGAATCGAAGCACAGGAAAGGTCGTCGCCTGATGCGGGCCGATATCTCCGATCAAGGCCGCCTCACCTGCTGGTACGAGGGCTGATCAGGTGATCTCGAAGGTGCAGCGATGATCTGCACCGCCACTGCAGCAAGTCTCGCGCACATGGACGGGTCCGCGAATGAGGGCGCCGAAGATCGTCCCGAACACGGCCGCATGCCAGACGCAACCGAGTGAGGTGGCAATCGGATTTTCGGCAATGGTGATGCAGGCGGGTGGGCCGGTGACAAAGCTCACGCGCCCCGTGCCCGCAAAGGTCCAGGCATGTTTGCTGATTGCCTTCAGGAGAATGCGGAGTGCAAGCGGGCGCGGAAGCAGGGGCAGCAGGACGCGGGCGAAGGCGGGAATCCGGTTGGCGAGAATGTATCGCCCGGTGCGCCGCCCGGCATCGGCAAAAAGCGCGCGTGCCGCGGCTGCATCAGGCTCGTCGCTCACTGACGTGAACAGGCGCGCCACCTCGTCTTGATGCACCATCGCGGAAGGCGGCTGCGTGAGATAGGGCAGCAAGCCGGCGCGGGCGTAAATGCGCTCGGCGCGTTGACCGTCATGGTTTGCTGCCAGTGCCTCACCCATCTGGATGATGGCATTGGGTCCGATCCGGGCTGTTGCGCCTGTCGTCATCTTCGCCTGTCGTCATCCTCGCCTGCCGTCAGTGAAGGGCGGCGCCTCCATCCATCTGTTGCGTGCCGCCACCGCAGGCGAGAACGCTGCCGTCGTCCCCCGCCGTCTCTCCGGCCTTCCCTTTTCCGAGCTGGGCCTTCACCGCCTCCTTGCGTTCGCGGGCTTTCATCTTGCGCTCGCTGAGCGCCACCCAGTCTTCCATCTGGGCGGGTGCGATTTCGCGCGAGCCATCGAAGTGGAAATCCACCGACTTCTTCGATTGCGGCCCCCAATAGCCCACCTTTCCGAGATCATAGAAGGTGCGCTGCACGCCTGCCCTGAGGAAGGCCTTGAGGCAGCCGAGCAGATAGCGCCTGCGGAAACCGGTGCCCCGCCACGGATAATGGAACAGCGCCTTCTTCATGTAGAAGCGACGGTAGTTGTTCATCACCCGGTCCAGAAGCTCGGCGCGGTCCATCGCATCGGGCTTCATGATCGGCGTGACGAAATTGTATTTCGAGAAATCGAAGACTTCCACCTTGTCGCCGAGTTCCTGGAACAACGGGGTGAAAGGCCACGGCGTGTACATGGACCAGTTGGCGAGATCGGGCTGCCAATCCCAGGCCATGCGGTAGGTTTCCTCCAGCGTCTCGGCCGTTTCATTGTCGAGGCCGACGATGAACTGCGCCTCGGTGAAGATGTCGGCTTCGCGGAGAAGGCGGATCGCCTCCTTGTTCTGCGCCACCTTGGTTTCCTTGTTGAAGCGGTCGAGCTTGAGCTGGGCGGCGGCTTCGGTGCCGAGACTGACGTGCACAAGACCCGCCTTGCGCCACATCTTCAGGTCGTCGCGGTCACGGTAGATGTCGGTGACGCGAGTGTTGATGCCCCACTTCACCTTGTCGGGCAGGCCGCGTGCAATCAGTTCCTCGCAGAACTCGGTGAACTTCTTCTTGTTGATGGTGGGTTCCTCGTCGGCGAGAATGAAGAAGCCGACATTGTGCTCGTTCACCAGCTTCTCGATTTCGTCCACCACCTTCTTGGGGTCACGCACACGGTAGTCGCGCCAAAACTTCCACTGCGAGCAGAAGGAGCAGGTGAAGGGGCAGCCCCGCGCCATGTTCGGAATGGCAACGCGCACCCCAAGCGGCACGTAGATGTACTTGCTCCAGGTCAGGATATCCCAGTCCGGCATGATGCCGTCGAGATCCTTGATCGTGGGTGCTGCCTGTGTCGCAATGATCTCGCCGCCGTCCCGATAGGCCAGGCCCTTGATCCCGGCACGGTCGGCGGGCCACCTCCCCTCAGCGACGGCGCGCACGAGATTGACGAAAATCTCCTCGCCTTCGCCGCGCACGATCACGTCGATCCAGGGGGCTTCGCTCAGCACCTGCTTGAACATGAAGGTCGCATGCACGCCACCCAGCACCCGCACGGCCTTCGGCACCGCCTGCTCGGCGATCTTGAGCACTGCTTCCGCCTTGTAGATGGATGGGGTGATGGAGGTGACGCCGATCACATCCGGATTGGCCTCCCGCAGTTTCTGCTCCAGCACCTCGTCGGGCAGGTCATCGGTCATCGCATCGATGAAGGTGACCTTGTCAAAGCCCGCCGACTTCAGCCCGCCCGCAAGATATGCGGCCCACGCAGGCGGCCAGTTGCCGGCGATTTCCGCACCGCCGGAGTGGTAGTTCGGATGAACAAGAACAACATGCATTGGGTTTCCCTCCCCGTCGCCAGTCCTGCAAGGTTGATGGCTTCCCGGCGGAGGGTCATTGACCCAAGTCAAATACTGTCAAGTTTGAAGGACAGTCGCTCGCCTGGACATCGCGTCGCGATATTATGCAGGTAAATCATGGTTCATTTAAACCTGCGCTGATTTGACATCATGTCAATTCTGCTAGACAGCGATTGATCTTGGTTGCCGTCTGTCCTAGCCTGCGGGTCAAAACGGGAAGGACGTGTCCCCATGCTCCGGGAAACCGATACACGAGACAGCAGGGTGCACCTGCAGGGACGGCGAGCGGTTTTCCCGTTTTCGGCGATTGCAGGGCAGGCCGATCTCAAGATGAGTCTGGTGCTGACGGCGGTCGATCCGCTGATCGGCGGCTTGCTTGCCATGGGAGATCGCGGCACCGGCAAATCGACCACGGTTCGTGCCTTCGCGGCCTTGCTGCCCGCCATCAAGGCCGTGAAAGGCTGTCCCTATCACTGTGATCCGGCCTCGCCGCAGGGGGCTTGCGACCAATGCCGCGCCGCAAGTGTGTCGGGCGCCAGGCTGAAATCAGAGACGATTGCCGTTCCCGTCGTTGACCTGCCGCTGGGGGCCACGGAAGACCGTGTCGCAGGCGCACTTGACCTGGAGCGGGCGCTGGCGCGGGGCGAAAAGGTGTTCGAACCCGGACTGCTGGCAAAGGCCAATCGCGGCTATCTCTACATCGACGAAGTGAACCTGCTGGAGGATCATCTGGTTGACCTGCTTCTTGACGTGGCGGCATCCGGTGAAAACCTGTTCGAACGCGAGGGCCTGAGCGTGCGCCACCCCGCGCGTTTCGTGCTGATCGGCAGCGGCAACCCGGAGGAGGGTGAACTGAGGCCCCAGCTCCTTGACCGGTTCGGGCTTTCCGTCGAGGTGCGCACGCCACAGGATGTGCCGACCTGGGTGGAGATCGTGCGGCGGCGCGAAGCCTATGAGCGCGACGCCAACGGCTTCGCGGCCACATGGGGCGCGGAGGAGAAGGCCATGCAGGCCAAGATCCTTTCGGCTCGGAAACGCCTCGCCGATGTGAGCGTGGCGGACGAAATCCAGGAACGGGTGGCCGGTCTCTGCCTCGCCCTGAAAACCGATGGCCTGCGCGGGCAACTCACGCTCGTCAGGGCGGCGCGGGCGCTTGCCGCCTTCGAGCGGAACAAGGCCGTGACCATCGACCACATCAGGCGCATGGCGTTGCCGTCGCTGCGTCACCGCCTGCGTCGCAATCCGCTGGAGGAAACCGGCTCGGCAGTGCGCATCGAACGCGCCATCTCAGAGGTGCTGGGGGCATGACCACGCTTGCCCACAATGACGCCACATGGGCCGCAGGGCTTCTGGCGCTGTGTGGTGAAGAACTGGGCGGCGCGTTGATGTCCGAGGAGGCGGAAGGCAATTTCCTCGCCGCCTTTTCGGCGGCAATGCCGGAGCAGCGCATTCACGCCGTGCCCGCCGGCGTTACCCTTGAGGCGCTCAGCGGCGCCCTTGATCTTGCGGAAACCCTGGCAACGGGAAAGCCCGTGTTGTCCTGTGGACTGCTTGATCGTGACGAGCCTGAAACGCTGCTCTTGCGAAGGGCGGAGCGGATCGACTTGGCCTGTGCCGCCGCGATTGCCGATGCGCTGGACCGGCGCTCCATCCTGTTGCTCGCCGTCACCACGTCGCGCCCGGATGACGAGCCTGTGGCGCAGCGCCTGCTGGACCGCTTGCCCTTCGTGATTTCCGCGATGGCCGAGGCGGTATGGTCGCCGGAACTGATCTATGCCGCCCGCAACCGGCTTTCGGCCGTGACGGTTGCGCCTGCATGGATCAGCAACCTTGTGGATGTCGCGATGATGCTGGCGATCCCCACTCCCCGCGCCGCGATCCAGGCTGTCGAGGTGGCGCGCGCCGTTGCCGCGCTTCGCGGCGCTGACGCGGTGGGAGAAGAAGATGTCACGCTCGCCGCGAGACTAGTCTTTGCGCCGCGGGCCCAACAGTTGCCTCCTCCGCCTGATGAAGATCAGGAGCAGGAGCAGCCGCCTCCGCAAGACCGCCAGTCTCAGGCGGAGGCGGTCCAATCCCCGCCCGGGCAACCGGAGAATGCCGAGATCATTGTCGAGGCCGTGAAGGCTTCGCTGCCTGACCACATCCTGGCCGATCTCGTGTCCGGACAGGGCCGCAAAGGTGCCGGTCGCAACATGAAGGTGAACGCCCAGCGCAAGGGCAATGGCCAGCGCGGACGCAAGACCGGGCAGCGCCGTGCCACGTCTCTGGCGCGGCAGCGGCTGGATGTGCTGGCGACGCTGCGGACGGCGGCACCCTGGCAGCCGGTGCGGCGCAAGCTCTATGGCGGCGACCGGCTGTTGGTCCTGCGCGACGACTTCCGCGTCGCCCGGATCAAGCAGCGCAATGAGGCCACCGCGATCTTCGCCGTCGATGCTTCCGGCTCAACCGCCTTCCAGCGCCTGGCAGAGGCGAAGGGGGCAGTCGAAACCGTTCTCGCAGAGTGCTACGTGCGCCGCGACAAGGTGGCGCTGGTGTCCTTCCGCAGCAAGACGGCGGAGGTGCTGTTGCCGCCCACGCGCTCGCTCGAACGCGCAAAGCGGGCCTTGTCGAGCATGCCCGGCGGCGGCGGAACCCCGCTCGCAGCGGGGCTGGATCAGGCTTTCGCAGTGGCCCTGCAGGTGAAGCGGGGCGGCGGGACGCCCACCATCATCATGCTCACCGATGGCCGTGCCAATGTCACCCGCGAGGGCGAAGGCAACAAGGTGAAGGCACTCGAAGAAACCATGGCGAGTGCCCGGCGCCTGGCGGCGGAAGGAATCGATGCCATGGTCATCGATGTTTCCCCGGAACCGAAGCATCACGCCAGGGCGCTGGCGGATGCAATGCAGGCACGGTATCTGCCCATGCCGCGCGCCGGGGCACATGACATTGCACGGCCTGTCAACCGGGCGCTGCGAGCCCTGACGCAATGAATGCCGCACTCTGGCCGGAAGACCGTTCACCCTCACCGGCGAAAGATCACTTCATTCCTGCCGATGGGCTGAACTGGCATGTGGTCGAGGCCGGCACAGGTCCCACGGTGTTGCTGGTTCATGGAACGGCGGCCTCGGTGCATTCGTGGCGCAAGGTCATGCCCCTCGTGGCGGAACACGCACATGTGGTCGCGCTTGACCTGCCCGGTCACGGCCTAACCCGTGCCCGCGATTCCGCCGACCTCACCCTTCCGCGGATGGCGGCAGGTGTTGCCGCCGTGATGAAGGCGCTCGGCCTCGTGCCGCAAACCGTCGCCGGGCATTCGGCAGGTGCCGCGATCCTGGTGGAAGCCGTGGCGCGCAAGCTCCTGAAGCCGGAGACGCTGGTCTCGTTCAACGGGGCCTTCTTTCCCTTCGGCGGTGTTGCAGGCAGCCTGTTCTCGCCTATCGCCAAGCTCATCGCCTCCAATCCGTTCATGCCGCGCCTGCTTGCCGGAGTGGCGCGGATCACGACGGTGGAACGGCTCTTGCGCGACACCGGTTCGAATCCGGGCCCGGACGACATCGAGCACTACTTCCGCCTGTTCAAGGATCCCGCCCATGTCGGTGCCGCACTCGGCATGATGGCGGCCTGGGATCTGGGCAACATGGAACAGGCGCTT